>CAZFWT010000066.1:0-7231 GCA_964522635.1 uncultured Halobacteria archaeon | reverse complement strand
GTTCGTTCTCCAAATTAGATAGAGCAAGCCTAAAGATCCTCTACTCTAGGGCGTGAAGAGCCGGTACTTGATGTGCTCATCGATGATCTCGTCCTCGATCCGTTTGGCGATGATCTTCTCGGGGTGGTGGAGCCCTTTCACGCGTTTGGTGAGGTCTTCGAAGCTGGCGAATTCGCCCTTCTTCCGCGCCTCCACGATCGCCCACATCAATTTCTTCCCGATGCCTGGGAAGAGATCGAGCGTATGCAGTCGCGTCGTGATAGGCTTCGCAGTGTTGAATGCCTTGATGAACCGCTCCTCGTTCTCCTTGACCATGATCGCCAGGACGTAGTGCAGCTCAACCTTCGCCGTCGGCGTTAGCTCCTCGTATCGCAAACGCTTGATGACATGATCGATCTTCTCACGTTCGCCCTCGCCGATATACACCCGCTCGTAGAGCTCAAAAACTTTATCCTTCTTCGGGGAGAGCTCAATCAAGACGAACTGATCTTCACCCACCGCCTGTGCCAGCGGCCTCTTCTGATAGACAGGCCGGGCATCATCGAGATGGCCGTAAGGGAGGAAATCGAGGATGCGTGTGTATAGCTCTTTCCGCTTCTGCCGTCCGGCGGTACCCTTCTCCATCTTCCCCCGCTTCTCATGCGGATAGCCTCTCATCCTTTATTTAGTCCCCTCCCAAAAGGCGCTCCTCGCTTACTTACTTAGAATCCCAATTACGTACTCATTCGTGCTTCGCGATGACGTCCAGGATACTCTCGATGTCCGCCTCGGTGAGTGTGAAGCGCTCCTTCGCGTAGATCGCCCGCACCTCATTCGGGCTCTGGGGCACCAAATCAGCAATTCGTACCGCGATGCTCTCCTTCATCTTGGGTAATTCGCACAGCTCAGCAACCAGTGCTCGGGAGCTTTCTGCACTCTGTTTCGCGAATTTCGAGGTGTGCTCAGAGGCTTTCCTTCGCTCGTACCGGATCGCCTCCTCCGCGCCCTCTTCTTCCTTCTTCGCGCCCTTGCCACGGGCTCGCAGAGCCTGTAGTGTTTCTTTAGCTTCCGCCAGCGTCAGGACGCTTTCATCAAGTATCTCTTTTACGATCATGATCTGGTTCCCCTTTTCCTACCCACGCAGCTACACTTCTCGGGTAGCCGTTACGAAGATAAAAAGGTTTTTATTATAGTATCTAAATAAAAGGAATCCATGCTTCAGCAGTTACAGGCGGGTCGTATATTATAATGCGCGATTTTGTGGTTAAGGACATAACCCTTGCGGAAGAGGGTCGGAATCGGATCGAATGGGCACGAAGGCAGATGCCCGTGCTGCAGATATTGCGAGCGCGTTATAAAGCGGAGCAGCCCCTGGCCGGCGTGAAGATCACCGCCTGCCTCCATGTCACGGTGGAAACGGCGAATCTCATTCTGACGCTCCGCGACGGTGGTGCGCAGATCGCGTTAACGGGCTCGAACCCGCTCAGCACGCAGGATGATGTCGCTGCCGCGCTCGCGGCTGACGGTATCCACGTGTATGCCTTCAGGGGTGAGAATGAGCAGGAGTACTACGCATGTCTGGACGATGCGCTGGCACACGGACCCGAGATCATCCTCGATGATGGCGCGGATACGATCGCGCGGGTACACGGGCGCGGTGTTGAGGGCATCATAGGCGCCTGTGAAGAGACGACGACCGGGGTCATACGGTTACGAGCGCTCTCAGCGGCGGGGAAGCTCAAATTCCCGGTCATCGCGGTTAACGACGCGGAGACGAAGATGATGTTCGACAACCGCTACGGTACCGGGCAATCAACCCTGCACGGCATCATGAACGCAACGAACTTCCTGTTCGCCGGCAAGACGGTCGTCGTGGTGGGCTACGGGTGGTGTGGCCGCGGCGTCGCACTGCGAGCGCGGGGGCTGGGATCCAAGGTTGTTGTTGTGGAGATCAATCCGCGGAAGGCGCTTGAGGCGCATATGGATGGCTATTACGTGATGCCGATGAAGGAGGCGGCGAAGGTTGGCGATCTCTTCATCACTGTCACCGGTGACATCTCAGCGATACGGCGGGAGCATTTCGAGCTGATGAAAGACGGCGCGCTCATCGCGAATGCCGGGCATTTCAACGTCGAGATTAATATTCCGGACCTCGAAGCGCTTGCTGTAGCCAGGAAGGAGGCGAAGGCCGAGGTGATGGAGTATATCATGGAGGACGGGAGGCGGTTGTATGTACTCGCGGAAGGCCGGCTCGTGAATCTCGCCGCCGCGTTCGGGCATCCGCCTGAGGTCATGGACATGAGCTTCGCGAATCAGGCTTTATGCGTTCGGTACATCGTCGAGGAGCAGGGGCGACTGCGTAACGAGGTATATACGGTGCCGCGGGAGATCGATGAGCAGGTAGCTCGATTGAAGTTGGATGCGCTGGGCATCGAGACCGAAGAACTGACGGCCGAGCAGCGGAAGTATCTCAGCTCCTGGGAGTTAGGGACATGAGCAGAGTCCCGCGGGAAATTGAATAGGGATCGCCACGAGTGATATCGCCGCGCGGGAATACTATTCAGGGAGGACAAGACTATGGAAGAGTCGGAAAAGGATGAAGGCGTGCTTCGCTTACAGAAGAAGTTAGAGCACTGGGTTGTGCACAATAGGGAGCATGCGAAGAGTTTCCGGAAGGCGGCGCGGGAAGCGGATGCGCTCGGGCTCGCGGCGGTGAGCACGCGACTGAACGAGGCAGCGAAGCGGATGGAAGAGCTAGCTGAGATTTTAGCGGCCGCTGAAGAGGAGTTCAGGTGAAGAGCTACTTCATCCGTCTTGCGTGAGAGTTCCCAGAATCCAAGGTGCTACGTTATTGCGAACGCTACAACCGCTGGTGAGACAGATCAGGTGCCGTACATCACGTAATAGCCCATATAATCGGCCAGTATGGGCATCACATCGAGACCGTGTATCCTGCACAGCCCGCCCGAGGCGACCGAGAACTCGTCGAACTTCGTGACGTTGTCCGTCCTCACCCCGTTGCCATGTATGAGTATGGGAACAGGATCACTGCAATGCCTTTTTATGGCTACAGGCGTGCTGTGGTCGCCGGTAACGGCGAGGTATGCATCTGCATCTTTGAGTAAGGCCACAAGCTCTGCGTCCACCCGCTCGATGATCGCTTTTTTGCCCTCGAAATCGCCGTCGTGGCCGTGATTATCGGTATCCTTCACATGCAGGAAGACGAAATCGTGCACTTCCAGTGCGTGTAACGCAGCCTCCGCCTTGTTCTTCAAGTTCGTATCTGCCTTACCGGTCGCACCCTCCACCTGTAAGACGTCCATACCGACGTACTGCGCAACGCCCTTGTAGAGTGAGGCGCCAGCGACGCACGCGGCGCTGAAGCCGAAGCGTTCCCGGAGCGACGTGATCGGCTCGGGAGTGCCCGCACCGCGCATTATTATGATATTCGCGGGCAGTTCGCCCTTCTGTCTCCTTTCTGCATTTATCGGATGCTCATTAAGCAGCTCGTAACTCAGCTTGACGAACGTATTCACAATACGCGCGGTCTTCCGCTCGGCCGCACCGTCCCTGAGGGGCTTACAATCCTGTACGAAAGTCCCGGCCACATGCGAATCCACATCGGAGACGTAGCGCGAGAGCCCCTCGCCCTTCATGACAACGGCACAGCGATGCTGGGTGGTATTTTTCAGCGCGATTTTGACATCCTCGATTACAAGCCCGTCGAGCAGCGCAGCCAGTTCTTTGCTCCCCTTTCTGCCCGCTCTTCTGTCCAGAACACGCATTTCCGCGTCCACGGTCGCGAAATTAGCGCGAAAGGCAACGTCGCCCGCATGCAGCGCCATATCAGCGCCGAGCGCTTCAAAGACACCTCGGCCGGGATATTGTTTGTAAGGATCATAGCCAAAGAGTGCAAGGTGCGCCGTGTCGCTACCGGGCACAATACCGGGTGAGATGACATCCAGCAAGCCGGAGATGCCGGAGGTGCAGAGTGCGTCCAAATGCGGCGTATCTGCCGCCTGGAGCGGTGTCATGCCATTTACAGAAGGACGATCCCCGAGGCCGTCGCAGACCAATAGTATCGCCTTGTTCGAATCAGAATTAGATTTAGTGTTTGCGCTCGTCATCTTTGCATCTTATTTTTCTTAGCAGTAAACGGTAATAAAACGTGCTATTTGACTAGATATGATATGATGGCTGGGTGGAAACGGGACCTGAGATCAAAATTCATTGGTGCACTGCTCGGCACGGCCGTTGGTGACGCTTTAGGCGCGCCACTGGAAGGCTGGAGTAGGGAGCGGGTAGCCAGGGTCTACGGCGAGGCGGGAAGGTTAGAGATGGTAGAAGGTCGGTATACTGACGACACCGAGCAGATGATCGGAGTGGCGGAGTCGTTGCTTAGGAATACTGGTTTTGATGGTGCGGATATGGCGCGAACGCTCGTTCGTAATATGAATCCGAAGCGCGGCTACGGCCCGGGCTCGCGAGCGGCATTCGAACGACTGCGAGCGGGTGAGCAATGGGACGAAGCGGCGCAGGGCCTGTTCGGTGGTATGGGCTCATATGGCAACGGCGCCGCGATGCGCATCGCGCCCGTAGGGCTCTACTATTATGACAATCCGAAGGAGCTGAGAGAGGTCGCATACCAGTCGAGCCAGATAACGCACGCGCACGAGCTGGGAAAAGAAGGTGCAGCTCTACAGGCGTTCGCGATCGCGCTGGCGGTACGCGAGGATCGCAATGAGATGCTGTCCCAGCTCGATGAGTTTGTGCACCACGAGCTGTATAAGAATAAGCTCAGGCGCATGGAGCGGCTTTTGCGAACCGAAGCGAGTAGCGGGGAGGTCATTGCCGAACTGGGCAATGGTATGGCGGCGTTCGACTCGGTGCCCACGGCGATCTACTCCTTTCTGCGGTTTGATGACTTTGAGCGCAGTGTTGTCTATGCGATACGGTTGGGCGGCGATACTGATACGATCGGGGCCATGACGGGCGCGATCTGCGGCGCGTACTACGGCGACCAGGCGATCCCGAGCGAATGGGTGGCGCGGCTCGAAGACGAGGAGAAGGGTAAGCGATACATACAGCAATTGGCGGAAGAGCTCTATTATATAAGCGCAGAGCAAGAGATATAACCTAGATTGCTCATATCTATCTATCGTTGAAGCATGAGCGGAGTAGGTGGAGCGGTGATCTTCAAAGCGCTGAGTAGCAAGACGCGGATGGAGATGCTGCGGCTTTTGCTGCAAGACGAGTATCATGTCTCTGGCCTGGCGAATGAACTGGGCATCTCGGTACCCGTGGCTGCGAAGCACGTCAAACTCTTAGAGGATGCCGATCTGGTGCATTGCAAGGCCTTTGGACGGACGCACGTGCTCTCCGCGAACAGGAAGCGGCTGTACGACGCGATGGATACGTTCAGTGAGGATTACGAAGTGCAAACTCAGGGAGGTATAAATATCCTGGAGGCGCTCAAAGAGGTTGACGGGATCGGGATCAAGAAAGTAGGTGATAAGGAGTTTATTGCATCAATCGACGGTGAGGAAGGCTTTTTTATTTACGAGGTAAACGGCAAACCCCCCGCGGTGCCAATCAACGAGTGTACGATGGATGCGGGAGGTGAAATACAGATAAAACGGCTGGTGCCGGTGCTTACGAAGCGAGTAACGGTGAGGATACCGTCGGCTGAGAGCGGGGCTACGAAAAAGGGGCCATAGAAAAGATAAATGTGCGGTATTATCGGGTACATCGGACTCAAGCAAGCGTTTCCGTACCTTACGAGTGGCCTGGAAAAGCTGGAATATCGTGGCTACGATTCCGCCGGTATTGCGCTCTGCGCGGATGAGCTGCATCTGCAAAAAGCTGCGGGGAAACTGAACGAGATCTCATTCGAAGCTGGTGAGGGGACGATAGGAATCGCCCATACCCGGTGGGCGACACACGGGAAAGTCTCCATGGAGAACGCGCATCCGCATACGGACTGCAAAAATGAGATCGCAATCGTTCATAACGGGATAATAGAGAATTACCGGGAACTGAAAGCGTGCTTGATCGAGAACGGGCATACGTTCAGGTCGGAAACGGACTCCGAGACGATTGCGCACCTCGTGGAGGAGTTCATGAAGCGTGGCTTCGAGTTTGAGGATGCGTTTCGTAACGCGTTGCGACTACTCGAAGGGAGCTATACTATCCTCGCGATACGGAAGGGCGAGCGAAAGCTTCTTGGCGCGCGAAAAGGCTCGCGGTCACTCTGTATCGGTATCGGAGCAGACGGGATCTTCCCCTCTTCCGATGTGCTCGCGTTCCTGGAGTGGACCGATAGAGTCATCTATCTGAGGAGTGCCGATGTCTTCGTCGCGGATGATAATCAGACTGTACGGATTTACAATTTAGCTGAGGGTCGAGCGGTAACACGCCCGGTGGACTGCATAACGTGCAACGCGGAAGAGGCAAAGAAGTGCGGATTCGAGCACTTCATGCTGAAGGAACTCAGTGAGCAGGATGAAACGGTGCTCAGAGCACTGCAGCAGGAGGAAGGGGTTGTGAAGAGCATCTGTGATGCGATGCAGCACGCGTTCGGTACTTTCTTCATCGGTTGCGGATCCAGTTATCACGCGTGCCTGGCCGGCAGCTACCTCTTCTCGAAGATCGCGAAGGTGCACATGAATGCGATCCTGGCCTCGGAGTTCGAGCATTATGAGGACTTTCTAACGGGAGACACGTTGGTATTGGCCATCTCGCAATCGGGCGAGACCGCGGACGTTTTGGATGCGGTGAACGCGGCGAAGCGGCGTGGCAGCAAGGTCGTGGGGATCGTGAACCGCGAGGGCTCAATCCTCACGCGGGAGAGCGACACGCTCCTGATGATGAACAGTGGGCTTGAACTCTGCGTGCTCTCCACGAAGACGTACACGTCACAGGTCGTGCTCATGGCCATGCTCGCCTATGCTCTGGCGGATAAGTACGAGGACGGCTTGAAGAAGCTCGGGAGCCTGTATCTCGATATTTTTAACCTGACCTCGCGATCGATGCGTGAGTATCTGGAGCAACTCGCCGAGCTGCTCTACGATAAGGATCATATCTATCTTATCGGTCGCGAGCTGCAATATGCGACCGCTTTGGAGGCGGCATTGAAGATAAAGGAGGTTTCGTACATCCATGCGGAGGCGTTCGCCGGTGGTGAGCTGAAGCACGGGCCGCTGGCGCTGATCGAGGAAGGCACCCCGTGCATCGTCTTCGTTGCCGCGGAGAC
>CAZFWT010000065.1:0-8602 GCA_964522635.1 uncultured Halobacteria archaeon | reverse complement strand
GAGTGAGAAGACCCTGAAGATTTACGACCTGTCACTCACGATCTATCCGGGCATGCAATGCTGGCCGAATGATGCGGGCGTCGAGCTCATACAGGAGCAGTCGCTGAGAAGCGGGGATGCTTACAATCTCTCACGGCTGGCATGCAGCTCGCATATCGGCACGCACATCGACGCGCCGTACCACTTCTCGGAGGCCGGAAAAGGCATAGACGAGGTGAGCCTGTACGATCTGATCGGCGAGGCGCTGGTCGTCGAAGTACCGGCAGCGGATCTGATAACGGCTGCTGAACTGCGAGACGTGGACATGCGCACCTACAAGCGGATCTTGTTCAAGACCCGGAACTCTGAGCTGCTTGCGGACAGGACGTTCCACGAGGATTACGTCGCACTCGATTATTCGGCTGCACAGCTCCTGGTCGAAAACGGGGTGAAGGTAGTGGGCATCGATTATCTCTCTATCGAGGCGTTTACTGATGCCGGGCATCGCGTGCACAAGCTCCTGACAGAAAACGGGGTGCTCATTCTCGAAACCCTGGATTTGCGTGCCATCGAGCAGGGCGCGTACTTTATGGTGGCGTTACCGCTGAAGCTCAAAGGCTGTGACGGCGCGCCGACGCGGGTGGTGCTGATCGAATTTTAATCGCTCTGCGGTCTTAACAGAGGTTCTACATAAGCTCCGCGCTCTCTCAACCGGTTCTTTGGTCACTAACGCGCAATTCACGCAGGAGCCCAAGGATATGGTCGTCTTTCAAGAGTTCGGGGGCGACCCTGAAGTATCGGATTTATGGCTCGACTCCCGAAGCTGCGCTCCTGACCTGAGCTACTGCTTGGACTCCGTAAAGTCCAGTGCCAATGAATTGATGCAGTATCGTTTCCTGCTGGGCTTCGGGCCGTCATCAAAGATATGCCCGATGTGGCTGCCGCACTGCTTACAGCGCACTTCCGTGCGGTCCCGGCCAAAGCGCTTATCAGGCCGCAGCTCTATTGCATTTGGCAGGGCATCGAAGAAGCTCGGCCAGCCGGTCCCCGAATCGAATTTGGTGTCCGAGTCGAAGAGCTGGTTGCCACAGGCTTTGCACTGATAGATCCCCGGTGCCTTCGTCGTTACGTATTCACCGCTGAACGCTGGCTCTGTGCCGCGCTTACGTAAGATACGATACTCATCGGGGCTCAGTCGCTTCCTGAACGCCGCTTCCGAATCTTCAGTTGATTCCGCACCCACCGCTCGCCTGTGTCGTATGCGTGCAACCAGATTATCAAACCTTCTACGAACCTGAAACATACCTATGAACCTCCTTTATTATTCTCCGCGCATCATGCGGAAACCATCGATGGCTGGAGCCCGATGAGATACTCGTGTGTCATCCTGCGTTCCTTCGCCACCTCTACGAGCATCTGTATCTGCCCGATTGCGATCCCCAGATCGATCAAAGAGACCGCCAGCAGCAGCTTCTCCAAACAAAAATCTGAGTGGGAAAGCTCCTCACCGCGCTTCTGCGCTTCCAAGCCCTTCGCCTTGAACTCCTCGAGCAGCGAGCAGTCTCTTCTGCTTCAGTAGGTGCGTGTACAGTTCTTCCGTGGTCTGCAGCTCTTCCCGCATCATCCTACTATTTGTTATAGCTTTATACTATAAAAACTTTTAATATGGCGCTGAACGGGTCGGGGGATCTTTGAAACGCCGTCATCGCCACTTATTTATATTCGGAGCACCGAGTGTTGTGTAGAACCGCCCGTTGCTGCAGGACGTTCAGG
The DNA here is from genome assembly GCA_964522635.1 of uncultured Halobacteria archaeon. GTDB lineage: Archaea > Halobacteriota > Syntropharchaeia > Alkanophagales > Methanospirareceae > JACGMN01. Next base: position 6,850 of record CAZFWT010000065.1, on the reverse strand, counting down.
TATTCCTCTTGTGATCCGGAGGTGGTTGGAAAGGAGATGAATATCGTTTTGTTTGGCCCGCCTGGCTCAGGGAAGGGTACACAGGCAAAAAAACTGGCTGAGAAATACGAGATACCACATGTCTCAACCGGCGATATTCTCCGTGAGAATCTGAAGCATCAGACGGCGCTTGGGCTCGAAGCGAAGAAGTACATGGACCGGGGCGAACTGGTGCCGGACGAGGTGCTCATCGGCATCATCAAAGACCGGCTCTCGCAGCCGGATTGCGACTCGGGCTGTATCCTTGACGGCTATCCGAGAACGAAACCACAAGCGGAGGCGCTGGAGGCGATCCTGAATAAGCTGGGGAAGACGCTGGACGTGGTGGTCAATATCGAGGTGCCCGATGCGGAAGTGCTGAAGCGGATCTCGGGAAGACGGATGTGTGCCTGTGGCGCGAGCTACCATCTCCTCTTCAATCCGCCGAAGCAAGAAGGGATCTGTGATCTCTGCGGTCGCCAGCTGTATCAGCGCGATGATGATAAAGAAACGGCGGTCATGAATCGATTAGAGGTGTACAAGAAGCAGTCCCAGCCGCTGATCGAGTACTACAGCCGGAAGGGCATCTTGGTTACGGTCAATGGCACGGCGGGAATACAGGAGGTCTTCGACGAGATCTCTGCCGCGCTCGATAACGTATGGCCAACATGAGGACAAACAGAAGTTTTTAAACCCTTCTTTTACCGCATGTACCACGCCAACCCGGAATCTGAAATTGAAGTGGTCGATGCTCCTATACCCTCGTGGTGAATCCCAAGCCCTCCCGGGCTACTATTCCGTGCCCACGGGATGCTGCTCCGAAAGATTTAAATCTGAGCGGAATGCATCTCTTTTAGTGGTGATGAAGATGGGTGTCTACGTAATGTTGACCAAACTGACGGAGAAGGGGCGGAAGGTGGTAAAGGAGAACCCAGAGCGTATCGAAGAGGTGAATAAGAGAGTAGAGTCGCGGGGCGTGAATATCCTGAGCCAGTACGCGCTTTTTGGACCCTACGATTTCGTGAACATCTTGAAAGCAGATAACCACGAAGTGATCATGAAATTGGCCATCGACCTCACAGCCAGCGGCAAAATGGAGATAATAACGCTTACCGCGGTTCATATCGATACGTTCATCGAGCAGATGAAGCGAGTATCCGCGGAGTGAATTGAACGAGCGCCGGGCCACAGAGTGTCCAAGGGTAGCTATACCAGTACGAAATAATTTGCTTTGTACTGGCCTGGCCAAATAACCACATAATTTAGTGACGAGCGGATAATTCGCGCGCCTTATGCACATACCGGGTAGCGCAAGCTTCGCAGATAACGTGGCTTACCGTTCCCGATTCCTTTCGATATGAAACGCTTTTAGCACCGCCACAAATGGCACACACTATCGGTTTTATCTTTGCCTCTCCGTTCAAGTTCTGCGCTGCGTTCTGTTCTGCTTCAGATACTTTTAAAATCGTTGCTATCATGATATCTCCAAGCCGCCATTCAAAAGGGAAGGTTATGGGAACGGGTAGGGGGTTAAGGGATTGAAGCTGCTCTGGCGTTTTAGTTGCTGTTTCAACTGCTTGTACCAGTTCAATGTTCCTAACTGATTCGTTCAAGGGTAAACATGAGACCTCAGCCATTACTATCACTTTATATATAGAATATTGTGAGCGAGCATATAAGCTTTTCGCTTAATTCCCGGATGATAACCTCGGTACGCATATTTGAGTGCCTATAAACGTTCTGTTATTCAAGCGGTCAGTAGTAAGCGCTCAAAACGTCAGCCGTCACTATGTACCGGCGCTCTTAGAAACCAACGAGCAAACGGCGACGTTGATGGAGCGAAGGTATGTTATGGCGCGGGCCGCTCCACGAGCGTCACCGGAACGTTGAGTGCTGTCCCCTCGCGGATAATCTGCAGCGTCACGATATCGCCCGGGCTCTTGTTCCGCTCGATATACACGAGGACATCGATTAACTTTCGCACGGTCACGTTATCCACGCCAACGATCACATCGCCCGTCTGGCCACCCTTCAAGCCTGCGGCCTCAGCCGGACTGCCCGCAACCACCGTGACGATTATCGTGCCTTTCGTGATGTTCAGCCCGAGCTCCTCGGCAATGTCAGGATCGAGATTCACCGCCGAGACACCGATCCAGGGATGTTTATATGTGCCCGTCTCTATGAGCTGCGAAACCTCGCGGCTGACCGTATCAGAGGGGATAGCAAAGCCCACCCCTTCCGAACCGGCGATAATGGCGGTGTTCACGCCGACCACTTCGCCGCGTATGTTCATCAGCGGCCCACCTGAGTTGCCAGGGTTGATCGCGGCATCGACCTGGATGATGTCCACGATCTTGAAATCACCGGGTGCATCGAGCTCACGACCAACCTGACTGACGATACCGAGGGTCATTGAATTGCTCAAGCCGAAGGGGTTGCCGATCGCTATGGCATACTCGCCCACCTGCAGCTGGGACGACTTCCCTAGCGGAAGCGGATGGAGCAAACCAGGCGGCTCGTCCACCCGAATTACCGCCAGATCACTGTAGGGATCATCCCCAACCAGCTCAGCCGACACAATCGTGCCATCGCTGAAGGTCACCTCTAGTGCGTCCGCATCTTCGATCACGTGGTGATTCGTGACGATGTGCCCCCGAGTATCGTAAACGAACCCCGAGCCGCTCGAAAACGGCTCCAAACCCGCAAAGGTCCGCGACTTCGAGGTGATCAGGACCACGGAATCTTTCGAGAGCTCATAGATCTGACCCAGCGTTAAACCAGGCGGCTGGGGGATCATGCCGGTACCACGAAGCTGATCGAGATCAGAGCGAAAACCCTCGATTGAGTCCTCAAGGCTCGCGAGATCCACGTGCAGAGCATTCTGCTTCGTTTGCAGCTCGGTAAGATCACGCTGGTAACCGATCATGAGGAAAGAGAAGAGGCCTGCTTGAACGATGAGCATCACTATCAAAAGAATCGAGACATACAGCCATCTGCTGGTGGTTCGAGGCTCTGCCGCCATATTCGATCCTCATCTCGCTCGCGGCTCCGCGAACGCCCCCCCCAAAAAAAGATATGGTAGTAAGTAAAACGGCATGCTATAAATATGCCCTCTAGATCAAGGTAACAGATGGGAGAGCAGATGAAGGGAAACACAATCGTAGATGTTGTGGTTACAATCGCGGTCATCGTAGCGGTGCTCTGTGCCGGTTGCGCTGAGCATGAGGCGGAAACACCCGAGGCGAAGGTGGGTGACATCGTTACCGTGCACTACACGGGCACCCTGGACGACGGCTCGGTGTTCGATTCCTCGATCGGGCGTGAGCCGCTGCAATTTACCCTCGGCGAAGGCCAGATGATCCCTGGCTTCGAGCAAGCCGTGATCGGAATGGAGCTTGGCGAGACCAAAACCGTAACCATTCCCGCGGATCAGGCCTATGGCCCCTATTATGAAGAGCAAGTCTTCGTGATTAATCGTGATCAACTACCGGCCGGCATGGAGCCCGAAGTCGGTCAGAAATTACAGATGCAGAGCGCAACGGGTCAAATACGTATCGTCACGGTGAAGGAGGTCTCCGAGACGAACGTCAAGTTGGATGCGAACCACGAGCTGGCGGGGAAGGATTTGACCTTTGAGATCCAGCTCGTCGAGATCAGCTAAGATACGCTAGTTAAGTTCGTCACCAGCCGTTGTAATGGATACGTTCCGCGTTGAACCGGTCCTTTTTGGGGTAAGGATGCGCGGGGTAGCCAAGGGGCACCAGACCCAGCGGCAGGATGTGCTCGGGGAGCTTGAAGAGCGCCTTAAATCCATCCACGTACTCATGCTTCGGGTAGATGCCTGTCCACACAGCGCCGAGTCCCAGTGCGTGTGCGGCAAGAAGCATATTCTGGATCGCCGCCGAGCAGTCCTCCACCCAAAACCCGGGAAACTTCTCTAGGCCCGGATCGCCGCAGACCAGGATCGCGACCGGCGCGTCTTTTACCATCGGCATGTAGGGGCTGATGCGGGAGGCAGCTTCTAGAAGCTCTTTCTTGCGTACCACAATGAAGTGCCAGGGCTGCTCGTTGCCAGCCGAGGGCGCGCTCATCGCCGCCGCGAGCATCTTCCGAATGAGCTCCTCCGGTACATCCTGACCTGTATATCGCCGCACACTCCGTCTCGTGAGTATCGCTTCGAGTGTTTCCATCACCACCACCCCTTTTAAGAGCCGTTGACCACTATGTTATACTTGCTGTAAAGAGCATGAGGTAAAAAATGCCTGTCGTTCACGTGAATGTCTGGAAAGGATTTGGCGAGGAAAAGGCCAAACTGGTGATGCAAAATATCACCCGGGTCTTTGTGGATCTGGGCATCCCGGCAATGGCGGTGGAGGTCATCGTGCACGAGATCCCGCAATCGCACTGGGGCATCGGTGGCGTACCGGCCTCGGAACAGTTCAGTGACGTATCGCCCTGAGCGGGTGAAGGACTTGCTTGCTCGAGCCGGAAATCAGGGCTTCCCGTGTGAGTGAGTGAGTGAGTGAGCTCTCACGCCCTTATAGCTGCGATCGCGGGTACGGCACTATACCGGCTCGTAATGCTCAGTCGCCCGGTTCTCGCCAAGCGTGTTTTGCAGAGAGAAGCACTTTCAAAGCCGATTATGCGCATCAAATCCATCGCCGAACGCGCTTCTTATATGCCCGGTATTCCTCACCAAACGCCCGTTCAAGATTCGCCTCCTCCAGCGGGATGAACAGACGCTCCATGAACGCGACAAAGAGAATCGGGAATGCGAAAGGCAGTATCGAGCCCAGAACAACCGCAAAGCCCAATAAAATCGCCGCCATGCCGAGATACATCGGGTGACGACTGATACGGAACGGGCCGTCGGTCACGAATGATACGGGCATTTCCATCGGCTTCACGGGTGTATTTCTCTTTTTGAAGAGTGAGTCTGCCCAGATATTAAGGCAGGCGCCAAAGATGATGAGCGGCACGCCCAGGAAGCTGAATGGCGGGCGAATCAGCGTGACAGTTGGAACAACGAAGTGTGATGCGATCGATACGAGTAACAACGTATAGAAAACGGTCGGTGGTAAGAGCTTCGCGTTCATCTGCCCTCATAATCTCTACGAATCGCCGGTTTATTAAGCTTCCCAGACTTTTGGGCGGACGAACTGAAAGAGAAATTCGGCAACGAGCACCGCGAATACAGGAGAACCGTCACTACGATATCCCCGGTATTGAATCAGGAATTAAGCACGAATGCAGGTTAACATGGGCGGCCACCGCTATCGAGATTACAGTGTCGCCTGCGTTTTCATCTTCAGTTTAGAAAGCTCTTTGAGCTTGTAATCCTCGAGTAAGACGGGCTGCACGAGCTCTTCAAGTATACTGAGTGAGATCTCTTTCGTCCGTCCGTATCTACCGCGGTTGACCAGCACGGTTTCGATCAGCCCTAAAATATCCAATTCCGAGACAAATTCGGTTACGCGCGCCTGTGTCAGCGGGTCGATTGCCAGATGGTTACACAATTTGCGGTACATGAGATAGACTTCTCCACTCGTGTAGCGGCGCTTCTTACGCTCTCTGCTTAGAACAACGACGCTGCTGAGCACGATCTTGGAGTGAAACGGCAGTGTCTTGACCACCTCAACGAGCCGATTCATCTCTAACTTCTCGCTCGCGAGTCGCACGTGCTCTTCACTGACCTTATCTGCGCCCGTGCGTTCAGCGATCTCTCCGGATACCCGGAGCAGAGCGAGTGCGCGTCGCGCATCGCCGTCTTCTGATGCCGCGAGCGCCGCACAGAGCAGTATGACCGAGGATTCAAGTACCGAAGGCGCAAATGCGGTTACGGAACGCTCATTTAAAATATCTCGCAACTGATCGGCATTGTAAGGCGCAAATATAAGCTCCTCCTCGCTCAGTGAAGACCTGATCCGCGGATCCAGGGAATCGGCGAAGGTGAGGTCATTGGAGATTCCGATCAGGCTTACCCGCGCCCGGGCCAGCTCACTGTTGATGCGCGAGAGCACGTACAGCACATTGTCACCCTTGCTCACCAGTTTATCCACCTCATCCAGAATAATGAACAGGCTGCGCTGCTCGGCATCAAGACCGCTCTTGAACTCCGCGTAGACCATATCCGTCGGCCAGCCGATCATGGGCACCCGCCGATTGAAGATGCGGGCGAGGTATGCAAAGACCCGATAAGCGGTGTCAAAGACGACCCCGTTGATGTACACGACCGAGCAATGCGCGCCGACCTTCTGCGCCGCTTCCTCCAGCTGTTTGCTGACGTACTTCACCGTCGCCGTCTTGCCCGTGCCCGTCTGCCCGTAGATCAGCACGTTCGACGGCGTCTCCTCGCGTAACCCTGCGGCCATGATACCAGCCAACCGCTGGATCTCCCCTTCTCGATGCGGGAGCCGCTCGGGGATATAGCTATGGCGCAGCACCTCCTTAGTTGCGAATATCCGCTTTGCAGTGGCCAAATCGCCAAAAAGATCGTCCATAGCCTTCCCCTGTCCAGGCGCCGTGAGCACCTTCACGATGTCCGCGCCACAGAGTACCAAACGCATCGTGAGATATAAGAGTTGGGATGAAAAATTTCCGCTGCGAGCGCTGGTTGAATTTATCTGAGTGACGATCCTTCTCATCTGGCTGGAGAACATGCCGTTGACTGACGCGGCGCCACAGCGAGCTGGTTGATACGCACAGGTTTTTATGCCTTCCCCCGTAATGTTCATCAAGCGACAAAGAATCGCACAAATGCGCAGGTGGTCGAGTCCGGCAAGGCCCCCGACTGCAGATCGGGAGATCGTGGGTTCAAATCCCTCCCTGCGCT
>CAZFWT010000064.1:0-8715 GCA_964522635.1 uncultured Halobacteria archaeon | reverse complement strand
CAGGAGGAAAATCAAAAACTAATCTCATTTATGAGCGCAAAGTGCGGAATGTGGGGTATAAGCTCTAAAGTTGCTTCAAACGCCACTGAGCGAGCGGAGGGTGGTGGCTGGTTACCGGTCAGGTGGAAGAAGAAGGGCTTGAGCGAGCGAGTGTGCCAGGGAAGTAGTGGATAAGCCCCATTCATCCTGTTCTGTAGGGCCGGGAGCATAACGTGGATGGTGGCGTATATCAGTGCGATGAGAACGAAAAGCGGTTTATTAACGCTCATGCTGGTATTGTTGCTCATGCTCTCATCCCTGTCACTAGCATCAACCTCCGCGGCAGCATCAGTCACGCGCTCCAGCGACTCGGTTATGACCGATACCAGCGAACTTATCATCTGCTTTACGGGTGACGCGACACCCGCAGATCAGGAAGAGATCGCTGACACCTACGGGTATACGATCCTTGAGCGTAATGACGCTTTAAACTGTGTCCTCGTGAGACCCAACTCAGCCGTGCAGAGACGGTTGCTAACGCGCGGAGCGAGCGAGGGGATCGTGCGGTATGTCGAGCCAAATAAGCGTGTGCAAGCGCTCTACACGCCCAACGATACCTATTACCCGACCCAATGGGCTCTGCCGAGCATCAAGGTGGATCGGGCATGGGACTGTGAGCGCGGCAGTAAAACCGTCACCATTGCCATCCTCGATTCGGGTATCGATTATACGCATGAAGACCTCAGTGCGAATTACCTCCTAGGTGGCTACGATTGGGTGAACAACGACACCGACCCTATGGATGACTTTGGCCACGGCACCCAATGCGCAGGCATTGCCGCGGCCGTAATCGACAACGGCAAAGGTGTTGCGGGCATCGCGCAGGTGCAGGTGATGGCCGAGAAGGTGCTTGACCATACGGGCTGGGGTACCGAATGGGACGTGGCGCAGGCCGTTGTCCATGCCGCAGATTATAACGCAACCATTATTAGTTTGAGCCTCGGCGGTAATGAATCTGATCAGGTGGAGGAGGATGCGTGCCGCTACGCGTGGAATCGGGGCTGCTTACTCGTTGCCGCTGCGGGAAACGCTCATCAGTACGGGGTCCTGTATCCAGCCGCCTACGAGTCCGTGATCGCAGTCGGCAGCATCGATCAAAACGATCAGAGACGGGGTACTTGGGGTCCGCAATTAGAGCTGGTCGCACCGGGCGTGAGCATCATTTCGACTACCCTTTACGGTAGTTACGCCTCCGTCTCGGGCACATCAATGGCAACACCGCACGTCGCGGGTGTTGCCGCACTTATCTGGTCGCACGATCATTCGCTCACCAATCAGCAGGTGCGGACCATTCTGACACAAACGTCGGACGATCTGGGCGCGGCAGGCTTCGATGAGTATTTCGGCTACGGAAAGGTCAATGCTCAGAACGCTGTCCTGCTCAATCTCGCCTTCGACACTATGCACCCCGAGGAGCCGTACCCCAGTATACCCGGCATGCATATCGGGACCATCACGCCGCAGGAGACGATCATTGCCTCCAAGCTCTCTACCTATCCCTGCCCTGGTACGGGCGGGCATACCACCTACGCGCGAATTTGGAGGAACGACTCTTTCAACGTTAGTGCCTCCTGGAAGGGCTACCAGGGGGACTGGCAGACGATCTCATTTGACCAGGTCTTCCTCCTCGAGGCCGGTAAGACGTACAATTACACTCTCGAGACTGCCTCGTACCCGCAAATCCACCATAACGCAACGCTGACCACGCCCGCTGGCACGATTACCTGCACCTCCTGCACCGATCGCAATGGGCGGGTTCATCATGATTGGATCCCCGCGATCCGGCTCTTTCTTTAAGGTCGGCTACAGGCCTCTGCACGCGAACAGGAGCGCTCCCCTGGCCGATCCTTCCACAGCTTTCACGATCGCTGCCATCAAGGCCGTGATTGAAGACCAAATGATTTTTTATTCCGTAAGCAAGCACTTCTCTACCCTATATAGAGTGTGGCCAAGGTGGCAGCTGGACGAGGCTCAGTTAGGGTAAGAACCAGATATGCGGGATCAAATGAAGCGGGCAACGCTTATTGCGAACGGAAAGGTGCAAAAGGTCGGCTACCGTGATCTCGTCCAGGATACCGCACGAGAGCTGGGAATTCTCGGGGTACGTCGAGAATCTCGAGGATGGCACGGTCAAAGTCGTCTGCGATGGCGATGGCGCGAAACTTGAGACATTTATCAGTCGCGTTAACGTGCAGAAGGATTTTATTGCAGTCCCGGAGCTGGCGGTGAGCTATGAAGCGCCAACAGGCGAATTCACCCTCTTCAGGATTAAGTATGGCGATCTCCACGAGGAACTTGGCGATCGATTCGATGTCGGGTTCGGTCTGCTAGCGGGAAAGATAGACGCGGGAAGAGAAGAGAATAAGCAGGACCAGATGCTAGAGAAGCAGGATACTACTATGGGGGCGATAGAAAGCCTTTCAGAGCAGATAGACCATGGTAAAGATGAGATTGTTAGTGAGCTACGGACAGTGCGCGTTGACTTGAAAACCACTCAGGAAGCAAGGTTCGCGAAGATCGAGGATGAAATCGCGGAGATAAAAGCGAAAATCGGGATGGTCTGATTGATTCTGCCGTTTCTCTGCAAGCGCATGTTCAGACGATGTTCGCGAGCCGATCCATCGCTTCCACGATATTCGCCATGGAGGCCGCGAATGAGAACCGCACGTACCCCCTTCCCGCATCCCCAAATGCCGAACCGGGCGTGACCACGATATGGGCCTCTTTGAGCAGTCGCTCGGTGAATTGAACATCGTCGCCGTAATCAGGAGCGCCGACGAAGGCGTAAAAGGCACCTTCAGGATTCACGCACCGCAGCCCGATCTCATTGAGCCTTTTGACGATCACGTCTCTGCGCCGTCTGAATTCATCGGCCATCTCGGTTACGCAGTCCTGTGGACTTCGGAGCGCAGCCAGCGCGGCATACTGTGAAATGGACGCGGCACAGCTCACCGTGTGCTGCTGCACTTTCAACATCTCTTTCAGTAACCATCGGGGCGCCACGGCATACCCGATGCGCCAGCCGGTCATAGCATAGGTCTTCGAGAACCCGTTGATCATGATCGTGCGCCCCTGCATACCATCAAAAGAGCCGATGCTCGTGTGTGCGCGACCATAAATGATCTTCTCGTAGATCTCATCTGAGAGCACCAACAAATCATGCTCACGGGCGAAGTCCGCCACCGTGCTTAACTCCCGATCGCTGAGCACATAGCCTGCGGGATTGTTCGGGCTGTTAATTACGATCAGCTTCGTCCGCTCCGAGCTCGCAACCTCCAGGGCTTCGTACGTTAATTCCTTCTCCAATCGCGTAACCCAGCGTGGCTGTCCTCCGGCGAGTTTGGCCGCGGCCTCAAAACTCACCCATACGGGGTCGAGCAAGAGCACCTCATCGCCGTCATCCAGAATGCTCATCATCACCTCGTAGATCGCCTGCTTCCCTCCCGGCGTCACGATCACGTTCTCCGCCTGCGCCTCTACCTTATTCTCCGCTCGTATCTTCTGCGCGATCTCTTCACGCAGCTCTGGAATGCCCGCGCTACTCGTGTAATGCGTGTACCCGCGGTCCATAGCATCCTTCGCCGCGGCGCAGATATGCTCCGGCGTGATGAAGTCCGGCTCACCGAGCGTAAAGTTCAGCACGCTCTTCCCCTCCGCTCGTAACTGCTCCGCGATCTGCCCCATCCTGATGGTCGCCGACTCGGTGATCCCACTCACCCGTTTTGATACCATCTTACTTTACTTACTCAGCACGCCGCACGCAGCGGCGTTTGTCTATCTGGTTTAAAGGCTTCCAGCAAGTTATACTTTCGAGCCGCCCTTCGTTCACGCAGGATTAAAATGCCAAGCCTTCACTAGCTAGCCAAGCTCTAGCAAAGAAAGCGTTCAGGTCATTCAGTTCAGTGTGCCGCATCGGCCGAGAATCGCTTCTCAACCGATTGCGCATGCTGCTCCATACCTTCCGCTCTGCACGACTGCACCACGACCTCTTTTATCCGCGCTAGCCCGTCCTTATCGAGCCACTGCAGCGTCATGCGGTGCATGAAGTGGTCAACATCGAGTCCGGAGAAGAGCTTCGGATAGCCCGCGGTGGGGAGCACATGGTTCGCACCTGTTGCATAATCGCCTGCGGCGACCGGCGCATAATTCCCGATGAAGACCGAGCCTGCATTCTTGATGCGCTTCAGAGCCTCCATCGGCTCCCGTACTACGAGCTCGAGGTGCTCGGGCGCATACTCGTTGGCGAACGCAAAGCATTCGTCAAGGCTCTCGCCCACGAGTAGCCAGTGCTGAGCAACACCCGCTTCACGGGCCGGAGCGGCTGCGGTAAGTTCGCGCTCAACCTCCACGGCTAATTCGTGCGAGGTGGTCAGCAGCACGGCCTGCGATTTCGCGCCGTGCTCTGCCTGTGCCAGCATATCCGCAGCAATGAACGCGGGATTTGCCGTTTCATCGCCGATGATGAGCACTTCCGAGGGCCCGGCCGGGAAATCGATCTCGACGCCCGCTTCGCGAGCCGCCATCTTCGCCGCCGTTACGTACACGTTACCCGGCCCCACGATCTTTTGAACCCGCGGAACGGTCTCTGTGCCGAAGGCGAGCGCGGCAATCGCTTGCGCACCACCGACCTTACAGATCGTTGTCGCGCCAGCGAGATCAGCGGCGACCAGCGTGTGCGGATCAACAGTGCCATCCTTCATCGGCGGCGTGCAGACCACAATCTCACGAACCCCCGCGATCTTCGCTGGGATCACGCACATCAGAGCGCTGCTGAAATAGGAGCCCGGCACGTACGCGCCTACCACGTCAAAGGGCATGAACATCTCGCCGAGGTAAATCCCTTCAGTGAATTCCTCCAGCCACGCCTTCCGCTTCTGCCGATAATGGAAATTCCGAATCGCCTCCGCGGCCGCTTCGATGCACGATAGCGTGTTTTCATCCACCTTCGTTCTCGCCGCCGCGAGCTCATCCTCCATTACCGCGAGGTTTGTGAGGGTGACGTGATCGAACTGCTCTGTATATGCCCGCAGTGCCGCGTCGCCTCGCTGCTTCACCGCCGTGAGTATCTCCTGTGCGAGCGGCATCACGGCCGCGAGGTCAAGTGTGCGGCTGCTGAAAAGCTCTCCCGTCTCACGAACCTCTGCTATCTTTCGTATCATTTCCCCCCCGCACCAAACGAGCTTTCGTTACTAAATTTTTATACTCGCCGTATCTAATCTATTCTACCCTATTCTAAGCTAAACAAAAAAGAGCGCGGTGATAATTAAAGATGACCGAATCGATGGAGAAGGACGAAAGCATCAGCTTTGACGTAGCTATTCCTGACGGGGTATCAGTTACCATTACCGGCAATACGATCGCGGTTCAGGGGCCGAAAGGTGCACTGGAGCGCGAGCTATGGCACCCCGGCGTGCATATCCAGTTGGAGCACAAGAACGGCACCGAGCAGGTCGTTGTCACGAGCGATACGGCAAGAAAGAAACTGCGCGCCGTTGCTGGTACCTATGTCTCTCATATCAAGAATATGATCACCGGCGTGACGGAGGGTTTCTTCTATAAATTGGCGGTTGTCCATGCTCACTTCCCTATGCAGATCGCACTCACCAAAGAGGGCAATGCCGTTTCTATCGCCAACTTCCTCGGTGAGCGAAAGCCGCGAATGGCGAAGATCGCATCTGGCGTCACCGTGGAGCTGCGCGGCAAGGAGATCCTCGTCTCCGGCATGAATAAGGAGGCAGTGGGGCAGACGGCGGCCAACATCGAGCAGACGACCAAGATACGAGGCTACGATCCACGCGTCTTCCAGGACGGCATTTATCTGGTGGAGAAGGGCCTCGGCATGGGCACCTAGCCACTTATTTACCTACCTGCAGAGCTCCACCTCGCACGTCAGTCTCGACCAGAAAGAAGGGAAAGAAAGTAACTACTAATAGCTGGTGGTATCTATCATATCGTAAGGGAAGGCGTATGCCAGAGATAATCGAAGGGGTAAGCCCCACGCGGATGGAGCTGCTGTTTCTTCGGCGACGAGAGAAGTTAGCGGAGAAAGGGCATGATCTGCTGCGCGAGAAGCGTGACGCGCTCATCGCTGAGTTCCTGGACGTGGTGAGCGAGGTGCGCGGCGAGCGGAAGGAAGCGGAGGCGAAGTTACAGGAAGCATTCACCTATCTCATCCTCGCACAGGCGCGATTGGGCATGGATGAAGTGCGTCAGTTATCGTTGATGACCCCGCAGGAGATCGCGCTCGATTTCTCGTCCCGCAGTATTATGGGTGTGAATGTCCCGATCGTCGAATTACAGGGCACGTTAACGCGGAACGCCGCGGATCGCGGGTACGGCTTCACGGATACCTCGGCCGCAGTGGACACCTGCGCGCGTGCCTTCGAAGAGGCCCTGGAGCAGCTTGTCAAGCTCGCAGAGCTGGAGGAAGCGGTCCGTAATCTCGCCGGCGAAGTGGAGAAGACCAAACGCCGTGTCAACGCGCTCGAATACGTCATGATCCCCCGGCTGCGAGCCACGCGGAAGTATATCCAGATGCGCCTGGCGGAGATGGAGCGTGAGAACTTCACGCGCTTGAAGAAGATCAAGTCGATGCTGGAGCAGAAAGGCTGAACTCGATTCCCCAATCAAATTTACAATCTGCGCGTCGCGATCTTAGAGGGCGGGGAGCATAAGTATTGACCCCCCCCTAAATTATCGGTGCGGATCAGCAGTCAGCTAAAGAAAGACGAGTGTTCGTTCAGTTCAGCGCGATAGTATGGATCTACTTCCCGTCGACCTCAGAAGTCGGTCATTACCCGGTACTGATCGATCTCGCCCAGCGTCTCCCCTTTCTCAGAGAGCCGCGCCAACCGCATGAACCGCCGTGCAGCACCTTCCACATCGCTCGCGTTCGTTATCCCCCGGCCAACGATCAGGATGTTCGCACCTGCTCTGAGCGCGTTTTCCACTGACTCTTCGCGCACGCCGCCGGCAACGGCGACTAGCATCTTGCCTCGGCTGTCCACTTGCTTGATCTCCTCGATGTTGCCCCACGCGTGCCGTTCCAGCTCCTCCACATCGATCGCGCGGTGCAGCTCCACAATGTCCGGTAAAAATCCGCTGGCACTCAGGTCATTCAGCACATCCATCGTGTTCCGCACGTTCAGCATGTCGATAGAGGCGTAAATCCCGGTCTTCCGCGCCTCCTCGATCGCCTTCTCGATCGTTCTGAGTGGTGCCAGGCCGGAGATCACCACGGCGTCCGCACCAGCATCCGCGACCATGCGTGTCTCCAGATTGCCGGTATCGAGCGTCTTCAAATCCGCGACCACGAACGTATCTGGCTTGATCGCCTTGATCTTCTCCACAATATCCACACCGTAGCGCTTGATCAGCGGCGTGCCCGCCTCAATTATTAAGTGATCGTTCCGCGGCAGCTCACGGACCACACGTTCCATCTGCTCCCATTTCGGGATGTCGAGCGCGACCTGCAGATACGGTGGGTCCCACAGTTTCGTCACTTTCATACCGATCGAAGGATGCCGTGAGCGATCTTTCTCATACAGCACCTTCTTGATGTCCGGGAAGCCTTCCATCGCCCGCTTTATCGCCAATTTCGTCGCGCCGTAATTGTACCGGTAGATCTTATTGTAATCCTCCGCGTGCGGGTGCATGAAGACGCTGACAATCACCACGTAATCCTCGGCCTTCTCTTCCGGGATAACCCCCTCCTCCACGGAATCGGCCACCGCCTTCGCGATCGCGCTCTGTGCGGGCCCAAAGATCTTCTGCGCCTCCTTCATGTTCCGCACCGTGACCTTGGGCACGACCACCGTCGACGGCTTGACCGGCAGATTTGGTCGTATCACCGCGAAGAGCGGCGTATGCCCCGCGGACATCTGGCTGAGTGCGTTGGTGAACGCAATTCCCACGGGCCCAAATTTATCGCCGATCATCAGATCGATGTGTGCAACTTCATCTCCTTCGCCTATCAAGGCTTCACCCACAAACATCGCGATCTACCTCATGTTCACTCTTTATATGAATGAGTGGCATCTGCTTTATTTATATCTTCTTATCCAGTGCCTGCCGGACCTTCGGCAGGAGCTGGTATTCCAGCTCTAACTGGTGGAATCCTGGTCTTGGGCCACCTTTCCGCGTCGCTCTGCAGATCCGGGGATCACCGATCGGGAAGCCGCGCGGCTTTGAGAAGATACCGTTCGGATCCAACTTTCGCACCTCGTCCACAATCGCGCGCAATTTCTCTCCCTCACCTTCTACCAATGCGCCGAAGCACGTCTCTTTTACTCTAATTCCCGCTTCGGTTAGCTTCGGCGTCTCACTGAGCAGCGCGAGAATCCTGCTCTTCACTTGCGCTGGCGTTATCTCAGAATCCGGTGAGATTAAAATGACCCGCGTCTCGATCCTCATTTTACGCTCCCTTCTTTTTTCTTAAAAAACGCCCTTTTAACGGTTTACCAATCCGTTTGATCAACCTTGCTCACTAGGTTGTTGATGGGCCCGCGGAGATTTGAACTCCGGACCTCCCGGTTATCAGCCGGGCGCTCCAACCATGCTAAGCTACGAGCCCCTGCCTCTTCTCAACCTTTCTAAGATGTTATACGCTCGTGCCTTTTATAACTTTTATCTTTCAGCGCGGTATCTTTAACGTGATGAGCGAGCGCAGGAGCATGT
>CAZFWT010000063.1:4014-8937 GCA_964522635.1 uncultured Halobacteria archaeon | reverse complement strand
TAATCGAGCGCCCTCCGGCTAGCTGCTAAAATATCTCGTAGCAGCGCTAAAAGAGTGAGAGAAAAAAAAAGAGAAAGGGTCGAAGCATGGTCGTCCTTCCGAGCATCTGCACCGGCTTGAGGACACATGCCTCGAATACCTCTCACCCGTGGGTGGAGAGGAGTAAAAAGGAAGATAGCTCTTCCCTGTCCTGGTCGTTCGTGTCTTATATCTTCTTCAGCTCTGAGATAACCGTGTTAACTTTATCGGTTACCCAGTACTTCCGGATCGCCTTGCCCTTCGACTTCGGCTGTTCGGAGATCTCGTACCTGCTATCCACGAAACCATACTCCTCCAGCGTCAGCAGATGGTAAGAGACGAGTCGCCGCTCTTCGCCCATCGCTTTGCTAATCCCGTTTATGTGCAGCGGGTTGTCCGCAAGCAGCTCCACAATCCTGAACCGTATAGGATGGAGGAGCACGTGCGCGTCCTTCACTATGGTATCTTCCATTTTTATCACGTGCTTATCTCTGAATGCAGTATATAAAAAGATTCCTTATTTCAGGTAACATTCCCCGGTGAGCGAGGCATCTGAAATTGGCCCGCTTTTGGGATCACGGAAGTTGTCACGAGCGTACGGGCCATCTGTTACACATGAACGTGCGCAACTCTCGCAGTGGCTACAACGGGCAGGGTTGGCTCAGTGAAATCTTTTTTTTCCCTTAAATCTTATCTTTATATGCGCTCTTCTCTATTCTATAATCAAGACAGCGACGCTACGTGCGCGGAGAGCGGGGTAGGGTAGTTAGGAGATCCCGTCGGGCTCATAACCCGGAGATCGGTGGTTCGAATCCATCCCCCGCTATTGATCTGAATGATTCTTACTGCTGATCTGCACATCCATTCGCGGTATTCGATGGCGACTTCTCCGCAGATGGATTTACCAACGATCGCAGCACAGGCGTTAAAGAAGGGGATCCAACTTATTGGCACGGGCGACTGTCTCCATCCGCGGTGGTTGGAGGAGATCAAGCATTTGGAGGAAGATAACGGCTTCTTTCATCTCACGGGCGGCGCCGATGGTGCGGCCACGCGGTTCGTGCTCACCGTGGAGGTCGAGGATCTGCGGCGGGTGCACCATCTGCTTATCCTGCCGGCGATAGCGAAGGCCGAGGAGCTGTACGAGTCCTTTCGACCTCATTCACCGGATATCGAGTCTGATGGTCGGCCTACGCTTCGATTGACCGGCACGGAAATTGCCGCGTACGCGCGTGATGCGGAGGCATTGATCGGGCCGTGTCATGCGTTCACGCCGTGGACGGCGCTGTATGCCTATCATAATTCGCTTCCGGCATGCTACGGCGATATGGTAGAGTATCTCTCGTTTGTTGAGCTGGGCTTGAGTGCGGATTCGTCCTACGCGGACAGAATAACCGAACTACACGATCTTACCTTCCTCACGAACTCGGATGCCCATTCGCCGTACCCGATTCGGCTGGCACGCGAGTTCAACCGCTTTTCTGTTAATGCGGAGTGTTTTGATGAGTTGAAAGCAGCGATCAAGCGTGAACGAGGGCGGAAGCCGGTGCTCAACGTGGGCTTCCCGCCGGCTGAGGGCAAATACAATGAGAGCGCGTGCACACGGTGCTATATGCACTATTCGCTGACGGACGCAGTAGCGCGCCGCTGGCGCTGCGCCTGCGGCGGCCAGATAAAGAAAGGCGTGCGAGATCGTGTGAACGAGCTCGCGGATTGCGATGGCACGCATCCTGAGCACCGTCCGCCGTATGTGCATCTGATCCCGCTGGCGGAGATCATCGGGCTGGCGGTGGGAAAAGCACCGAATTCCAAAGCGGTGCAGGTTATTTGGGAGGCGTTCCTCGCCGAGTTTGGCTCGGAGATCACCGTTCTGGTTGACGCGCCTGTTGAGGCATTCGAAGCGCTCCCTGGTGGTATCACTGCAGCTACGTTAGGCAAGGTGGTGGCGGCAATACAGGCCTTCAGGGACGGCAAACTGTTTATTGTGCCCGGTGGTGGCGGCAAATACGGCGTTATTCAGCTCAAACCAGAACCGCAGGGGCACCTGCACGAAGGTGCCGGAGTACCTGAGAACGATTCAGCGCCGATGCAAGCAGTGAAGCGGCAGCTCTCATTGCTCGATTTTTCCTGAGCCTCCTGTGGTTCGATCCTTCAGATTTGATCAGATCAGAGAAGTGTGAAGGAGGCAGATCCCTTAACCTTTAAGTAACCGTGGGATTAAGGTATTGTGGGGCCGGTAGCTCAGTAAGGTAGAGCAGCAGGCTCTTAACCTGCCCGCCGGGGGTTCAAATCCCTCCCGGCCCGTTGTATGATGCCAGATGACGCGAGATTTTTATGATGTTCTCATAGTGGGAGCAGGCCCTGCCGGGCTCTTTGCCGCGCACGAGTTTACAGCGCAGTGGATGGGCCATGGTGGCTCGAGCAAGCGGATTTTGGTGATCGAGAAGGGCAAGGACGTTGATGAACGGCGGTGCTTCGTTGAGGAAGTGGGCTACTGCAGTCATTGTAAAGAATGCAATATCATGTGCGGCGTTGGTGGTGCGGGCACGTTCTCGGACGGCACACTCAATCTGCGACCGGACGTGGGCGGAAATCTCACGGAATTCTGTGATCTCGAGACCGCATGGCGGTTAGTGAAGGAGGTTGACAGCGTCTTTCTCGAGTACGGAGCCCCGAAGAAGTTGTATGGCGGTACTGAGGAGCAAGTGGAGGATTTACAACGTCGCGCGGCTTCAGTAGGGGCAAGTTTCATTGAGATACAGCAGCGGCATATCGGCTCAGATAGGACGAAAGCGGTGATCAGAGCTTTTAAAGCTGATTTAGAAGCGCACGGTATCGAGTTCCTGCTCAATGCGAAGGTGAGCGACTTGCTGATCGAGGAGGAGAAGGGTGTTCGAATCTGTCGTGGCGTGCTCCTTGAGACGGGCGAGTTGATCAAGGGCGAGTGCGTGATTCTTGCGCCCGGGCGAATCGGTGCGACCTGGGTCGATGCGCTCATTAAGAAGCACCAAATCGCGGCGGAATACGCGGCAATCGACGTCGGTGTCCGGGTCGAGGTGCCGGCAATCACCATGAATCCCGTGACCAGGATCAATCGCGATCCGAAGTTCCATATCAGAACGAAGCGTTATGACGATTTCGCGCGCACATTCTGCACCAATGAGCGCGGCTTTGTAGTAAAGGAGGATTATACGGACTTCATTGGAGTCAATGGCCATTCGATGAAGAGCAAGAAGTCAAAGAATACGAATTTCGCGTTCCTTGTGCGGGTCGCGCTGACTGAACCGGTGGAGAATACCACGCGGTATGGCCGCTCGATCGCGAAGCTGGCGACGACCATCGGTGGTGGCAAGCCAATTCTGCAGCGTATGGGCGACCTGAGACGGGGGCGACGGTCAACCTGGGAGCGAATCAGGCGGAATCTGGTGCACAATACGCTGACCGATGTCACGCCCGGCGATATCTCGATGGCCCTGCCGCACCGGATCACGATGGATATCATCGAGGGACTGGAGAAGCTGAACGAGATCATACCTGGGGTTGCGTCGGATTCCACCCTACTCTATGCGCCCGAGATCAAGTTCTATGCGATGCGGATGAAGGTAGACGAGAACATGGAGACGGAGGTGAAGAACCTCTTTGCTGCGGGCGACGGCACGGGTTTATCGCGAGACATTGTGAACGCCGCTGCTACCGGCATCCTCGCTGCGCGAGGCGTGATGAACGTCAGCGAGTGATCGCCTGGTACTACGTGGGAGTTCAGCGGTTTATTTATTCGGTGGAGCTGTGGTACCAGTACATAATCTCAGGCGGCAGCCCGAAGCCGTCCTTCTGCAAATTCGCGACGAGTAAGAGCGGCAACGGACTGAGCAGGAAGGCGGCGCGCATATAAAACTGGTTCACCGGGCTCTCCAGTATCATGCTCTGGGTGGCCTCTGAGAGCGCGGATTTATTCCCGACGACCGAGAACGTACCGGCGCCTGTGGCCCGGTACTCTTTATGCCATGCGATGAGCGGCTTGTTCTCGCCACTCCAGGAAACGAGCAAGAGGCAGTCGCCGCGGCGCGGCTTGGGCGCTAATTCGCCGGTCAGATACGCTTGATCGCCCATAGCACGTTTCACATGCTGCAATCTGATCACCGTCATCTCGGCGACGTTCTTCGCGGGGCCGCCACCGCCGACGGTGACATGACCGCGCGTGGTCATGCTCCTTGCCAAGGTCTGGTACACCTCGGAATTGACGTATTGATCGATGAGCCGCCCCACTACAGTCATCTCCCGGTTGATCTCGCTAATCACCCACTGGTAATCGCGGCCGTCGTTGATCGCCTCCTTGATCTTCTGAAAGAGGACCATACTCGCAAGCTCGTAGACGTCATTCATGATCCCGCGTATGAGCACCCGGTTTGTCTTCTCAGCTTTGCTCTTTGCGCCGCTGAGCTTGAGCAGCGTGCCATATTTCCGCCCGATTCGGCCGATGGACGACCGCGGCTTGGAGGTGACGACATCAATGCTGAACTGCCCGTTGGCGTTGTGCTTGCTGATATAGTCTGCCATATCGCGCACGATCGAGGTGGGTGTGGTGGTCTTTCCGCTGCTGGTGTTGATCACCAGGCTAATTTTGTTGTAGCGCTCTGCGAGCACGGGTGCCGCGACCAGGATGTTACGACCCGGGAAGTCGATATCCTCCACCGTTTTCACTTCCTTGTGGATCTGCCCGATGCCGATCCGAAGCGCGGCCTTTGAACGTCCCTCAGCAGTGAGCACGAGGCAATCAGCATCCTGGAGATGCTCGAAGAGTCTCCTGACCTCTTCCTCACGAATGCTGAGGACGTTCTCTGCCGTCTCGTTTATATAGGGATATTGACAAATGTCCACGACGCTCGAACCCTCCATCTTCATCAC
>CAZFWT010000063.1:0-3914 GCA_964522635.1 uncultured Halobacteria archaeon | reverse complement strand
CCCAAGATTTAACTACCGCGAAAGATAGTAACTAAAGGAGACCACGAGAGACCGATGAAGCTCATCACGCTCGGGTTCCTGATCGTTCTGATCGGCATGCTGGTAATCATCGCGGGCATGTTCAGTATGGCGTATCAGTCGTGGAAGATTAGTGGTGGCGGCGGAGTCGGCGAGGAGAAGCCGGAAACGACTGTACGTGGCGGCGGCGTCATATTGATCGGGCCGATCCCCATCGTTTTCGGCTCTGATGTTGGCGCAGTGAAAGTAGCACTGATTCTGGCGATCGTGGTGATGCTCCTGGCGTTTGTGCTCTTCTACTTACCGAGATGGCTGGTATAACAGACCTGAGATCACTCTTTCAATTTCAGAAGAAGCCATTCGGCGGGGAATTTTTTCGATAATTCCTGGTCCCAGTATCGCGCGATCTTCTTCGTCTTCTCCGCGGCTATACCGGTGTACTGTTCGGGATTGAAGACCTTCTCCCGCTGGTCGTCCGTGAACTTCTTGAGATAGGGTTGCATCTCTGGATCGGCGGTAATGAGCTCTTTGAGCGTTTTCTGCTCGTTATACGCCCGGAAGGTCATCTGCCGCACGTACTCATGCGCATCGGGATGCCCGTAATACGAGAGCAGGATATATAACGGCTCAGCAATGATCGTGTCCTGCGCCCGCAGGAAATTCGTCTGCATCATCTCGCGATCCACCGCCAGCCGCTCTGCAATTTGTGTCAGGCGTCGTATGCAGTAATCGAATACGACGAGTAGCTCCTGGATATAGCGCTGTGAGGCGGAATTCGTGAGGTCGCGCTGATGCTCGGAGACCTGGTCGAGGTGCATGGTTATGATTTGCGGCATGAACTTCTTCCAGAGGCTCTTCACGTTCTCGAAGCCGATCGGGTTGCGTTTATGGGGCATGGTGGAGGAGCCGACCTGCTCGGCTGCGACGCGTTCCATGACCTCGCTGATCTCGCTCCGCTGCAGGTGCCGCATATCGTCGCAGAAGTTAGCGAGTACCGAGAAGCTGCTGATAATGGTGTGGATGAAATCGGCCATCGGCTCAGGGGGCACAATCTGTGTGGAGATCGCCGCGGGTTGGAGGCCCAATTCGGTAAGAACCGCGGTCTCGAACGCTTCGGGATCATCAACGAGCACTGAGGTCGCGTTGTAGGCGCCGACCGCGCCGGAGAACTTACCGATTAGTTCCTCAGCTGCGCCCCCAGTCTTGAGGATCTGGGAGCCCCAGCGGTTCACGTACTGCGCGAGCGCGAACCCGAAGGTGATGGGCTCGGCGTGCTGTCCGTGTGTTCTGCCGATCTGAAGCGTGTCTTTCTCGCGCCATGCCAGCTCAATCAAGGTGCGCTCCAGGGCGAGCATATCGGGGATGATGACCTTCAGGACGGCATCTTTGTACCTGAGCGCGTTTGCGGTGTCCACGACGTCGTAGGAGGTGGCTCCGAGATGTACAAAAGGTCTCGCTTCTTTGCTGACTCTGCGCTGCAGCACATTAACGAGCGCGCGGATATCGTGTTTAGTTTTCTGCTCTTCTTCGTCGACCTCTTCTGCCGTTAGGTCCGCGGCAGCAGCGGCGATCTCGTCGCACAGCTCCCGCGTCAACAGGCCGCGGTTCGCGAACACTTCTGCGAGCGCGACCTCAACCTTCGCTTTGTACCGCACGTACGCCTCGTCGGAGAGATATGCACGCAGATCCTCCACCGCGTAGCGATAATCGGTGGGCGAGAACGCGGAGAAATCGATCTCGTTCGTCATTTTCTACAGGACTGAATCACATATTATTCGCTCTCCGTATAAAACCGTTTCTTTCCCGTCTTCTGTAAACGGCGCGATCGCACGCCCGCACACAGGCTACCTGTGGTCACGGTGCTCGCTTCGGTTCCTCTCCTCATCTGACACGGCGCGGTAAAACGAGTATTAAAAGCTTTCTTTCTTTGCGTGCTCCTCTTTTTCTTTAAAAAAGGAACGGTAGGATGTGGCATGAAGTTCGCAGGCTCGCTCGCGGCAGCAGATAAGGATAAGGCATGGTATGAGCTGGTGGGGGTGCCGTTTGACGGCAATGCAGGCATAAAAGGCGCGAGGTTTGGGCCCGCAGCGATTCGAAGCGCCTCACAGCGCCTGGAAACGTTCCTATGGGACCGGAAGTTAGAGCTGTCTGATCTGCTCTATTTTGATCGTGGTGACCTCCTGCTCGATCACTACCGGAAGGGCCGGAGCGATCATGTGCCAGCGTTTGAGCTGGAGCGGCGGAAGATGATCTTCATGGGCGGTGACCATTCCATCTCCTATCCGCTCGTGAAGCATCTTTTCGAGCGCGGTGACCTCGATAACGTGATCGTGATCGACGCGCACGCGGATTTCAGGGACTCGTACAAGCTTAACCGGTACTCGAACGCGAGCGTGATGCGGCATATCGCGGAGCTCATCGGGTTCGAGCATGTCGTCGAGATCGGCATCAGATCCGCGTCTGAAGAGGAGTATAGCGCATTAAAGGATCGTATAGCGGTCTATGATGCCGGGACGGTAAAGGCGAAAGGTGCGGAAACGCTCATGCAGGAGCTGGGTACAGAAGAGGAAGCGGGAAAGACGTACTTGTCCATCGATATTGACGTGCTCGATCCGGGCATTGCGCCCGGCGTGGAGCATCCCGAGCCGGACGGTATGGGGCTTGCGGAGCTGCTCGCTTTAGTACGCGTGATTTCGGCATGCAGAGATATCGTGGCATGTGACGTGGTGGAGGTGAACCCGCGCGTGGAGGGTATGAACGGCATAACGAGCCTGCACGCGGCACGTGTGATCTTTGAGCTCCTGGCCTGCTACGGGGCGCGTGAAAAGCGTTATTAACACTGAAGACTTAGTAAATTACGGCATAGCTCGGATAGCATCTTAACATAACATATCTTGAGGGGCCGTGTGGTAGCGGACAATCCCGTCGGGCTTCGGACCCGGCGACCTGGGTTCAAATCCCAGCGGCTCCGTTTTATCCCTTCTGTCCTCTTCCCTCGATTCGATTCGATTCGAATCGACCGGGAGTCGGGCTCAGAGTGGCATGATCCGGCTGCTCTCGCCAAGAGCCGCGAAGTACATTGATCGAACAGTTCGGTGAGGCGGTCGTCGCCCAAATGGGCGTTCACGTGCGTTCGTTTGTTCTTACGGATGACCACGCGCGCGCGTCGTTTACCTCTGGCACGATACGGGAGCGTGAGCGGCAGGTATTTTTTAAAGGCTTATATGTAATACCGCACAAGATAGAGAGTAAAAAGGCAGTTCGTAAAAAAGAAGAGCTAAGGAGGTACTCGTAAGGATGGAATATATATATGCTGCATTACTCCTGCACAATGCTGACAAGGAGATCACCGAGGAAGGCGTGACGGCGGTCATGGCGGCCGCGGGGCTCACACCGGATCAGGGCAGAGTGAAGGCGTTGATTTCCGCACTGAGCGGAGTGGACATCGAGGAAGCGATGGCGCAAGCGCAGCCGGCGTATGCACCTGTAGCGGTGGCGGTAGCACCGGCACCTGCGGCGGCAGCAGCGGCTCCGGCAGCAGCAAAAACGGAAGAGAAGGCGGAAGAGGCGACAGAGGAAGAGAAAGAAGAAGCAGAAGAGGCAGGAATGGAAGGGCTCTCGGCACTGTTCGGGTAGACCGACCGTTCGAGCTCAGATCGAGGGAGGCCTTCTCCCATTCTCTCTTTTCTTACTTTTCGTTTCTCTCGTTCATCGATCCGATTCGCGACGTGCTAAGTAAGCTAAACGAAGCAAAGCAAAGTGAAACAGTAAGGAGTGCGATTTTTTCGGCCTGTTGGTGAGTGTTAAGAACGACTCTATGCTCCGGTAGTGTAGCTCGGCCAATCATCTCGGCCTTTCGAGCCAAGGACTCGGGTTCAAATCCCGACCGGAGCACT
>CAZFWT010000062.1:0-9020 GCA_964522635.1 uncultured Halobacteria archaeon | reverse complement strand
TGATGCGCTTTTTAGGGTGTAGCCTATACAACGCAGAAAGTCAGGTTATAAAGAATTCCTTTTGATATACTTGATGATCTCCACCACATTGGTGCCATAAGTTCACCTATTGGACTTAACGAGTCGGATATGCTGAATGGCTTTCGGAGACGTGAGCGATGCGGAAGAATGAGGCAGAGCAGGGGAGCTTGGAGAATAACCACCTGCTCGAGGAGACTACAAGGCGAAAGAAGGTGGAGGACGCGCTGCACGTAAACGGGGAGAGTTACAGGACGCTTCTGGAAACCATCCGAGGCGTGATATACGTCGCAACCCCCGACGGCACGATCACCTATGTAAGCCCTCAGGTTTCTCACTGTGGCTATACGCCGGACGAGATCATCGGGCATAGTATCTTTGAGTTCATCATGCCTGCGGATGTTGACCGGGTCGCCGCGGATCTCCAGCGGTGTTTAGCGACGGGTAAAGAAAGCTCCATCGAATTCAGGATAGTGAAAAGAGACGGCAGCTTCTTCTACGCTGAAGAGAGCGACAAATTTATTCGTGAAGGCAACAGAATCGTGGAGCGGGTCGGCGTGATTCTCGACGTCAGCGAGCACAGGCGAGCTACAGCGGCGTTAGAAGAGAGCGAAGCGAAGTATCGTTCCCTCGTTGAGCGCGTGCCCGAAATGATTTATACGCTCGATAAAAACGGGAACTTCACTTCGGTAAATGCGTATTTACTTGAGCGATTGGGCTACCGAAGAGAAGAAATCATCGGTCGCCACTTTACGTGGGTTATTCATCCCGAAGACCGGGAAATGACCCTGGAGCTCTTCGAAAAAGCGGTTGCAGGCAAGCGCCAAAAACCCGGTGAGCTCGAGTTCAGGATTCTTACAAAAGGGGAGCGGGTTATCTGGGTCTCGCTCAACGCGAGTGTGACGTTTGATGCTGATGGTAACGTTCTCCAAGAGCAGGGCGTTGCGAGCGATATCACCGAGCAGAAGCGCGCGAAGGAAGCGTTGCGAGAGAGCGAGGAGAAGTATCGCACCCTCATTGAGAGAGCGAGCGATGGCATTTGTATTATTCAGGATGGCAGGGTCAAATATCTCAACCTGCGTTTGGCTGAGATGTGGGGTGGCAGCGTTGATGAGGTTACTGGCACTCCATTCATCGATTATGTCTATCCCGATGAGCGTCGTAAAGTAGTCGAATACTACAAGCGGCGTATGGCGGGCGAGGCGGTCCCCGGGATATACGAGACCGCACTCAGGCGCAAGAACGGCAGTAAGGTGTATGTTGAGTTAAATGCAGGCCCCGTCTCCTATCGGGGAAAAGCGGCAGACTTTGTGTTCGTCCGCGAGATCACCGCGCGGAAGCAGGTAGAAGCGGCGCTGCGAGCACGTGAGCGGGAGCATCAAGTGATTCTCGATACGGTGCCGGTGGGCATATTCCACCTAGACACAAGCGGCAGGTTCATACATGTAAATAAGGCTCTTGCGGAGCGCTATGGAATGAAGCCCGATGATTTCAAGGATAAAACTACCCGAGAGCTCTTTCCCGCGGCTGCCGATGAGTATATCCAAAGCGACAGGGAAGTCATAGCGTGCGGAGAACCTCAGATCGGTGTAGCGCGAACGTTGAGAACGTCTGAAGGTTTAGGATGGGTGCGATTGGACAAAGTACCTCTTAAAGACCGCGATGGCAACGTTACTGGGTTGATAGGATTCGAGCTTGATATCTCCGAGCGCATGCAGGCGCAGGAAGATTTACGCGACGCGCACAAAAAGATGCAGGATATCGTTGAGTTCCTCCCTGATGCAACATTTGTTATTGATAGTGATATGAAGGTAATCGCATGGAATCGTGCAATAGAAGAGATGACCGGGATCCAAAAAGGGGATATAATCGGGAAAGGGGATTATGAATATTCGATACCGTTTTACGGAGAGCGGAGACCCATATTGACTGATTTGATCTTTTTAAGCGATAAGGAGATCGAGTCTCGCTATGCTCGTGTGGAAAAAAAAGGGGACACACTATTTGCCGAAGTTTATTCGCCTTTTATATACCTGGGGAAGGGAGCACATCTGTGGGGGGTTGCAACGCCGCTCTTCGACCGTAAAGGTAACGTAGTAGGGGCAATTGAATCAATTCGTGACATTACCGACCACAAACGGGCAGAAGAGGAGCGAAAACGTCTTATTGAAGAGCTGGAAAAGAGGAACCGGGAGATGGAGCGGTTCGCCTACACCGTCTCACATGACCTGCGCTCGCCGCTCATCACCATACAGGGCTTCGCCAGCATGCTCCGGAAAGATATCACGGTGAGTGGGACGGAGCGGGTGGACTCTGATTTGCAGTACATTGAGAGAGCGGCGTCCAAGATGGACGAGCTGTTGAGTGCGACCCTGAAGCTCTCACGGATCGGCCGCATGGTAAACCCGCCTGAAGATGTCCCGTTTGGTACAATTGTTGAGGGCGCCCTGGCGCAGACGGCAGGTGATCTCCAGGCCCATGCAATCAACGTGGTCGTGGCTGAAGATTTCCCCACCGTGCATGCGGATCGGATGCGAATCGAGGAGCTGCTTGTGAATCTCATTACGAACAGCGTCAAGTACCGGGGCGAGAGCCCGCATCCAAAGATCGAGATTGGTCACCGCTTAGACGGTGAGGCGACCGTCTTTTTCGTCACGGATAATGGGATCGGCATTGAGCGTGGCCAGGCGGATAAAGTCTTCGAACTATTCTACCGAGTAGATAAAAGTGGTGGGGGAACCGGTGCAGGGCTCGCGATCGCGAAGCGGATCGTTGAGATACATAACGGCCGCATCTGGATCGAATCGGAGAAGGGCAAGGGCTGCACGGTCTGCTTTACGTTGCCCGCTCGTGAATCGAGAACCGAAAAAACCGAGTAAGAAAAGAACTGAAGTGGAGAATGATACTTGGGCAAGGATCTTAGATCGATTAGTGCGGGATCGGTTGTAATGGGTTGGATCACATTTACAGAGCGCTTCCGCAGAGCGGCATGCGTAATCGCTTTTTCTCTGCTCCGAGCCGAACACAGGAGTTTCGACTGAGTTAGTGCTGCTTTCTTCTTATCGTCAGGACAGAAACGATCGCCAGCAGCGCGAGCAGAAACACTATGCCCACGGGTGCCACTACGGGAACCGTGCTTCGCGTGGTGAGCTGGAAGCACATATCATAGGCTTCGTCCAGACCAGATACGTTTGACGTCGCGTTCCACTCGGGATAGCCGAAATCTGTGGACTTGAACACCGCCTCGTGCAACAGGATCGTCTCATTATGTGACGCCCAGCCGCTCTGTGTCCCGCTTTCGTTCTCCCAATTGCCAAAGCCCTGAATGGAGATCCAGTACTTCGTGTTAGGACTGAGCTTCAGGGGAGTCGGAAGATCGACTGAATAGCTGTAGATCTCAGACCCATTATGACCCAGTTCTCGAAACGTCTCGTGTGTTTCCGAATTCGGGAAGTAGAACGAGGCGGTTACGGTACCCGGCTTGTTCTCGGTTCCAGCGTCCTCGAAGAACCTGATCTCCCAGTCGAAATCGCCATCCCCAGGCTCGTTCCAGTAGCCGCCCAGCCAGTGCACATCGGTCACGGTCGTTCAGGGATCAGTCAGGACGAAATCATCTGCGAGGATCGTTTGCCAGGTCTCGTTACCGGTCATATCGTTCTGCGAGGAGAGCAGATAGTAATAGTCCATCCCATTGTCCCAAATGATAGTGCCGCCCGAGTCAGGCGTTCCCGCCCGGTTTCCGAGAGCCCTGCAAACGTCAGTTGATTCACCGGCTGCTGAGTGAGCTGAGTACGGGCTCGGTAGCACTCACCACCACGACAACCAGAAGAAAGAGCACAGTCACTATGGCCAGCGCTTGCAAGAATCGTGACCTCAGGATTTTCACCGCCATACAAACACAGAGAAGATAAGGCTCTTGAGCATTATATAAGTTCATCTCTCCGAGCAGCTCGTTACGTGTGGCCGAAACTGACCGAAAACGTATGCTCCACGCGGTAATCACAACCTTTTTAAGCCCCCCGTGCCTTGTTATGCATGCATTATCTGAGGTGGACTAGTATGGAAAAGAAGTGGTACATAATCGTAGGTGTACTCGTTGTTGTCGTGCTTCTGATTGTTATATGGGTGGCGTACGCGCCCGGCGAGAAGCAGCTCACAGAGGCGCATAACGGCAAGACGGTCACGGTTGATGTTGGTCAGGAATTAGAAGTGACGCTCGAGGCGAATCCAACTACTGGTTACACATGGGCAGTTGTGGAGCCGACGGATGAGCGGATCATTCGGCAAACGGGGGAGATCGAATTCGAGCCGGAATCCGAGGCACTTGGTGCAGGCGGCGTGCAGATCATCCGGTTTGAGGTCGTCGGTGCTGGCCAGACCACCCTGAAACTGATCTACCACCGGCCCTGGGAAAGTGTTGAGCCACGTCAGACGTTCTCCGTCACGCTCATCGCGCAGTGATCGACAACACGACGACCGCTTCACGACTATTGCCCTTAAGGCCGCTGCGCTGATTCAGCGTATGCAAGCGATCCCTAGCGTCCATAATTTTTAATAGGGTCATTCATCCTTTGGAAGAGTATGATCATTCTTTCCGGTGGCACGGGCACGCCGAAGCTGCTGGCTGGGCTCGAGAAGGTCTTCAAGGAAGAGCGGCTCACGATCATCGTGAATACCGCAGAAGACGTCTGGATCTCAGGCAACTTGCTCTGCCCGGATCTCGATTCCGTGCTCTACACGTTAGGCGGGCTGATCAACAAGGCGACATGGTGGGGAATCAAAACCGACAGTTTCAGCACGCATGCTGCTCTGCAGGAGTTGCCGAATCCTGAGCGCTTGATGATCGGGGACAGGGACAGAGCGACGCATATCGCGCGTTCTGAACTGCTGCGGCAGGGCAAGAGCCTGACTGAGGCGACTGCTGCGCTTGCACGGAGCTTCGGCATACCCGAGCGGATTACGATTCTACCGATGACCGACGCGCCTGCAACGGTACGCACAAAAATCATGACGCCTGAAGGCGAGCTCCATTTCCAGGAGTTCTGGGTCGAGCGTAGAGGCGAACCGGACGTACTCGACGTGCAGTTTGAGGATATTGAATCAGCAAAGCCGTCAGCGGCGGTAATAGCAGCACTGGAGGATAAAGCCGACCCGCTCGTGCTCTTCGGGCCGAGCAATCCGGTAACGAGCATCGGTCCTATTCTCGCTCTCGAAGGGGTGCGAGAGCTGCTGAAATGGAAGGTCGTGGTCGCCATATCACCGATCGTGGGCACAGCGGCGGTAAGCGGGCCTGCGGGTAAATTCATGCGTGCTAAGGGTTTTGAGGTCTCACCATACGGCGTGTATTCCTGCTATAAAGATCTGCTGGACGTGCTGATCATCGATAAAAGTGACGTGTGCCCTGTAGCCAAGGGTGTTGATGTGCTCCAAACCGATATCCTGATGAAAAAGGAGCGGGATAGTAAGCGAATAGCAACGTTCCTGAAAGGGAAGTTACCGCGTTAGCGCGTTAGCACGACAGCTCAATCAAGACCTATTACCTCACAGCTTCTTGTCGTTAAAGCCGAGCTAGCTGAGCGCTAAAGCATCAGTAGTTGACAGGTCGCAAGTTTTAAACTTTACTGCCCAATGGTTTTTTATAACGGTGCGCAAAACCATGCTGGAGAGCACGGAAGAAGATAAGAGCGATCTCAAGGAGGACCGGGAAGAGCATCGAGCGAGCATCTTGCTCTTTCTGGGCATGGGATGCTTCATCCTGATCACGCAACTGCTCGCCGTGCTGCTCGCCGCGCCGCTGGATGCCGCAGGTATGCAGGCGTTCGAGAATCCCGAATCGCTCTGGAATCCGCTGTACTTCTTCGGCTTCATCATCGCCTTCACCGCGTTCATACTCATCGTGCTCAAATACGGTGGTGAGAAGCTCGTCTATTTCGTCATGCTCGCCGCGGTGACCCTGACGATCTATTACGTAATGGTCGTGCTCCTGCCGTACCGCTTCGTACCGGCGGTGGTTACGATTGCGCTCGCCCTCCTGCTCTTCACGTATCCTGAATGGTACGTACTGGATGTAACCGGGCTGCTCATCGGTGGTGGCGCGGCGGCGATCTTCGGCATCTCGCTCAGCATCCTTCCCGTGCTGCTCCTCATGATCATCTTGCTGGTCTACGATGCCATTGCGGTTTACAAGACGAAGCATATGGTCGCGCTGGCCGAGTCGGTGGTGGATCTCCACATGCCCGTCCTCTTCGTGCTGCCGCGACATTTGCACTTCTCACTCCTCAAGGGGAGCGAGATGGAAGAGGGCTTCTTCATGGGGCTCGGTGATGCGATTATTCCCTCCGTGCTCGTCGTCTCCGCAAATGCGCTCCCTGATGCTCTGCAGTTCTTCGGTCTGATCAATGCACCTGCGCTCGGCGCGCTCCTTGGCACGCTTATGGGTTACGCAGCACTGACCGGCATTGCCGGCCGCGGGAAACCGCATGCAGGCCTGCCATTCCTGAATACCGGCGCTATCATTGGATTCCTGATCGGTTATGCTGCCGCATTTATGTAGCCGTATTGTGAGATACCCTGATTACCTACGTTTAGGCAGGAACGGCAGAGATCGGTCAGGGTATCAAGCCCTTTACGTTTCGTAGGCAGTCAACCAACCCGTGTGCGTAGTTGATGCAGCCGAAGGCGGTGAAATAATCGCCCATTTCGAGATAATACTGCGTGTCCGCGTAATACCGTTTCGCGTGTGCCACCACGGTCTCCTCCTCGACCGTGAGCGCGACCGAATCGAGCTCGACCAAACTCCGCTCGAAGAGCGTGAGATCCTTTGTGATTCGTTCCGGCTCGTTCATTCCCCTGTATCCCTATATTCCTCAATACCGATCGCCTCATAAATACCCTCGGTGCGTGCTGATGTTCCCTTACCGGATACGGGAGGACGAAACGAGCGTAAGAAATCGCACGTATTTTTAAGGGAGGAAGAAGAAGAGAAGTGTGGCAAGACCGATGACGGATTTTAGGCTCCGGAAAGCAGAGCGGTCTGATTTGAACGGTATCGTACGGCTGTGGAAGCGGAATATCAAGACGGTGAACACCGCGGAGGACATTGCGGAGTTCTTTGATACGGCAGAGCAGTACTTCTTCGTGGCCGTGGCACCGGGGTCGAGTAGCAAGGAAACACTCGTCGGATTCATCGGCGGCGCGATCCGGGGCGACCACGGCCATATCTCCGGGATCGCGGTGGAGGAGCATTATCGACGGAGTGGCGTGGGTGAGGAATTGATGACTGCACTCGAACTCGTGTTCCTCAACGAATCCTTTACTACGATTACGCTCGAGGTCCGAGTAAGCAACTCGGGTGCGATGCGCTTCTACGAGAAGCAAGGATACCGCCCGGCCTACACGGTGAAGGGCTATTACGCTGATGGTGAGGGCGCGTTCGTCTATCTGAAGAAGCTCAGGTGAGTTTCGTGGAATCAGAGGGAAACAATTCAGGCTGGATCGACGCGCTTTTTTCGTTGTCTCTGGGCACTCAACTCACTCGTCCTTCAGCAGTGTCAATGCGCCCACGGGACAGATGTTCACGCACGCTTTACAACTGTTGCATTTGTCCTCATCGATCTTTATCCACGTGCCCACCAGCTCGATCGCGTCCGTGGGACAGACGGAGACGCAGCCACCACAGTAACCACATTTATACCGATCAATCTCAATCATCGTTTTCAGGTTGTATCTTCCGAAAAGATCTGGCCTTCAAAGGTGCTCACCTCGGTCTCCTCATCGAGCCATGCGTCCTGCGGCAGGCCCGCTTTCCAGCAGGTCTGACAGAGGAACTCCTCCGCATCCCAGCCATACTCGGTCGCTACCTGCGGGAGTAAGAGTCCTGTTTGTATCCCGCGCTTCACAATCAAACCGTGCCTACCAACCTCGATATGCTGGGGCAGCTCTCTGGGCTTCACCTTCAAGACCTGCGGCAAGGTAAGCACCGTGAGTTCGATACTCACGTCCTTAAACTCAGGTAACGTAACAGCAGGGAATCGGGGATCGCCGACCGCAGCGGAAATGGCCGCCTCGATGATCGCCTCCTTCAGCGGGAACGCGGGATACGGAAAGCCGATACAGCCCCTGAGCGCACCGAACACCTTCAGGGTCACGAAGACACCGCGATCCTCGTCAAAGCTCGGCGATAGACCGCCCGGAGCCGTAATCTTAGTGTTCGTCCGTAAATACTCCGCGATCGCCGCTCGGGCGAGCTCCAAACCGCGCTTCCCCTCCTCTTCCGTGAGCATGATCCTCTCATCCGTCATCGCACTGACAAAGAGCAGGAATTCGCGTCAAGCGCCCCAAATCGCGAGTCCGCTGCTCACTCCATCAATAAAGGGTCAAGCTATTTAAAGATTCCGACGGTCTTCGATGGGCCAGGAGACGCTGTGCTGACCATGCTTGATCGATGGTGTGACTGTTCAACACCGGAATATGGTCAACGAGACGGTTTCAGTCTACACCTATTCTGCGTCCGGCAAAGATGGCCGTATCTGAGTTACGCTTGGATTTTCGACGCCTCAGGGATCATAGCTGAAACCTGTTGGACTGATCTGGCCCATTATAAAGGAAGTGACTGGATACCCGCATTTATATTCGTAAAGAGGAGATCAGCGAGCATGAAGGACGTAACATTGGAACTTATACATAAAGATCTGGAAACTATAAAGAGGGAATTAATGGCGATAAAAGAGCATATGGTCGATATAGACAGCATCATGACAGAGGGCGACCAGAAGGTATTGCAAGAGTATATTATAGAAAAACTGAAGGAAGATCGACATCGCACAATACGCTTAAAAGAGAGTTGGGATTGTGATGTTTAATAATCCGATATTCCAAGCCTTACCCCCTCCCCTCATTTCATCGAGCAAAGGAGTGATAATTCAGACATTACCCAAACTCTTAAATCATGCGGGGGGCAGGATTCGAACCCGCGAACCCCTGCGGGAGCAGATCTTGAGTCT
>CAZFWT010000061.1:7897-9268 GCA_964522635.1 uncultured Halobacteria archaeon | reverse complement strand
GATGTAATTATACGGTTATTTTGTAGTATGTGGTTATAAATGTTTCGTTTTTCTCGTAGATACTATTTTATCCTGAGTCTGGATTTTTTTCTCCCGCCTTCACACCTTGTTACTATCCGCAGCGGTAAATCTCAGGCAAAAGTCCGTATTCTGGGCCCTGCCTCGTTAATAGCCCGCTAAGTACAGAATCACATACACCACGAGGAACAGCAGTATCAAGAGCAGCGATGCACCCAAACTCAGTCGAGGAAGTTCGCGCGGGTAGCGCTGCCGTGCACCCTCCAGGCCGCTCTCGTAGCTCCGCACGTAATCGGAGGTTACGTCCAGGTTCTTCTCCAGTTGTATTCGCAGGTCGAGACCTTTGATCCGTAGCGCTTCTGCCGGGTTCCTACCGAACCAGACGAAATAACTCGCGATCTTCAGCGTCAACCGATCAACGAACTTTGCAAACGATAACACCGGCTTCTCACAGAACCAGATAAACCACTGCCCTGAGATGCGGTAGAACCAGTCGAGATCCAGCGCCATCTTCGGCTCACGGTGCGTGAACGGCTCGCGCAGCACCCACCAGAACGCGGGGAAGGCGAAGAGGAAGAACATACTCAGCTCGACGACGATCTTCGGCGCGTACGGGTTCGCGATATAATGCTCAAACGTGTGTATCTCAGAGGCTAATCCCTCAACCGCGGGGAGGATCATATGATACATCGGCCCCGGGAACACCGCGACCGCGATACAGAGGACCGCTAAGATACCCATACCCACCATCATGTTCACCGGTGGATCCTGCGCTTTGATCTCTTTGGGGGTGTCGCGTTCAAAGAACGTGAGATACGGGATCTTCACCGCCAGACAGAGGAACGTACCGACGGACGCAATTTCAAGCAAGAGCCAGGGCCACGGTTGATTCGCGAAGACTGCCGATTCAATAATCAACGGCTTACTCACGAAGACGCTGAAGAGTGGAAAGCCTGAAATAGAGGCGGCACCAATCATCCACATCCAGAAGGTCTTGGGCATGGATTTGTATAATCCGCCCAGATCGGACATTTTCGCCGTGCCCGTTGCCGCAAGCACCGCACCCGCGGACATGAACAGGAGTGTCTTACACATCGTATAACAGAGCGCGTGCGCAATCGCGCCGCCGACCGCGAGACCTGTGCCGATTCCTATACCCGCGACCATGTACCCGCCCTGGGAGATGATATGATAGGCAAGGACTCGTCTGATATCGTTCACGATCAACGCGTAGATGATCCCGTAGACCGCCATGATCGCACCTAACCACATGAGCGCCTCAAAGCCCGTGAAGCCGCGCAGCAGCACATAGATCGCGCTCTTCGTGGTGAACGCATTCAGGAATACCGTGCC
>CAZFWT010000061.1:0-7797 GCA_964522635.1 uncultured Halobacteria archaeon | reverse complement strand
GCAGCAGCACATAGATCGCGCTCTTCGTGGTGAACGCATTCAGGAATACCGTGCCCGTGACCGTAGCTTCAGGATACGCATCAGACAGCCACGCGTGTAGCGGGGGCACCGCTCCGTTGATCATGAAGGCAATGAGGATCATGATCCCGGGTAATTCTATCCCATGAGTGGCAGGATCCACGAGGGAGCTGAAGCCCCATGCGATCGAGCCGGTCGCCTTTAACTGGAGCACCACGCCGGCAAAGAGACAGATTCCGCCGAATGAGTGCACCATAATGTACCGGAACCCCGCGCCCCACGCCGCTTCTGTCTTGCGATACCAGATCAGGAATAAGGACGCCCACGCCATAACCTCCCAGAAGAATAACAGCGTGAACAGATCGCCGGCAAAGACCACGCCCAGCGTACTTCCGATGTACAAGAACGCGGAAACATGTTGCCACTCCTCCTTCACATGACTCGCGTACACGAACATCGCCAGGGAGACGATGATGAACAGGAACCCGAAGAAGAGGCTCAAATTATCGACATGGCCCAGCATGAGCGTATATTTCAAAAAGGGGATTCGCCAGGTCTCGAGCGGCAATTCGCCAAAGACCCCGAGTGCCATCAACGCGAGGTCTATCAGGGCTAAGATCGGCAAGAGAATCACGTACGCCTGTCTGATCTTCCCTTTCAGGAGCGGTATGAGCAGGCATCCAAAAAGGTAAATGAATCCTGGATGTATCCACACCATCACTGCTCACCCCCCGCTTCCTTCTCCTGCTCTTCGCGTTTCTTGATGCTGTGTCGCTCGTAGTAGTCCTCGCTCACTTTGATCAGCGGATACACGCCGAGCTTCGAAAGCGCCAGGAGTATGACCCCCCCCACGAAGGCAAAACCTGCGGCAAATAGTGGTATCTCCAGCCACCAGAAGCCTTCTTCCTGTGCCGCCTCATGGGCCGCCTCCTCACCGTGCATCTCAGGAACTTCCGCAGCTTCCGGGGCCGCGCCCATGAAATGAACTGCCAGACCCGCTATCACAACCGCGACCAGGGCCAGATAATACAGCTTCATCAGCGTTTTACTATCAATCGCGACCATCGCTCAGATTCCGCCTCCTAAACTGGTAACGGCGATTCGCGCCAGCGAGATGATCACCTCTGAGACCGGATTGGGTATACAGAAGAGGATGGAGA
Organism: uncultured Halobacteria archaeon; assembly: GCA_964522635.1. Classification (GTDB taxonomy): domain Archaea; phylum Halobacteriota; class Syntropharchaeia; order Alkanophagales; family Methanospirareceae; genus JACGMN01. The sequence goes on along the minus strand of CAZFWT010000061.1, from coordinate 6,619 downwards.
AAATCGCGGTAGTCACCAACGGGAAGACCATAAACGGTGAGGACTCTTTGATCTTTGGCTTCCACTCGTGGATGCTCACGTCCACGTCTTTCGGCTTCTCGAAGAATGCCGTGCGGATGATCGGGAAGAAATAAATAATATCCAGCAGCGAGCTGATCAGCAGTACAGCGAGCAGGACGAGCTTGTCTGCCTGCAGCGTGCCCATACAGAGATACCACTTGCTCACAAATCCACATGCGGGCGGCGCTCCCGCCATACCGAGCGCGCCGATGGTAAAGGCAAACATGGTCAAGGGCATGATCCGCCCGATACCAGCCATCTCACTGATGTTCTTCTTGCCCGTGGCCACCATGATCGAGCCGGCGCACATAAAGAGGGTGATCTTCATGAAGCCATGGAAGGGAATGTGCAGCATCGCGCCCTGTATTCCCATCGGGCTCAGCAACGAGACCCCGAAGATGATATACGAGAGCTGGCTGATCGTGGAGTAAGCCAACCGCCGCTTCAGGTTGTCCTGCGCGATCGCCATCAAGGACGCGGCAAGCATCGTGAACCCGGCGATCGTGGCGAGGATCACACCGAGACCCAGTTCGGTCATCAAGTCCACACCATAGATGTAACAGACAGCGCGAATGATACAGAACACGCCCGCTTTAACGACTGCCACCGCGTGCAACAACGCACTCACCGGTGTCGGTGCCACCATTGCGGTCGGCAGCCAGGAGTGGAATGGCATCCACGCCGCCTTCATGAAGCCGAGCATGAAGAAGAAGAAGAGCACGGTCAATGCAGCCGGTGAGGCCGCGTCAGTACTGAGAATCCCCCCGTTCGTGAAGTCCGTGGTGCCGACGAATGAGTAGGTCAGCAGCACAGCGGCCAGGAAGAAGACGCCCGCGGTCAGTAGATATGCCAGATATTTGCGCCCGCCGAAGATCGCCTCCTCTGTCTGATCGTGCGCCACCAGCGGATACGTCGAGACCGTCAGGATCTCGTAGAAGATGAACATCGTGAACAGATTCGCCGACATGGCCACGCCCTCGGCACCCAGAATGGCGAGCGCGAAGCAGAAGTAGTACCGCGTCTGCGCGTGCTCGTGTAACGAGCGCATATAGCCGACTGAATAGGAGGAGACCAGAATCCATAACGAGGCCGAGGTCAAAGCGAAGAGCAGCCCAAAGGCATCGATCTTGAATCCGAATTCCACATTGGGCAGAATCGTAAAGAGATAATATTCGAGTACGCCTCCGTTCAAGCCCCGCACATCGAGCGCCATGGTGACCACAATCAGGAACTGAGCCACCGCCGCCGCCATCGTCCAGCCCTCCCGGATGTTCGGATGATTCCTCGAGAACAGGATCAAAAACGCAGCTACTAACGGACAACAGAGTGCCAAGACCGGTCGTATCGTTATGACTGATTCTATCATGGTAGCACGGTATACCTCCCTATCTCAAACAATTTATTCACAGTATCCATTATCGGGACTGCACCGATGATCGGAATCTCCGTCAGCCAGATGATGCCCATGACGATACACAGGACACCGAGTAGCAGCACGGGGATAAGCATAGTAAGGGGTATTTCATCAATCTTGACCGGCTTCGCATATTCATGATGGGGGCCGGCTTCACCCACCTTCATGTACATGGTCTCGATCACCCGCCAGAAGTAGACGAGGTTCAGCAGGGTGCTGAGCAAGATGACCGCCATGAATATGAAGTTACCGGCTTCAACAACGGCAAATATGAGATATATTTTCGTTACGAACCCCACGCTCGGGGGCACACCAATCATCGATATCGCGGCCAGCGTAAATGCCGCACAAGTATACGGCATCTTCCTGCCCAAACCGCGGAGATCCGTGATGTTCCACAATTCCGCCTTATAGATGAACGCACCCGCAACCATAAACAAACAGCCCTTCATTAACGCGTGGTTCAGGATATGCATCAAGGCGGGGGTCAGCCCACCCCAGAGGACGTGTTTGGTGGAGAGTGAAAGACCAACCGCAAGCATGATGTAGCCCATCTGCGAGACCGAGGAATACGCAAGCATCCGCTTAAGATTGATCTGTGCGATGGCGAGCACAGAACCGTAGATAATAGCGAATGCCGCCAACCAGCTAATGATATCGAAGATAGGCACGAGCCTGAGGAAGTCAAGTGTAAATACCGAGAATGAGATCCTTATGAGAGCGTAGGTAGACACCTCGATGATGATACCTGAAAGCATGGCGCTGATCTCCGAGGGTGCGAATGAATGCGCGTCGGGTAACCAGGTATGAAGCGGGAAGAGCGCCATCTTGATGCTCAGCCCCACGACAATCAGTGCATACGCTAGCTGAACGGCTCTATTGCCGTAGAACTGGGGCAATAAGATAGAGATATCATGCATGTTCAATGAACCGGTCACGGCGTAGACGAGCCCAATACCGATCAGGACGAAACACGCACCGATAGAACCCATGACGAGGTAGACGAAACTCGCTTTGAGCGATATACCGCCTCGCGATGCGATTAACGCATATGCGGCCAGCGAGAAGATCTCGACGAAGACATACATATTGAATATATCGCCAGTCACCGTGACGCCGCAGAGACCGGTAACCAGCAGTTGATAAACGACATAAAAGGAGACGATTTTATCTGGCAATTCGTGCTCGACGTTCCGCCGGGAATACATCACGCAAACCAGGGATAAAAAGAGCAGCACGACCAGGATATAGCCGTTTAACGCGTCCATCACGTATTCGATGCCCCATGGCGGCATCCAGCCACCCAGCCAGTAATAAATATTCCCCACCGTCAGCACATGATTCAGGATGGCGATCGCCATGATCAACTGAATGAAGATCGTGCCGAGCGAGATGAACCAGCAGGCTTTCTTATTGACCCAGCCAGCGACCAGAATGGTAAATGCAGAGACCAGAGAGATAGCTATGATAAGAACTGGAAGCTGTTCTACAATACCAGCCATGTAACTATGTACCCCCTTCCTCCTCTCTCACTTTTGGGCTATATAAAGCTTTCACTTTCGCTCCACCGTGTCACTTGTGTCACGCTATAGCTTTCGCTCTATCGCTATTATCTCCGCCTCTTCTATTGTTCCGTATTCCTCGTACATCCGTATCACCAACCCAAGCGCTACCGCGGTTGTCGCGACCGCAACGACAATTGCCGTCAGGATGAGCACATGGGGCAAGGGATTTACGTATACGTATCCCTTACTCAGTATTTCTTCGCTCACAATCGGTGCAGTGCCTCGAGGAAGTGGTCCAATATCAGCCAATGAAATGTATAAGAGGAATATTGCTGTTTGGAAGATGGTCAATCCAATAATCTTTTTTATCAGGTTATCCTTGGCAATCATGGCGTAAAAGCCGATAAGTATCAAAATAATCGCAATCCAGTAGTTGTATTTCGCAAGGAACCATTCAATCATCGCTACTCACCCCCCTCCTTTCCGCTCTCTGTTTCGTCCTCCTGCTTCCACACCAAGTTGAAGAAGATCTCCGTGATGACGGCGCACACGGTTATCCCGATACCAATCTCAACGAGGTCCATGCCGAGTGCACGGTTCTCCTCGAACATATGGGTGAGCGGAAGATACCCGTAGTTGAGAAACTGCACTGCTCCCAGAGTAACAACAACGCAAAGGAGCCCGACGCCCGCGTAGAGATACACACCCGTGCTCATCAAATAGTTATTTGCGCGTTCGGGGAACCGCTTCCCTGCCGCAGCGAGCCCGAAGATGATAAGGTACAGAACGAAGGAGGATGCGAGTATAACACCGCCCTGGAAACCGCCTCCCGGACCGCCGGCGCCGTGAATAATCACGTACAATGCGAACAGCTGGATAAACGGTATCATCAATCTCCCTATGGTCTCATTGACGACATCCCGCCCGTAGATCCACTTCTTGTTGTCGGTCATGTTGGTTGCTTACCTCGCCTCCTTAACAGTAGAATGACAGAGATACCCGCGGTAAATATAACCGTGGTCTCCCCCAGCGTATCGTAACCTCTGTAGTCCGCTAAGATGTAGGTCACCATGTTCGGCACTTCAGTCTCGTGCTCGCCCTCCTCGACGTACCGGATGATTGGTGCATACCGGTAGACTTCCAGTTTGTCTCCTTCCTGCTTGAGGTAGAAATATTTCTGCTCCTTCGGGGCGTCAGGAGCCGTGCCAAATTTGGCGGTGGGGATATTGTAATACGTCTCCTCAGGGACAAGATAGGCATCCCACTCGCCTTCTGTCAGGCCTTTAACACTGGTAGGAAGCTCGTAATCCCGGAAACCACGGTCGGTAAGCGCTTCGATCAATGCCTCTGGGACATTCCCCTGATTTAACACGTCCACCGACCCCGTAGCATCAAGGGTAAACAACGGAGTATACCTGTTCGGAGCGGAATTCGGATCACCAAAGTCAGGAATGTCCTCGGCAACGTATACGAACAGCGCGCCCAAGACCAGTACAAAAAGTAATGCCCCTACGGAGATCTGCTTCATCCCTTCTCCCACCTCTCTGTTCTACAGAGCGCGGCTATTAAGAATGCCGTTGTTGCACCCGCACCGACCGCAGCTTCGGTAAAGCCGACGTCCACCGAATGCATCTCCACCCAGACCATAGCCATGAGGAAACTGTAAGCAGTTAAGACCATGATGGCGCTCAAGAGGTCTCTCACCGTAATCGCCACCAGTGCAAGAATAACAATAATGAATAACAGCGCCAGATCAATCGGCACAATCATCTCTTCATCACCTCCTTCTCTTTCTTGGGCATCATTTCTCGTCATACACCTCCGCCACTTTCGTTTGCATCGTCTGATCCACCAAAAGCGCATCACCGGGGGCTTTCGCAATCGCATGCACCCAGAACTTGCCGATCGGTGGATCGACCAGAATCGTAATCGTTCCCGGAGTTAAAGTGATGGAGTTGGCCATGGTAACGAGCGCGAAATCGCTTCGCAACGTTGTCTCGAATTCAATGATGACCGGATCAATCGGTCCTACGCCGAACATACTGCCATCCGGTCGCCCTCGCTTGAAGGAACTGGGATGGAGCACCCGATAAGTAACATCCAGGTTCGCCAGCAGAATCTGATAGAGCTCCCAGGGGATGTAGAGGAGGAGCCGCATGAATTTCCTGGATTCGAGGCCACCCTCACGCACAAACAGGTCATGCGAGACGAACGCAATGATCGCACAGCTAATGATCCCCGCGCCCACATGGAGCACATCAAAGATCCCCGAGAGGAGAATCCAGAATACAAACATCACCACAAAGGTGACGACGATTCCAAACCCATTCCCACCTTTACGCTCTGACATCTTCGTTCCTCCTTATGCACCTCTCACATCCGCTCGTTTCCAACCTTCCAGGGCTTCACACCCGTGGTATAGCCCGCTTTCATCAGTGCGTGCGTCCCTACTGGATTGGTAAGCAATATGAAGATTATCAGGAAGAGCAGCTTGACCGGCACCAGCTGCACCGTGATATCCGCACCGGGGCTATAGATAAATACGTGGTAAATCAACAAACCCGCAATGATCAGGATCTCACCCAGGGTATCACACTTGCCCGTAGCGTGCAATCGTGTATAGAAGTCAGGAAATCGTATCAGTCCGATGACTCCGGTAATCATAAAGAAGACCCCCAACGCGATGAAGATCGTTACTATCGCCACAAGTATCCCGATTATCTCGACCATATCTCACCCCTCTCCAAATATTTCGCGAAGATCAGTGTACCAATAAAGTTGAGCAGTGCGTAGAGCAGCGACAAGTCAAAGAAATACGGCCGCTCGAAGAAATAGCCGATGACCACCAGAAGCACAACGGTCTTCGTCCCGATCACGTTGACAGCCACCACACGATTGAACACGCCAGGACCAATTCCGGCACGATAGGTCGCCACGAGTATCGTCAGAGCGATGAGCACGCCCGTGAGCAACAAGACGTACTCCTGGAAAAAGCTTGTCTCGATCATCTCGCCGACCCTGGTAGATTATTAGTAGTTGGTAGTGTAAGGCATTATAAAAAGCTTTTGAATTTTTTCTCACTGATGGCGCGATTCGAGGCGGCGAAGGCGCGGGCGCTCGCGCGATTGCAGCGGAGAGGCGCGGACGAAGAAATAGCGGGCATTCTTCAGAAGATCAATGCACGTGCGGATTATTACACCACGAGCAGTTGCTCGGGCAGGATTGTGTTAATCCTTCTGCCTGAGATCGGGGCCAAGCGTGAGGCGGTGTTTTTAGGAAACTGGCATCGCGCGGTGGTGCGGGTTGAGGTGCTTGCAGCAATGGTAGATGCTCCGTTTGCCGAGGGCGAGCTCTGGCTTTTGGCGCAGTCACCGATCATCCACGTGGCGTGCAGGGCTGTGGAGAAGGCAGGGGTGCTTCTTCGGCTGGCGCTCGACGCGGGCTTCAAGTACAGCGGGATGAAGGGTATAGCGAGAGATACTGGCATCGTGGTGGAGGAGATGCTCAGCACGGCGCGTATGGACGTGCTGGTTGGTGGCTTCGCGAGATGAGGTGCTTATGGACGAGGCTTATGTGGGGTTTATCGTGAGGAAGGCGAATTTCATGTTGCACCGCGGTAAGGAGAAGTTGAAACGCTTTG
>CAZFWT010000060.1:0-9497 GCA_964522635.1 uncultured Halobacteria archaeon | reverse complement strand
AGGGAGCAGCAACTGCACTTGGTACGATAGGAGATGAGAGAGCAGCAGAACCCCTCGTTCATGCTTTGATGGATGAAAAACGGTATATTCAAAAGGGAGTAGAAGAGGCTCTTGTTAAGATAGGAAAGCCGGCAGTAGAACCACTCGTTCGTGCTTTGAAGGATGAAAATTGGAACGTTCGAAAGGGTGCAGAAGAGGCTCTTGGTGAGATGGGGAAACTAGCAGTAGAACCCCTCATTCGTGCTTTGAAGGATGAATATAAGGAGGTTCGAGAGGGAGCCACAAAGGCGCTTGTCAAGATAGGAAAGCCGGCAGTAGAACCCCTCATTCGTGCTTTGAAGGATGAATATAAGGAGGTTCGAGAGGGAGCCGTAAATACGGAGGTGTAGAAATTGGCCGACGTTAATGAAGAAATTGTAAGACTTTTTTTTTGAAAATTTGAACTTCTTGGTTAGAACGAACGTAACTTACCGGGTAAAGGGCGAGAACGGAATTGGAGGAGATAGCGATGTAGATTTAGTAGCGCTTAACCTTCATCCTGACCGTATCAATCCTCCCAAAAACTTCATATTAAAAACCGATGACTTAAAAGGGATTGAATATGCGGCTATCGAAGTTAAAGGATGGCATACAGAAGTTTTTACGCCGTCTCTTATACGATCGGCACCTCGCATCTTTTATTTTACAAGACCAGAAGCTGATGAAAAAATTAAAGCAGTAATCCAAACAGCCCATTATAGGAAAATACTGGTAATCCCAGCACTGGCTAAGAATGAAGAAACAAGAAAAGAGGCAATAAAAATGCTTAGCCAAAATGGAATAGATCACATTATTGAGTTTGAAACAATAATCAACGATATATACAAAAAGGTTAAAGAGAATAAAAACTATAATTCTGAAATCCTCCAAACTATGAGGTTATTAAAAATATATAAGGAAGATTAGCCCGTGTGTTGTCTGCACAGCGTCGAACCCTCATCAGATATCTGCAAGCGAAACAGGAAGATTCAAAGTTGTGGACGTTCTCACGCAGGTACAGCTAGCGGTGAGTGAAGAAAACCTGACGAGCGAGATCTCATTGCAGCTCGATGCTATGAGATGCCACTTAGAAAACGCCCGGAGCTTGGTATTTTATTTTCTCCAGTAAATCTGCTCAAACGCACTAGAGTAGGGGAATCGCTTATTTTCCCCTTCTGCTTCTCTTATCATCTTCCGGTATTCCCGCTTACACTGAGTAGAGCAGAATCTTTTCTCTCTCCACTCGTAAAAATGCTCCTCATCCAGCGTTTTTCCGCAGAAATCGCATTTAAGCTTTCTATGAAAAAGCTTCATTTTCTACTTGCTTTTTTTCTTCGTTTTAAAACGATAGGACTTACGCACTTGAACTATGTTCATAAAATATAACAATCTTTATATTGAATTTTATTAAGCAAAAGCGGGCTTTTTAAAGGATCCAGCCCGGTAGCAAATGGATATCGTCGATTCTACAAACCTAGCAGAATAACCGCATCAGCACCTTAAAAGCTACTTATTTTTGGCCCTCCTTAAACGCGTTGCCGTTTTTCGTCTTCTCAGTGAAGTCCAGCAATGGCTCTTGAAGAAGAAGAAGCCGAACTCGATGCACTCTTGCAGGCCTTAGCCCAGCCCGAAGCGGATGCCGAATACCCACTGCCCGAAGAGAAGCCGATCAAGTACACGAACGTTGATGTCATCGTGCTCCCACACGGCTACAAATCAGAATATCCGAAGCCTGAGCAGAAAGACGAGGATGCTAATCAGGACTCAATCGCGCAGTTCACCGATTCGTTCGAGCTGAAGCTTGATGAGGCGACCGAAGAAGACGGTATGCTCAGGATCCCTGCAACCATCGCGCATTCCAAGCACGTCTATGGCTACAACGACGGCGCGATCAAAGCAGTCAAGCCGTTCGCCGAGCTCGAAGCTGCCGCTCGGTTCGCTAACGGCATACCAGTCACCCGCGACCATCCGAAGGCAGGAATCGTGACCGAGCGCGCACAGGTGCTCGGATTCCTGCGCGATCCGCGTGCAGAAAGCGACGTGCTCACCGGCATCCTGGAAATCTCCGATAAGGATCTGATCGCAGACATCAAGGAGCAGAAACTCAGCGACGTTTCGCCCGGATACTTCTGTACGCTCGATACGAGCGACGAAGCGAAAGGATCACTCGGCGAAGGCAAGGACTACAACGCGGTCCAGCGCGAGATCTTCCTCAATCACGTCGCAGTGTGCGCGGAAGGCAGGTGCTCGTCTCGAGATGGCTGCGGGCTCAATATCGTGCCCACGAACGAAAGCGCTGAGCAGCCCGCAAAGCAGCCCGATCAGTCCGCTGCGGTCGCACAGCTCCAGGAGGCAAAAGACGCTGTCGTGAGGTTGAAGCGAGAGCGCGCAGAAGCAGTAGCACAGCGTGGCGAAGCAGTTTCGCAGCGTGACGCGCTGCAGCGCAAACTCGACGAGCTCGTGCAAACTGAGAAGGATGCGCTCGTCGCAGAGCTCACAACGCTACAGGACACGAAGACGGAGAAGGATCTGCAGGCACTTGATCTCGACGCGCTTAGCAAAGAGCTCGATATGGTCAAAGGCCTGCGCACAGCTCGGTTAGCTGCTCCCGTTAGTCCCGAAGCTAAGGGCAGAGCACGCATCGATGAGGTGTATGGAAAGATAGGAGGTACAGGATAGATGTATCCCGTGAATGTGAACGCATTCGACGCTATCGGTGAGATGAAGGCTGCCGGCACCATCGCATTCGGCGCCGCAGTCATACGATCAGCAGCGAAGACAGTGAAAAGTACTCTGGATATCGTGCACAATATCCTCGGCATTGCCTGTCGATTGGGATCTTGTGGAGAAGGATGAGCCCGGGTTCTACTCGCAGTACGACCCCGTGCCTCGGGGCCACGTTAAACAAGACCAAGAAGGAGGACATCGCTTTCGCCGCAGGCCCGATCCGCCGCGGCATGCACCACCAGTACCACGACCGAGCTGAGCGGCGTTTAAGGTTAGTCCAGAATAAGCTCAACTAGCAGTTAGAAAGCGTAACGGACCTTTTTTATGGGTTTACGTGAGCCGTCAAAAACGGGGCTTCCTTAAACGCAGGTAGTTTCCTGAGCACAAGCAGTGACGCTTATGGCAGGGTCAGAAGGCGATGTCGAGGCGGATGCGCGGCGGGTCGAACGGAAGGTGATCGGCGTACATACCGGCACCGTAATTCCGGCCCATCGGGTATGGTATCGCGGAACTGTCGCGACTTTTTCGCTTTCTTCTGAGCGATTGCTGCTATCGAAACAGCGGCACGCGCCCGTTAAGGCAGGTGAGCGCAGATGACTGCAGACGGCGCAGCGACACGAGCCGGTGGAGCGGTAACCGGGCCAGAGGAGAGCAAGAAGCCGACTCGGGATCACAAGACGATCGTGATCTCGAAGGATGCGTATGCTGCGTTGACGCGGCGCGCGGAAGAAGAAGGAAGCGACCGTAAGGCGGTCGCGTCAAAAGCGATCACCACGTACATCGCCAACAAAGACGTATTTGAGGGTTTACCGCGCGCCATAGCGGAAAATCAAGATCTTGCTGAGGATATTCAGACCGCGCTCAGGAAGCGACTCAAACCGGGAACTCCTGAACTCAGCGTTGCGGAGCTCGGTCAAATCGCCCACGCGCAGAAGGAAATCGCGCAAGCGTTCAAGGAAACAGCGCATGCGCTCAAGGAGTTGGCGAGCATACGTCCGGCGAGAAGCACATGCGAGCGCATCTCCACCAGTTGGATCGACGATTGCTATCCCCCTGAGCAGTCCAGGAAGCAGCTTAAAGGGGATGACAGTATGCCTGTGGGGGGCGAAAAAGAGGAATGAGGTTCATGGTCCAGCTCCCGGGAGAGCAGCGCAGTCTTGACCTCTTCCGCTTCGCCAGTAGGATTTTAGGTTACTCGCAGCTGGCAGAGGATCCGCATCATGCCTGGTGCAACGAGCTGGATCGACAGCATAAACGCTCGCTCTGGCTGGAGCCGCGGCACACGTACAAGTCAACGATCTTTACCAAGTCGTATCCCATCTGGCGGTTGCTCGGGGATCCGAATCTCCGGATACTGATTGTGAACGCAACTGCGAAAAATGCAGAGGCCTTCCTCAACGAGATCGTGGGCCAGTATCTCCGGAACGAGAAGCTCATCAGCCTTTATTTGGATTGCTTCAATACCGTGCCCCTTGATCCCCGGTCAGCAAAGACAAAATCTATCGTGCTCAACACGCGCACGCGGAACTACAGCGAGCCCAGTATCGCCACCGTCGGCGCGCTCGGCAATCTCGTATCCGCGCACTACGATCTCATCATTGTGGATGATCTGTGCAACATCGATGATCGCGAAAGCCCCTCGGTACGCGAGAAGAAGAAGCGGTGGTTCAATGATCTTGTCTCCGTGCTCACACCAGACGGCGAGCTCGTGGTAGTGGGCACGCACTGGCATTTCGACGATGTCTACTCGTTTATCATCAACGAGATCAATCCGCAGCTCCCCGAAGAATACAGGTACTACATCCAGCGCGAGTCATGCTACGACAATGATGGATCCACGCCGCGGTTCCCCTTCGTCCTTCCAGCTAAGAAGCTCGAAGCACTCAAGGTAGAGAAGGGCACCTTATTGTTCGCCTGCCAGTATCTGAACCGCCCGATCCCCGAGGAAGATCAGATCTTCAAGCTCGAAGCCCTGCACAAGATTGCGAAGTCAGAGCTCGATCTGTCACGAGCAGAAGCTTTCGCGTTCTGCGACCCGTCGCTCGGCGCCAACGATTATTCCGCTATCGTCACGGTATTGAAATACAGGGACTCGTGGATCGTTTTTCACTGCGACCTCTCAAGAGCGGCGCACTCGAAACTCATCGACAAGCTCATCGAGCTGCAGAGCTTCTTCAATTACAAGCAGGTCGGCATCGAGGCGAACTCGCTCGACAAAGCTAAATCAGATCCCAACCCCTGCAGTTTCGAGCTCGTGCTGCGCGAACGGCAACAGGCGGCCAAGGTCACCGTGCCCCACAAACTCATCTGGCATAACACGCCGAAGCTTGCCCGCATACAGGCCATCGAGCCGTACTATTCTAACGGCCAGCTGCTTTTCCTCGATTCCTGGAACCAGGATTATCCGGAGCTCGTGGAGCAGTTGATCCACTTTCCGCTGGCAGCTCATGACGATGGGCCCGATGCGCTTGCTGGTGCTATTGATCTACTACTCACAAAAGAGAAAGCGCAACGCCGGGTCCTTATCCCTCGTGCGCGCTGACGGAGAGCATGTGTGTAGCAACCGTCGCGTTGCAGTAGTTAAAATTAAAAAGCATCTTCAACAGTAACAATATCTCTCATCTCGACGGCTAACAGACCGTCTCAACATCCCCTGTGTCACGAATGATTTTATCTTTCGTGAGAATCCCCGCCTGATAAAACCTCGCGGTGGCTACTATTATCCTATCATGTATCTCAGGAATCGCAAGAGCCGTAACTTCTTCCAGGATCTCTGGGGTGAAACTAACGATTTCAAATTCTGGTTCGGCCTTTATGCGGTGGTACATCTCGGGAAAATCAAAGGTAACCTTTCCCTTCTCAGCAACCGATAGTGCTTCTGCAAGCACGATCTTTGGCACCAGTAATCGACCTCCCGTGCTCCTAACCTCCTCTATCTTTTCTTTAACTGCCCTTGTCAACCGGGTACTGCCTATAAAATACCAGATAAGGACATGGGTATCCAGAATATACAGCATTAAATTACATATCCTCCAATTCTCGGAAGAGCTCTTTCTTCGCTTCTTCTACCGCTTCCTCGGTTACCTCACCACCTCGTACGCAGCCAAAAAGAGAAGTCTTACTCCTCGATTGCTCCACCACATGCAACAAATCACGCTTGATGTATTCGATTTCTCGTTCTAAGTCACCAAGCCTTTTCAGGACTTCTTTTGTCTTCAGCTCCATCTCCTAGCCTCATCTCCATCCAGCGGGACGCACACCACACCCAAAATCGTACGGAACCTACATATAAAAAAGGTCTTCGCGGTTATTTAAATTTGCTGTCCCGTGGTCTAGCAGTCAAAAGCTCGCCCGTATCCAGGCGATCGAGCCACATTATACGAACGGGCAGCTTCGATTCCTCGATACCTGGAACCAGGATTATCCCGAGTTCGTGGAGCAGCTGATCCATCACCCGCTTGCAGCGCATGACGACGGGCCCGATGCGCTTGCTGGTGCCATCTCGCTGATCCTTGCTCATCTCCATCATTTTGGATTGCAAGCGGTGCTAACATCCCCGCAGCCTGCCCCGTGCCTGCATGTGCTCACAACGCCAGCCAATAAGGCCCAATTTAAGGAGCAAAGGCGACTGAAGAGCAAAGTTTGCAAAAGAGAAAAGCTTAAATAAAGGCTTCGATTATGTGCCCGTTAGGTGGTGAGATGAACAAGAAATTAGGACTATGCAGTGTTGCAGTAGCTATAATCGTAGTTTCGATGTTTGTTGTGGGCTGCGTGGAGGAAGAAGTGCCAGAAGTCACGCCAACACCAACACCTACTCCGTCCGCCACACTTGATACTACGTACACCAATTCCATCGGTATGGAGTTCGTGCTGATCCCCGCGGGCGAGTTTGAGATGGGCGCGCCAACAAACGAAGCGGGTAGAGACAATGACGAAGGGCCTGTCCATCAGGTAGCTCTACAACATGCGTTCTATATGGGCACATATGAAGTTACGCAGGTGCAGTGGCGTGCAGTAATGGGCTCAGATCCCGCGTTCTTCACGGGTGACGACAACCTGCCTGTCGAGATGGTCTCGTGGGACGACGTGCAGGAGTTCATCAGAAAGCTCAACGCGAAAGAAGGTACGGATAAGTACCGGCTGCCCTCGGAAGCAGAATGGGAATACGCCTGTCGCGCGGGCACCACCACACGCTATTCGTTCGGCGATTCTGATGCGAAACTCGGCGAGTACGCGTGGTTTGCTGAGAATTCAGGCGATGAAACGCATCCGGTCGACCAGAAGAAGCCGAACCCCTGGGGGCTCTATGATATGCACGGCAACGTCTGGGAATGGGTGCAGGATGTTTACCACGAAAGCTATGACGGCGCGCCGACCGACGGCAGCGCGTGGGTAGGATCTGGCTCGCTCAGGGTTTACCGTGGCGGTAGCTGGTGCAACGTCGCTGGTTACTGCCGTTCCGCGTCCCGTGGCTGCGCTGGCCCTGCCCTCCGCTGCGATGACCTGGGCTTTCGCCTCGTGAGGTCGGTATAAAGGGTAACTACTTACTGCTTTACCACGTTACTACTTGCGCGTGGTACCTGAATGAAGGCGGTGCGTGCGCGTAGGGAAGGTACGCGCTCGCAAAAAAGGGGGGACTCCAGCGTTACGATCGACGCTAGGACTATAAAGCATCGCGTGCAAAGTTCATCACATGCCTCGCTTTAATACCAAATATTTAAACGAGCATTTTGACTTGCATTAGTAATGGATCAAAAAATTGTACTACCAACAATCATTGCGACAATTACAGCATTGGTAGTTTGGCTGCTGTTAGATTACCTTATGGGTGGAAATGTATTCCTAATAGAAAATTTATTGAAAGCGGTAGTATTTGCTCTGGTTTTTGGCATCACGTATGCGTGGTGGTCTCATATCTTCACCCCGCGCCTGAGGTGAAGAAGGCACATCGCATCGTGCGGCGTCTGCGGCTCGGTGGCATGCATCCGCGCGCGGAGCTTATCGTTACAAAGAAGTGCTAGAACAGCTTTGCTCGTGAAGTCCGAAAGGTATATATTTTTATGAGTACCGAAGATTAATGTAAGGTAACAAGTCCGGTGTGTGGGCATAGAAAGATAGCATAGGCTGATCATCCAGAATGATGTCTATCCACACTGCGGATATACCGGGTTTATCCAAAATTCGGAATCCCCGTTAAAGAAGGATAAAAAACATGAGTAGGGAAGAACTATTTGAAAAAATCGCCAATCTACTTAAAGGTCACGGGGTGAGAAAGGTAGCCGTCTTTGGCTCTTATGTCAGAGGAGAGGAGAAACCGGAAAGTGATATAGATATTATTGTGGAGTTTTCAGAAAGAAAAAGCCTTCTTCAACTCGTGAGAATAGAACGAGAGTTGTCTGAGGAGTTGGGAATAAAAGTGGATTTGCTGACAGAGAACTCTATAAGTCCCTATTTGATTGATACGATAAAAAGAGAGATGAAGATGATTTACGGATGAAAAAAGAAGACACTGCGTATCTGAAGCATATTTTAGATGCTATAGTCAGAATAGAAGAGTATACTGCGAGGATAGAATACAAAGACTTTATGGAGAATCACCTTATACAGGACGGGGTAATACGGCAGATAGAGATAATAGGTGAAGCCGCAAAGATGGTATCCAATGAGATCAGAGAGAAGCATCTGGATATTCCTTGGAAAGACATGGCAGGAATGAGAGACAAATTGATACACGATTATTTGGGCGTAGATATGGATGCCCTCTGGGGTACAGTCGAGAATGATATCCCTGCATTGAAAAGCAAATTGAAAGATCTTATTGCAAAAAGAGAAAAGATATGAGCTGGGTTCGGAACTCTCGCAATCCTTCGGATTGCTCGGTGCTAATGCACACGGACAACAGAACATATCCGGCTACGGTGCTTTACACCTCGCGCCCGTCGGTGAGTTCACGTTGCGGTTCTAAGCTTCCAACTTCAGTGGGGTTCACACCACCGCTTCAAACGGCGGACTGAACCTGACTCTGCCTCCTCGTACGCTTTTTAGCGCACCGGGCAGGAGCTCCAGTGCCATAAAGGCCTCATCAGGGACCGCAAAGGGTAATTCAAGATCGTGGGCGCGTGCGGGCTCGAACCCGAACCGGGGATAGTACTCGGGATGGCCGACGAGCACGACAATTCGGTGGCCCAGCTGTCTGCACGCCTCCAATCCTGTTTCAACCAGTTGCGTGCCGATACCCTGCCGCTGTTGCTCAGGCAGAACGGCCATCGGCGCCAGCGCGAGCGCTTGTACCTCTCCGTTGCGTGTTTCAATACCGATGCGGCTGAAGAGGATATAGCCGGCGATACGGTTCTCCGCCTCCTCGTCTGCCTCCTCAGCAACCAGTGCTAATGGCGGCACGAAATATTCGGATACCCGGAGTGCCCGGACCAGGGTGCTCTCTTCAGTGCCGCCAAAGGCCATTCTTAAGAGGATATCGATCGCCTCGATATCATTTGCTCGCTCAGGGCGCACACGCAGATTCATCTGTTTAGTCACTCATTCTTCCCTACTCACAAATAATCCTTCAAGACTACAACGTTTACCTCTTCTACTCGCTTCAGCTTTGCGTCATTGGTGAGGAAAGCGTCAACATGCATCTCAAGGGCAGTAGCGAGCTGCAATGCATCCAGCGCCTTGAGCAGGGGATATCTCCCTCTGTATTTGTTTAGCTTCCCCTTCCTAAAAGCTTTCCGGAGCTTTTCGATACCCAT
>CAZFWT010000059.1:0-9729 GCA_964522635.1 uncultured Halobacteria archaeon | reverse complement strand
GTTCGAGCTCTACCTCTTCTCCTTCCTTCAAATCCACCGCTTCCAGCGGCTTTAAAACCTCACCTTCATACCGTGCCTTCACTTTGAGCACCATACAGCACAGCCACCACTAACGGATTGTGGTTGTGATAGGTATATAACTTGTATCTTGGTAATTCCATGGGGCGTGCGGAGAGGGCGCTCCTCCAGAAAAGCAATCCTGAGAACGATTCCGCGTGTTGAAATCTGATTGGATGACAGTATGTGTGTCGGTGGCGTGATTACCAGCAACGAGTCACGTGAGATCTCCCCTCGCAGCGTTTTTTTCGGAACGGGAGGCTGCGGGTACCTCAAGATAACTCAAGAAGGTGCGGGTACCTCAAGATAACTCAAGAAGGCTGTCAAGCTGTAAGAGCTCTAATAACTCCTTCGTCGTGTACATATCCACTAAATCCTATTGCTTTAAATGCGCGTCATTTGTCCTGATTGGACTGTTTAAGGTTAATGCTAAAGCCAAAAAAGGGGAATCAGTAACATCGATCTCTTTCATGGTCTGCTCTGCTAACAGCATTTTACGCTGATATACTTCCTGCTTTACGATTTTTGTATGCTTTTGGAATAATAAAAATAATGCTGTATAATCGGTGATACTTAATTTCGATTTCTCTAAAATCAAATCATCATGTCGAGCTATTTATTCATAAAGATATTCAGGCACATATAAGTCGAACACATCACTCAGGATTATCTTCCTTGTTAGTGAGTTTCTTAGCAATGCTGAAAAAATGATATTAGTGTCAATAACTAACTTCATTCAACCGCTTTCATCCGTTTAAAAAGCCCCGCCTTTACCAAATGGTCTAATTCACTTATTTCTTCCGCTTGTAAACCACTCTTCGCTGCCAGCAGATCACCCAGCTTCGTTTCGCAAAGCTTGCGAACTAACACTGACTCAATAAATTTCAAATCATCCTCATTCTCTACGATCCATTTAAGATCGCCCGGAAGTTTCAGTAACACCTCCACCATGCTCCCTCACCACGTTACTATAGATAGAGCGGTCAACTTTAAAGCTCTTTGCCCCTGATCATCGCAAGAATATGCAGTTGCATAATGGTTCTTACCTTGAAAGTCTTCCCGAGAGCGCTGCTGCTAAATGATAAGAGATCAACGTACAGGCTAACTGCAAACTGACGTGAAATCATACCGGCAAGCGCGCTATGAGCGAGCGCCTGGAGCATGCACGGTTTCGCCTAACTGGTCTTTAGTCAGCACCGGTACGCGGTATATTAAATTGCGTTAGCGTTGATAGCGTATTACTGCGGACAGAGCCTCGTGATTGAGGCGCCGACAAGATGAGCACTAAAAAGAATGAGGGAAAATGAAAAGACCGATAGTAATGATGTTGGCGTCCACTTGGTTACTTTCTACTATAAAAGAGCCGGATATATTCTTCCGTGGTAAGACCTGCCTTGACAATGAGTTTCTTCAAAAGCCCAGGACCGAGAGTTCTATTCTTATGCACCGGTATCGATAAGTGGACATCACTTCCCTCTTTGATCAGAATGTAGTGACTCCCTTCAATATGGTTCACCTTCCAACCAGCTCGTTTGAATGCAGCAACATGCTTCTCACCGCTCGCCCGGGGAAGCTTAGACATACGTGGTGCCCGTAAGATCAAGAGAAAGGTTCAGCTTCTGATAAAACGCGGGGACCTTCAACTGCTCACCAGCTAGCTTGAGTCGCGATTTCAAACACCCCACGATTGCCTCACTGATATTCTCGATCGCTTCCGACACCGTCTCGCCTTCAGAGAGACACCCTGGGAGGTCGGTACACTCCGCAACATACCGACCCTCCTCGTCGAGTTCAATGGTGATGTTAAATTTCATAGCCCTTGGAATCCAATAGGGGCTTTATGCTTATAAAGTTTACTAATTAGCTCGCATTGTAAGTGCAAAAAGGTGTGCTCCTGCTCCTCAACGCCTTGATGACGTT
The DNA here is from genome assembly GCA_964522635.1 of uncultured Halobacteria archaeon. GTDB lineage: Archaea > Halobacteriota > Syntropharchaeia > Alkanophagales > Methanospirareceae > JACGMN01. The sequence goes on along the minus strand of CAZFWT010000059.1, from coordinate 7,752 downwards.
ATTTGAGGTAAGGATACAACCGGAAGCATCTCCAGGCAGTTGCCTCGGCCACTGAAGTAAATCGCCGAGCAGAGCTGAGAGCGGCTTGCACCAGAGCGATTGCGGCAGTTCCGGGATTGACAAGATGAAAGAACCAGTTCGTACAGCACGATCGCGACAGCGTGCGAGAGATTCAGGACCGGATACGCCGCACTCGTCGGTATGGAGACCAGCCGAGACGCTGATGCAAGTTATAAGAGATCAACCTGCAGGCTGGCGCTGCAAACCAAACTGATGTGAAATCATACCGACAAGCGCGCTATGAGCGCCTAAAGCTTGCACGGTTTCGCCAGTCATAGGCGAGTAGCTCGTGATCTTTGCCGGCACGGCATCTTTGAATACCCGGGCGATCACAAAGCCTGATTTAGGGCCCGGTGACGAATTGAAGCTCCAGCTCGAGCTGCTGCTCCAATCAAAGGACGATATCAGCGTCGTCTCCGTCTCCGGCAGTCGTATCTTGCCGTGGACGGTCGTCGTGTGAAGGTAAGATGCTGAACCCCTGTGGTTGCCGGACGAAGAGAGATATGCCCGCCGCCTCCGGTAGGATTGCTGCGACATCTGAAGGCGGTGGCAGGTTTTCAGCAAATGCACCGCGGATTAGTGCAGGACATTAGATAATCCGCACTTATAACGGGCGTACCCACCGACGGTCGCGCGTGGTGGTGTGGGGTCTAGCTCCGATCGGATCGCTCATAGCGGCAGCTGGTACTTCAGCGCTGGGAACTGTCGATCTGCGTATCGCTTCAACAGCGACCAGGGAGCTACCGCGACGTCAACCCATATCTTCTCAAGAGTAAACAGGAAGTATGAACACAGTTACTATTCGTTCATTTGAACTATTCGCTTTTGGCGTTATATTCCTACCAAACTAACTAAATTCTCTGCATGTTCAAACGTTAGGAGGAAGTGCCGTAAAATGTCGGAGGATATGGTTTTGGTAAATAGGAAAGAGCTTCGAGCACTTATTGAAGAGATCGGAGATCGGCTGGACGAACTCGAATTGTTAACCGAACCGGAGTTCGCGGAAGAAGTAGAAAAGAGAGTTAACGATATCACTGAGGGAATACAGGTCTCAGTGAAGACCAAATCGCCAAGCTTCTGAAATGAACGTGAAAGCGCATTCGTTATTCGCAAAGGATGTCAAAAGACTGGACAAGAAGGACAAAGAGCGATTTTAGATGCGATACAAAAGATAAAAGTGAATGAGCGCGTGCGTGCCCTGCGGTGGTCCAGATCCCGATTCATTCATCAGGTGAGCAAGCCGCAAAGAGACGCGGCTTTTTACGCTCTAAACAGACCCGAATAGAATAGCGGTGAACGGGTTACAGAACTCAACACATCCATTCTCATCAGGCTCTGCAGAGCCGTTTTTATAATGCCCCACCACACTATACAGACTGTGCTCAACCGTACACTCAGTAACACGAATGGTATCCACGAACAGTCCGTTCTCATGGGTTATGTCATTGGTCATCATCCAGAAGAACGCATAAGTCTCTACCGTATATGGCGGCTTATCAGGCTCGGAAACGTACACAACTACCTCTATCGTATTGCCCGTGATCTGTAAGAGTTCTATATCAGCTTTATCCTCCAAGAGCTGCAGCTTCTCTATTATGAACTCGCTCACGGTATCACGATCCCAGCGCTCAGGGTCATTCATACTGCCCGTGAAGCGTTATGGCATGTGTCGCGACGATGTTCCCCGTTTTATCTACTAATACTGCCATCTTCAGGAACGAACAGTGTGAGCAAAAAAGCCTCGAATGACGCGCGCTCACCTGTTCAGATACCTCTTTAATTGCTGTGATTTTAAGCTTTGCAGTCTTCACTTCATCCCGCTCCGCTCCGCGCAGACGCAAGACTGCCACGTGCCCCCTCTCCTCGGTGGCAAACGCTGCGGGTCCATTGAGGATACCTGTTCCCGGCAGAGCGTCCGAAGCAGTGCTGTCTCCTTCCGCGTCACTGAACGGAAGGGAAGATCAGGTGCCAGCTAAACTTCGTGGACAAGTACAGCCTCTATACCAAACGCTTCGAGGACTACGTGAGGTCGCCGAGATCAACGGGAAGGCCGCGAAGCGGATTGACAGGAAGTACCTGAGCCGCCTAATAACGGGGCTTGAAGATCAGAATCCCGAGGAACTCGGTATCCTCGAGATCGCCTACGAGACGGGGCACCGCTAGCTCACAATAGTCCGCGACGCGATCTGGATATCGTAAAGGTCGTCTGGGTCGGCGCTCTTTACGCATGCCCCACCACCAGATCATGAGCCCGAACACGGTCAGGCTCGCGAACGTCGTGCGTGACCGCATCGAAGATGAGGACCTGTAAGTAACAGTTGTATATGATAGGTTTTAGTTACCGGTAAGTAACCGTTACATAGTGGTGGTTATAGGTACCGATCATGAAAGGAGTTGATGCTTTTAGTTTACTGTTGCTCCCTTGAAAAGCATTCGATAGGGTCGCGGCCACCTTTGCACACACCACGTTTATAATCTTCGCAATCCCTACACTGGCCTCGGCCAATTCTTTAGCCAGCGAATCGTCATAGTTATATTATATAAGTTCGATTGAAAGCGGCACGGGTTCAAAGCGCGCAAAAATAGTTTTTGGTACACCACGTATCTCGCCGAGTCTCCCGCTAAATCCTTCTGTCTTCATTCCCCGTGCATAACGATTGCGTGCCTGCGTATAAAAAATAACGTACCCCACCCCTTTATTACTGTTTTTGGCTAAAAACGCTAATAGTCCCCCCTGCTAGTACTACAAGGAGTAATAACCGGAGCGGGCACTCCTTCAGTTTCTCCTGGTCGGTTCGCTTTTTCTTCTGCACGCCTCTACTTTCTCGTTGCGTGTAGGTCCCGATCGCTTTCCCCCGTCGAGCTTAGCTGTGCCGACGGGCTCGTACTTACTCGGTACGAACCCGCGTTCTATCAATACAGCCGTATCGCCGGTACCCACCCGTCCTCGTGCCGCTGGCATGATGACGGAGCTGAAGAGTCAGATAGCCGTAGTGAACCAGAAGCACCATCAAGATGCCAAGCGCCTGTAGTGGCGCATTAAACGCAAAATAAAAAAGAAGTGAAAGAGGCTTAGTGCCTCTTTCGTACTATTGCAACAGCCGCGATTGCCCATAGCAGACCGGCGAGTGCGATGAGGCCGACGGGTGTGAGTGTGGGAACTTCTAGCACTTCCGCTGGAGCGGCGGTAACGATGAACCCTGGATGGTTCGGATGATCGACGGCGTCAACGCCCACCTCGTAGATCCCGTTCTGGTTCGCATCGAAGAACATATCGTACTCGCCCGGGATGGGATTCTGCCAGATCGCTGTGGGTATGATCTCTCCAGCGGCGTTGGTCGGCACATTCTTACTGTCGTTGAAGATGAAATAGTGGGTAACGTTATCGCCATTCGTCCATGCGCGGTCGCTGACGATGTAGACGTCAACGGTCGAATTCGGCCTGAACCCGCGCCCGGTCGCATAGACCGTCTCACTGGTTGTGTACACCTCCACCAAATCGCCAAACGCATCTGTTGCATCCCCCTGCGGACAGGGCGCTGAGATGAGTGCGTAATCCCAGCCATAGCCGTACTCCAGAGTCTCTGCATCTTGACCCCACGCGCCCACAAAGTTGATATCAATCTCGTCGGTCTCGACGCCGCAGCGCGCGACCGTCGCATTGTACTCGAGCGTCAAGGTCTGACAGGGCGCGAGCACGACATCACTGAGGTTCCAGTAGAGCAGCGTACCCGCTGTGAAGCACGAGCCGTATGACCACAGGTACGTTCTTATGATTTCGGGCTCTTTATTCACCTCGCTACCAGCGGGATAGCGGAGCGTCGCGGTATCGTTGTACTCCAAACTTGAGGACAGGAAGTCAATAAGGGCGAGATTCGTGAGATTGTACGTTCCGGTCGCGTGTATCGAGACGTTGAAGCGGAGATTGTCGCCGACATTCGCGGAGAGCGGGCAGTAGCAATCAGCGTCAAGCCACTCCTCCCCGTAGGGGTCCCAGACGGTCTTGGTCACCGCAACCGTGAGCGGCGTGTACCACGAGCCATTGGTCCGCCAGACCTCGCCGCCGACGTAGTCCGAGAAGTTCGAGGTCCAGTTCTCGAAGTGTTCCGAGAGGTTGTAAGATTCGTCCTCGAGTGCCGCATTGATGATCTTATCGATCCAGTCGCCGAAGCTCGCCGTGCCCAGATGCAGCGAGCCGTTGAACGCCGCAAACGAACGGACACCGTACTGGTCGATGCCCAGCAGGGGGAACCCAAAGAGGTTAGCGAGGGGGATCTTCCGCTCCTCGTTCATACCGTTCACGTTCACCTGCTCGAACGAGCCCCAGTCGCCTGTGGTGCTCATCCAGACCTGGCAGCCCAGGATCGGATTCATCGTGCCCACGAAGAGCATATCGCTGTAATTAATCATGCACCACATGTACCCGTTCCCAAAGCCGCGGAAGTCGAAATCCGGCGGGGTGAAATTGAAGAATCCGAAGTTCGCAACGCATTCCCAATCAGTGCCGTTGGCCGTGCGCCAGATCTCCGCGCCCGTGTCGAAATTCTGCGTGCCCATGTACAAGTGGTCTCCGAAGACTGCACTTGACAGGATCGCACCGTTGAGTGAGCTATTGAAGCCGCCGTCCACGACCTTCTCCCAGAGGAGCCGCGGCGGGTCGCTCGTGTTCACCGTCCCGTTGGTCCGCCAGACCTGGCAGCCGCTCAGGAAACTGAAATCCTGCTGCAGTAATCCTCGGATCAGACCGTATCCCGTGGCGTTCCAGGTTCCCGCATAGAGATACTCATCGGATGCACTATAGGTGATCAGCTCGCTGACTGCTAAGTTGATGCCCGGCTCGCCGAAGCCCGGCTCGTTCACCTGCTCCCACCGGGCGATATTGGCAAAGTTGCCGATGTCATTGAAGTCCGTGGAGCCATTGTAGCGGAATACCCCGGCACCGTCCACATCGTTCTCCGTTCCCACGTACAGTTGGTTATTGAAGACCGCCATCCCGCGGCTCGACGAAGTGTTGCGAGAGCCTAAGTCAAACCCAGGGACATTTGCGCGTTTCCAGTGCGTGCCGTTCGTCACCCAGATCTGCGCGCCCGTGACGGGATTGCTCGTGCCCACCCAGAGGAGATCCGCGAAGACGAGCATGCCACGCGTGCCGATGCAGTAGCTGCGGAAGCCCGCGGTCGCCGGCACAAGCGTGCCGCCTGGTGGAAGGATGATGTCCTGTGTCCCTGTGGGTCCCACGACCTGCTCCCAGAGGTACTTGCCATCCGGCCCCTCGGTGCCGTTCGTGCGCCAGACCTCGCAGCCGTCCGTGACGTTGCTCCAGTTCATCCAGTCGTCGAGCGCGCTGCTGAAGTTCGTGTTCAACGTACCCGCGTAGAGATACTCGGTTCCGTTCACCGTATAGGACGCCATCGACCAGACGTAATCGTTCGTCAAATCGCCGAAGCCCTCCGCACTCACCTGCTCCCAGAGATATTTGTCCGTCGCGGTCGCGGATGCCAGCAGACCAGAAGCGGAGATGAGTAGAATTGCTGTGATCAGAATTGCCTGCTTATGATTGCTTTTCATCTTGATTTTTTTTACCTCCTTAACCCCTCAGTTTGCCTCCCACATACTTAAGCCTTTCGCTTTCGTTCGTGCACGCTCACCTCCTGCTCGATAGGAATAAAATAAATCTCAGTACCTTCCAATTGGGCAGGCGGTGTGAAGCTGGAAGAAAGCGGTAACACTCGGAAGGAAGGGCCGGCTTCGGGCCATTGCTAACCCATGCCACTCCGGGGTGACATTGTACGAGCTGGTTATGTTGCGCTCTGGTGAGTAAACAGTTATCAGTTTAGTAACCCGCTTTCGTACGTTGTTCACGTGTTAACTCAGTGAAAAGAGTACAGCAAGAAACTTTTCTCAAGCTAGTTTTATCGCCGGTATCCACCCGTCCTCGTGCCGCTTGCTCTTGCTATCCACGAACTCCTCACGGGGTATAACCCGCCGGTCGCGTTCCATGACGGCTCGTAAATGAGCTGCGGATATGAGGTGCGGATCAACGGCGCGATCTTTGCCGGCAATGCATCGCTGAATACCGGTGCGATCGCAAAGCCTGATTTAGGGCCCGGTGACGAATTGAAGCTCCAGCTCGAGCAGCCGCTCCAGGCTGATGACCGTATCAGCGTTGTCTCCGTGCCCAGCAATCAGGTCATTACGGTCGTGGTCTGAATGTAAGATGCTGAAGCCCTGTGTTTGCCGGACGAAGAGAGGTATGCCCGCCGCCTCCGGTAAGATTGCTGCGGCATCTGAAGGCGGTGGCGGGTTTTCAGCAAATGCACCGCGGATTAGTGCAGGACATCAGATAATCCGCAATTATAACGGTGTACCCACCAAAGGTCGCGCGTGGTGGTGGTGTGATCTAGCTCCGATCGGGTCCGCTCAGGGCGGTAGCTGGTACTTCAGCGCTGGGAACTGTCGATCTGCGTATCGCTTCAACAGCGACCAGGGAGCTACCGCGACGTCAACCCCAATTTTCACCTCGTTAAAGAGGTGTAGCTACTTACCACGTTACCACTTTACTACTTGTGAGTGGTGCTAGATAGCAACTGTTGAGAAACAACAAATTTATATCTTCTCAAGAGTAAACAGGAAGTATGAACACAGTTAATATTCGATATTTCAAACTCCACAAGCCATTTGAACTATTCGCCTTTAGCGTTATATTCCTACCAAACTACATTCACTGCATGTTCAAACGTTAGGAGGAAGTGCCGTAAAATGTCGGAGGATATGGTTTTGGTAAATAGGAAAGAGCTTCGAGCACTTATTGAAGAGATCGGAGATCGGCTGGACGAACTCGAATTGTTAACCGAACCGGAGTTCGCGGAAGAAGTAGAAAAGAGAGTTAAAGATATCAATGAGGGAATACAGGGTCTAAATGAAGACCAAATCGCCAAGCTTCTGAAATGAACGTGAAAGCGCATCCGTTATTCGCAAAGGATGTCAAAAGACTGGACAAGAAGGACAAAGAGCGATTGTTAGATGCGATACAAAAGATAAAAGAGAATCCCACGAGATATAAGCCCGTTACTGGTATTCCGCATTGTTACCGTGCAAGATTTGGAAATCTGAGAATCGTTTATCTGCTGCGCAGCAGCGAAATATGGATTGTTATTGTTGCAAAGCGGAAGAAAGTGTATAAGGAGATGAAGAAGAGAATCTAACAACACCAGAAGAACAAAACCCTTACGGGAAATTTAGGGCGCCTCAGCTAGCTAGCACAGAGATAGTTCCAATCGTCCAATTTCGTGCTCAAATCACCTGGTTCTGATGCTGGAGGCTGATCTTTTTTGAACATCCGGTCAATCAGTTTTGTGTTCGCTGTGGCCGCTAGTATAGCATCAGGAAGTGCCGTTTTATGACCGGGATAATATTTCCTCCTGAGCGTACCCGCAGAAATAGCTATCCCCCGTTCCACTTCAATAGCTACCATAACGTCTAATACCGCATAAATGCTCGCTTCATCTTTTGCATCCAATGCCCCTGATAATAGCTCAGCTTCTGTTATCACTGAGAAGAATCCCAGTGCTTCTTCATCTATTCTATTATCTGCAAAAGGAAATCCCGTGATTTAATCTCACCTTTGAGATAATTTATACCTTAACTCCGTCAAGTCATAGGGGACATATACCTTCCACTACCCGCCACAAA
>CAZFWT010000058.1:0-9764 GCA_964522635.1 uncultured Halobacteria archaeon | reverse complement strand
TCTCAAAATATTCAGTGCAATTTTAGAAAAGTCAAAATAAATTTGTACACTTTTAATTTGGAGCTTTGAGCTTGTAATTTGTTTTCGATTTGGTGCTTGTAGCTTGTTTGAGATTTGGAGTTTGTAATTTGTGATTTAATTTAATCACCCGTACATATACTCGTTCGGCTCGGCACCGAGACCCTCGCCCCGATACGCGGCCTTCGCCTTCTCACGCTGCTCCCGCATCCGTGCCTCAACCGCTTCGGCGCTCCGCTCGAACATCGACTCGATCTCGGCCGTTTCCTCTATTACGAGCCCCGAGAGCTGCTTGAACGCCCGCAGGGCACGGGCGCACGCTCGTAAGTCCTCGGGATACGTGCCAGCACCGAGAATTGCGTAGCTCTCGATCCCGAGCATCGCGGCAAAGCCCGGTAGCAGTCCCGTCTTCCTAATGATCGTGTACCGGCCGATATTCCGGCGCGTCATCTTCCGCATGTTCTTCGGGATCTTCTTCTTCGAGCCCTCGAAACAGCCAATAAAAGCCGTTATTTCACCGCCCTGCTTCTTGAACGGTTCTTGCTGCGGCAGGATGACACCGACCGTGTAGAGCTCCTTCACGTTCAGCTCGCGTGCGAGCTGTGCCACGCCTTCCACCTGTTTGTAGGCCGACTTCGGGATGTACTCGGTCTCCGGATACTTGCCGACATAACAGAACAAACGCTTTTCCGCACTGTACCAGAGCTCATCGTGCGGGATCTCAAATTCATCGTCGCGTGCCTCGACCATCGGCGGGAAATTGTACGAATAGATACTCCCGATCTCATCGGCATCGCTCAAGAGCTCCTTCAACTGGTACGGGATGACATTGCCCATCGGCGGGAAGCCGACGATCATGATCGTCTCGACATTTTCGATCTTCGCTTTGAACTGTTCGGCATCGACGGTCCAGTAATAGCTGAATTCCTCGATCTCAAACCGCTCGGGCTTGGCGTCGCTCATTGCTCTGCTTGCTTGCTTAATACTCTATCTATACCCGAAGAAGCTATTTATATCCTGTAGGTGTAACAGTTCTTGGGTAACTCAGATCCCTGAAAAGGACTACTATCGCGATGATTGAGGAGAGGTACGACGTTGTTGTCGTTGGAGCAGGCCCTGCCGGGAGTCTCACGGCAAAGACCGCCGCGGAACGCGGCCTGGACGTCTTGCTGCTCGAGCGGAACCAGGAGATCGGGGTGCCCGTGAAGTGCGCGGAAGGCGTGAACAAGGAGATTGAGCAGTTCATTACGCCCGATCAGAAATGGATCTGCGCGGAGGTGAAAGGCGCATACATCTACGCGCCTGACGGCACCCAGGTGGTAATGTCGGGCGAGAAGATGGTGGAAGTGGGCTATGTGCTCGAACGGCGCATCTTCGACAAGATGCTGGCACACGAAGCGGCACGTGCCGGGGCTGAAGTGCGCGTGAAAACTGCGGCTTACGGGCTCATCAAAGAGGACAGCTATGCCCGGGGCGTGGTCGTGCGCTCCATGGCCGAAGGTGAGACGAGACGCATTTACGCGAAGGTAGTGGTAGGTGCCGACGGTGTGGAATCGCGCGTCGGCCGCTGGGCGGGCCTAAATACGCGGCTGCGACCCTCGGATATGGACGTCTGCGCCGAGTACCTCATGTGCGATATCGAGATCAACAAGGATCACTCGGAGTTCTTCCTGGGTAACGAGATCGCACCCAACGGCTACGCCTGGGTATTCCCGAAGGGCGAAGATAGCGCGAACGTGGGACTGGGCATCGGGGGTGATCGGTCTGGTGAGGGGCACCATGCGATTGATTATCTGCGCGCCTTTGTTCAGCGGAAATTCCCCCATGGCAAGATCGTCGCTGAGATCTGCGGCGCGGTGCCGGTCTGCGGCCCGATACGTGAGAGCGTCACGGACGGACTCGTGCTGGTGGGTGACGCGGCCTGGCACGTCAATCCTCTTACCGGAGGCGGCATCATCTACGCAATGCGTGCAGGCACGATCGCTGGCGACGTGATTGCCCGTGCGGTTCAGGAGAATGACGTCTCAAAGACGCGCTTGCTGGAGTACGATAAGCGATGGCGAAAGGAGTTTGGGAAGCGGTTACATACCGGCTTGAAGGCAAAGGAGTTCTTCTTTACGCTCTCCGATGGTAACCTCAACACCCTGGCTCATTCACTGCAGGGCGTTGAGATACAGGAGCTTTCGACCTGGGGGCTCTTGATGGAGCTCGTGCGACGGAATCCCCGTATGCTCGCGGGACTGGCGAAGGCGCTTTTGTAAAACCTTCCTGAAGAAAACGGGACGTAGTCTTATTCGCTATAGGTGCTAGCTATTATCGAATGCTGAAAACGGGGATCAGAGGCGTCCCGTTCATCACCCTCTCCGAGCGGAAACCGCGCGTCTGGATCACGCTCTCTGGCTGTAACTTCCGTTGTCGGGGCTGCTTTAGCTTTGCGCGCGAGCCCATTGGGGAGTTGATGACCGCTGAGCAGGTGGTGGCTCTGATGAAGAACGCGGCAAAGGACCAGTATGGCGATACGCCGCTCGAAGAAGCAGTAATCACCGGTGGCGAGGCGACGTTGGATCGCGAGTACCTCGTGGCGTTGCTCGCGCAGCTGCACGAAATTGTACGTGAGATCGTGCTCGATACACACGGCTATTTCCTGGATGATGCGTACCTGCAGGAGCTCATCGAGGCGGGATTAACCGTGGTCATGTTCGATCTCAAAGCCTTTGATGAGCAGCTGCACGAGTGGTACACCGGGTATTCAAACCGGAAGATACTGGAGAACATCCGAAACGCGTACGGCAAGGTGAAGCTCGTGGTGAATACCGTTTACATCCTGGCATCGTGGACGATCGAGAAATAGAGCGGATCACAGGGTTACTCGCGAGACTCGAGACTGACGAGCCGATCGATTTCCGCATCAATCGGTTCGGGGCGGAGTTGAGCCGCGAGCCGATCGCACGGAATCCCTATCCCGAGGAGATAGCGCGCGCGTATGCGATCGCTGCCCGCGTTCTGAGCAATCCTGTGATTGGCAAGAGCTGCGTGCGCGAACGGGTAATTGGCGAGCAGCGGGGTTGGATAACCGTCTTCCCGGACGGCACCACAAAGCGGCGAACGCTGGATACCTACCGCGCGGAAACTGTGAGCTTACGATTCAGGGAACTTTTTGACTTGTGAGCCCGTCGCACGCTCATCCCTTTTCAATGCCCGTGGCAACTCGTTTAGTTCCTCAACACCCAACCGCTCTACGAGCTTCGAGAACAACTTCTGCTCGTAATTCGCGTAGGCTACCCTACCCGGAACGACGAGGGCTATCTTGCGATCTTTGAGCTTGGGATAAGCGTTTGCGAACACGTTCTGGATATCGTCGAGGTATTTGGGGGTCTCCTCAAGGACGAAGAGAACCGGGTAGTCCTTCCAGTCCAGTATATCAAAGCGCGATAACTGATCGGTCACGGTGACGTAGAGCTTATCCTTCCCCACATTCATGTAGCTCGTGAAGAAGAACGAGGTGTCATCCACGTCGAACCCGCTGAAATACCCCACGGTGTCTTCGAACTCCTCCGCCGACATGCCCGCCTGCGTCGCCAGATTGGCACGGTGATCGTGTATTTCTCGCCTCGCCTCGGTGACCTGCTCCTTGATCATCTTTTCCAGCTGCTTCACCTGCGGAGAGGCCGCGAGTTGCTCCTGCTTCCACGCGTAAAACCGCTGTTTCACGGGCTCGAGGTCCTCCTCACTCAGAAACAGCTCCAGGAATTCGGTATCGCGCCGTTTCCCGTAGAGAGATAAGCGCTCTTTGATGAGCTGCTCTTCCACCCGCCTGAACGTAGATGAGGTGAATATGTTCGAGAGATCTCTGCGGAGGAGCTCGTATTGCGAGAACCCACAGATGCCAAGCTTACCGATCTTCAAGAGCATTTCGAGCATTTTGAGCGCTGCGAGATCACCCTCTGCTAGGGCGCGCTCGAGAAAGTGCTGGAGATCACCCGGCTGGGGGGCGTACGCCGCGATGGTTTCGTTAAAAACGTCCTCGTAGCCTGAGAGGCAGAGGTATTCGTCGTTCGCACCAACCTTAAGGATCTCCCAGCGCTTCAGCACCCGTAACGGATCTCTACAGTCCTTTTCCGTAAGCGCTGTGTAGTTCTTCGCTATCGATTCCTCTGTCGTATAGCCCTTCAAGACCGCGAAGAGCCCCAACAGGGTCCGTATATCCTCGTCCGTCTCTGCCAACCGTAACAGAGTATCTTTATACTCATCAGGAAACATCTCTCGTCTTTCACCTCGTCTCCATTCTTTACCTTTATTTTATCTATCTGTTTGATGGTATTATTAAGTCCGCCTCTTTAGCAAGCGAGAGGTGGAAAAGATGGCATTCGCAGGAATAGATCTGCATAAGAGTTTTTGTCAGGCCATCGTATGTACAAGTGAGGGCGACGTGCTCAAGGAAGGACGGATACCAACTGAGCAGGAGGATATCGAGGAGTTCTTTTCGGGTTTGGAGTGTCTGGAGATCGCTTTGGAGGCGAGCACCAATTACGAATATTTCTACGATCTCCTGGAGAGCTTGGGGCATCACGTCGTGGTGGCGCATCCATTGAAGACGCGAATGATCGCGGACGCGAAGGTAAAAACGGATAAGCGCGACGCGAGGATCTTGGCGGAGTTGCTGCGTGGCGATCTTCTGCCGACCTCCTATGTGCCCCCGAAGGAGCAGCGGGAACTACGGCATCTGGTACGGCACCGGATCGCGCTGGGACGACTTCGAGGCAGGCTCAAGACCCAGATAAAGACCGAATTGAGACGGAAGAACATCAAGTATCACGAGGGGGGGAACTGCTTTACCGAGAAGGGCAAAGCGGAGCTGAAACGCTTGCATAATCCCGTGATTAATTCGTATCTGACAATCTACGCGGTGGTGGAGGACGAGCTCAAGAAGATGGATCGGGCGATCGCGGAGGCGGGGACGCAGTACGAGGCGGTGAAGTTATTGACCAGTATAAAGGGGATCGGCGTGTATTCTGCATTAGTGATCTATTCGGAGATCGGCGACGGATCGAGGTTTCCCACGGAGGACCAAATCTTCTTCTCCTATGCGGGCCTTGTCCCGCGGGTTCATCAAACGGGCAATGAGCAGTATTACGGGCGAATAACGAAGGAAGGCTCGAAATACCTGCGCTGCGGTGGATCCTGGTGGAGGCTGCACGGATCCACGTGCAGTGGTGCCCGGAGAGCAGATAACGAAACATTATGAGAAGATAAAACGGAAACGAGGCGAGAAGATCGCGATCATCGCGGCTGCACGAAGGCTCCTTCAGGCGATCTACTACATGCTGAAGCATAAAGAGCCGTTTCGCATCGAAGGGTAGCGCTGCAGACTCTGGGAACAAACATGCGGCGGCGACCGCGGGAGTTTGATTAGAGCGCAGAGCTACCCAAGGACGGAGTTTGCCATAGTGCGGCCGAAGACCGCGAATAGGTGTATGTCTTGTCCTGAGGAGATGCGACGGTGGAACGAAAAGGTTAAATACGTGGGAGGCATAACGGAACACAAAGGCGGACTTAACATAGGTGTTTGTTCAGGTTACCCTGCGTTTCGGTTCTCACCTAACAACCGATCCACGAGCCATTCCGCATCAAATCTCTTCAAATCGTCATACGCCTGTCCAATGCCCAGGAAGAGTATGGGCTTTGAGGTCGCATGAGCGATAGAGATCGCAGCGCCACCTTTGGCATCCACATCCACCTTCGTCAACATGCCTGCATCGATCCCCACGGCCTCGTCGAACTTCTTCGCACGTTCAACCGCGTCATTGCCAGCGACCGCCTCGTCGACAAAGATCACGAGATCCGGCTTGGTCACGCGACAGATCTTCTTCAACTGCTCCATCAGATCCACCGAGGTGTGCATCCGGCCCGCGGTATCCGCGAGCACGATGTCCGTGCCGTGCGCGTGCGCATAGTTCAACGCGTCATAAACGACCGCAGCGGGGTCCGCACCATACTGATGCTTGATCACCTTGATGCCCAGGTTTGCGGCGTGCGTCTCGATCTGCTCCGTGGCTCCTGCACGGTACGTGTCGGCAGAGGCAAATACGACCGAATAGCCAGCATCAAGCAGCTTCTTCGCCATCTTCGCGATGCTCGTCGTCTTCCCCGTGCCATTCACGCCGACGAACACGATATTGAGGGGCTTCTCATGTGCTGCCACAAACTCGTCAAAATCAAATGGATTATCCACAGTAAAAATCTTTAGCATAGCGTTCTTAATGGCATCCTTCACCAATTCCTCGGTGTTCTCACGCCATTTCTTATGCTCTCCGACCAGCTCCTGCTTCACTCCTGCAACGATCTCCTCCGCCACTGAGAGGGCAACGTCGCTCTCCAGGAGCGCAGTCTCCAGCTCTTCGAGCGGCGTCTCCAGGTCTTTCTCGTCTAAGATCGTTTCGCGTTCGATGAAAGCTCTGCCGCGCTCCTTGATCGTCGTCGTCTTCAAGCTTGCGTGAGGCACGCGCTCGAGCGTTGGCTCTGCCGCTTCTACCAGCTCACGCTCCTGGTCTTCCCGCTCACTCTTCTCCTTTATTTTCTCTACCACCGTCTCCCGAAACTCGGTAAGCTTCTTTCTCACTCGATCGAACATTTTGTCTCTCTGAACTCGTTCGTGCCCTTCTAGGGGGGCGAAGTAACTGGCGATACGTTACGCTACGCTACGCTACGTTACGCTACGCTACGTTACGCTACGCCGGGCGTGCTCCGCGCGGGCCGGCTTCCGATTGCGCTGCGAGCTCCTGCAATCGTTTCTGTAACCGTTGCGCCTCCTGATCCAGCCGCTGTAAGAGCTCGGTCATCTCACGCTGAGAATTCTCCAGCTCCCTCTTCTTCTCGGTTAAGTACGCGATTGAAGAATCAGGGTCTCGCTCGGCACTGATACCGCCACCAATCATCAAGATGATCTTCTCAGGACTGCTGAGCGTGACGTAAATAGATGAATTTGCACCGATGGGCACGAGTAGCTCGCTGCCCGTTTTCATCCCCTTTAACTGGTTGATCGTCTCGATCGCCTTATCGTGCTCAACAATCGCTTGCCGAACGAAGAGTACCTCCTGCGTCGTTTGCTCGGCCTGCGCTTGGTATTGCCGCAGTTGTGCGAGCAGCGATTGCAATTCCGCCTGCTGCGCACGCTCTTTTTCCGTTATTCCTCTCCCGCTCTCCTCCATATTTATCGCCTTCAAAAAACTATTCGCCTCTTATCCTTATAAAATCCTAATTATTCGCTATACAGAACAGAAGCGCTCATCAGGAGAAAACGAGGACGTGCCCGTGCGTATGACTGGCGAAGAGCCGCAGGGAGGAGTGCTGAAGCTCCAGGGCAGGAGCATCTCGCGAGGAATCGCGAGCGGGAAGGCGTTGATCTCGCAGCACAAGATCTCGTTCCTGGGCGGCGTTGATCCTCTCACGGGCATTATCGTTGATCAATCGGTAGATATCTGTGGAAAGTGCATCGCGAATCGTGTGCTGATCTTTCCGGGTGGCAAGGGCTCAACCGTTGGCTCGTACGTCATTTATCAGCTCAAGCAGCACGGAAAGGCTCCGGCTGCAATGGTCACGCGCTCTGCGGGGACGATTGTGGCGGCGGGCGCAATTATTGCGGAGATTCCGGTCGTTGACTCACTTGAGCGTGATCCGATCGAGGGCGACCTGATAACGGACGGCATGGAGGTGCTCGTGAATGGCGATGAGGGCTACATCGAAGTACGCTGAGGGGACTTTGTAGAAACATTAAAATACCCCCACACCTAACCGTTAAGTCGTGGGCGATATACATGGATATCAGCGGCGGGTAGAGTTGGCGATGCGGCGGCTGGACAGGGCAGCGATCCCGGAAGAAGACCGTGCGCTGATAAAGGATTTCGTACACTACAAGACGGCGTCTGAGAACCTCAAACTGTCGGGGCAGGATAAGTATTTGCGGTTCCTGGTGCAGATCGCCAAACAATACTTGGACGGTCGAACGTATGCTTCGCTTACCCGTGAGGACATGGTGGCGGTCGTATCAAAAATCGAACGTAGCCAGCTGAGTGCCTGGTCGAAACACGATTACAGGGTGGCCTTGAAGGCGTTTATGGTCTGGGCGGGCAAGGAGAAGGAGGTTGCATGGATCAAAACGCCGAAGCCGCGCAGGCTCCCTGATGAGATACTAAACGAGCAGGAGATCTCACGGATGATCGACAGTGCACTGAGTTTACGTGACAAGGCGTTTGTTGCGTGCCTTTACGAAGGCGGGTTTCGGATAGGTGAGCTCGGCGGGCTGCGCATGAAAGATGTGGATTTCGATCGTTACGGAGCGCTCGTAATGGTAGAAGGAAAGACCGGCATGCGACGCGTTCGGCTCATCTGGTCGGTGCCATACCTAGCGCAATGGCTGGAGACGCATCCGCAGCGCGAGGATCGAATTGCGCCGGTCTGGGTGAATCAGAACGGTGAAGCATCGAAGTATCCAGCGATTCGCGCGCAGCTGATAGCGATCGCCAAGCGAGCGGGGATCAAGAAGAAGGTGAATCCACACAACTTTCGGCACTCGCGATCAACGCATCTCGCCTTGCGGTTGACGGAATCGCAGATGGAGGAATATTTGGGCTGGGTGCAGGGCTCGCAGATGCCGTCGATCTACGTGCACATGTCAGGCAGGGACCTCGATGGAGACCTGCTCAAGATGTACGGGTTGGAGGATAAGCGTGACGACGAGCTGATCAAGTTGAAGATGCAGGAATGCCCGCATTGCCGCACGGTGAACACGGCGGGTGCACGCATCTGCATAAACTGTCGTAAACCGCTCGCGGTGGAGGAAGTGATTGACCTTGAGGCACGTAGCAAAGCGTTCTTACTCGATATGATGGATTCGCTTGCGAACAATCCAGAGAAGATGGCACAGTTTAAGGCGTTCTTTGAGACTGAATAATCATCATTGCTTTATTCAACTACCACTGCGGAGTGTAAGAGCAACAGTACAACATCCCTACTTTTTTCGCGCCAAACCTTCATCTATTTCCTTCATGAGCTGCCGGAACTTCGGCTTTTTCATCATCTCCAAAAAGGAGTGTATCATATCGGCTCCTTCCTCATCGCTTCTGCTCAGCTCATCGAGCAACAAAAGCTGCCGATTCGCATACTCGCGCGCGTGGTCCTCCAAAGCGATTCCGCGATGAAGATAATAACTGATCGCCTGCGAGCGACTACCCCAGCGACCCTCTTCCACCTCTTTATCGAGCCGTTCCTTCGTCTGTGAAGCCAGGGAAATTGAAAACGTCTCCTTAACATCCCCTGTTCTTCTTCTTTTAGATTCGGTGCTTTCGCCCCGCTCCGCCCCCTCATCTTTCATATCTTCCCACCACTTGTATATCTGATCTATATGTTTATATATGTTGAGATTCAACAGCAAAAAAGTATTCCGTTCATGTGCTCGCATACCGTTTGCCTATTTGCTTTATATACCCGCCCCGCACTAACTAACGCTGTTGAGGTTTAACAAACCTCAACGGTAAAGGGGGCAATATTGCCATGGAATACAAACCGAAAGAAACGGAAGCAATGCCGCACGCCGGCATTGTAGGAACTGAGCTAGATGAGGGGCATACATCTCAGTCTACCTCTAAATCCCTCCAGTCCCCGTCTAAGAAACCTCTAAAGCAGGAATCGCGGGAGGAATTGAAACAATTTGTTGAGAAATGGCGAGTGTTCATCGACGATCCTTCGCT
>CAZFWT010000057.1:0-9805 GCA_964522635.1 uncultured Halobacteria archaeon | reverse complement strand
AATCGCGTTCGTCACCATCATGTAATCGTGCTGATCCTGAACCGTGGCGAAGTTGTTCGCGGCCTTAAGGTACTCGGTCACGTCACGCTGATCAACCCCTATCTGCACGGTATTATCAGCAATATACACATCATTCCACACGCCGCCACCAAACCCGAACAGCAATTTGAGTAACTGCTTCAGGAACGGCAGCTCCTTTAACCAGCCGCTCTCCTCGTTGAAGTAGAGTGTATTATATGCCCTCTCACCACCTGAAACATAGCCTCCTGAAGGTACGACCGTTATCAACGTGGCCTTTTCGACGTTATTGACAGCTATCTCACCATTGAAATAGCTCGTCGAGGTCGCCATCTCCGGCGTGATCCCGTAGTCCGCATAGATCATGTCGCAGCCTTCGTTGATCCAGTACTCGATGTACGAGCAGTTCTGATCCTTTTCCGGGCACTCGGATACCGTCAGCAATCCGATCCCCTGCAGACTGAACGTGCTTCCAGCGGGGTCAGCATTCAGTACCGTCACCGCAAAGGGGTCGCCGTCCCGATTCGTGCTCGCCCGTGTTTGCGTGCATTCGTAAACGGTAACGCCTGAGAAGTAGTCATAGCGACCGACAAAGCCTTTGGTATCTGTGTAGGTAACGGCCGCATTCAGAACTTCTTGATGAGCGCGGAACTCCAGGGTGGGGTACACGCCGACGTTCTCCTTCTGGCTCCAGACCCAGTAGACGTACAGCCGCGCGAGTTTCACCTCTTTCCCGGCTACTATAGCGCTGTCAAAATTGACGGTGTACGTATCATTGTGTTCGATCAATCCGCTGTAGGTGCTGTCACCGAGCGTAAAGACAACGGTGCCATAGCACGCATCATGTGCAACCGTGCTCAGCGGTTTATCGCCCGCGTACGAGCCTGAAACTGGCGTGATTGGAACGGCAAGGGCCGTTGAGACGATGAGTGCGAGCAGCAGAGCGCTAGAACGCGAAGGTGAGCTCATCGACGTTGTTCTCCCTCCGTGTTTCCTGTAGCTCATTCCGCTCATCTGCAACTGCTCTTAAGATGTGTGTTCCTTCTGTCACCACGATGGAAAAATCCGCGGTGAACGAAGTACCACCTTCTAATTGCTCTATCGTGGTGATGGCGCTCTTCTCATCGTCGATGTAGAGCGCGAGCTCGAAGTCCGCTGCGGGCAGCTCGCCCTCGTTGGTGAGCTCAACGGGAACAGAATACTTGAGCATACCACCACCAACGGGCGCTTGTCCTCCCGATTGCTTATCCACGCAGCCGCAGGTCACTAACGCTACGCTGAGAACGGCAACGAGCAAGAGCGCCACGGGCATAGCACGCTTTCTCGTATCCCGTCGGCGAGAGAGGAGAACCGCTACGATCAGCGCCCCGAATACCCCGGAGCCCACTGCTAGAATACTGCGGGCCGCTGCCGCGCCGTTCTGCTCACGCACGGGCGTCAGAATCCGGACAGATACGTCCGGGCTGCCACCGATATGAACGTTGGAACGGAACACATTGTTGTTCTCGTCCGATTCCTCGACGGCGTTTTCCGCATCCACCCGTGCGGTAAGGGTATGCATTCCGCGCGTTGCAGTCCAGGGAACAGGTACCTTTTTCACGCCACTGGCATCCATGCGGACAGCACCAGCATAGATCTCAGCATCGTCAACGAACACGCTCAATCGCACGTCCCCTTCGTACAGGCGCCCGTCATTATTCACCACCGCATGAAACGTATTCGCGCCTTCGGTCAGGTTTGCAACGTCGAGTTTGACGGTAAAGTCTGGTGTGTTGTGCTCCGCGGTTTTGTGCTCTACGGCAAGAACCGCAAGAACGGGATGCATGTAATACTCACCCTCCAGATTGCCCGCGTCATCCGTCTCTATCATGCCGTCCCCATTGAGGTCTTTGCCTCTGAGGAAGCGGAGCTGATTTTCAGCCTGAGTATACGGGGTCACGTCAAAATGCTTGAGATCAATCCCATAGGTCTCGCCGTCTCCGTTATTGGCCACGTCATTCCCACCTATCTCCTGGCCATTAAACTCCAGGTAATCGGGTTCGTCGAGATTACTCGCAAGATAGACCACCGTGACGCGTGCGGTATCGACATTCGCGGGATCAATCGCGCTGCGGAAGTCCACGGATGCGAGATTGTTAATCGACGGGGTGGTACCAGCCCAGCCCAGCCCGTGCAGGCTTGGATTACCATCGTAGACCCAGTAGGAGATTTCCGGTGCGGCTTTGTTCTCATAGACTGCGACGAGGATGATGCCGTAAACGCGACCATCCAGTTTACTGCCCTTTTCACCCCGGCTCGTCTCTGCGATTCCCGTATTGAGGCAGGAAATAACTTTGCCCGTGACATCGTAATGGACCCAGTAGACACCGTGGCTCGAGCAATAGACCTGCGGGTTGTCATCATTGATGCCCTTTAAGTCCGTTTTCCCCAGGTCATGTCCATTAAAGCTCGTCTGTACCCAGCCCTCGTAACGCTCCGTGCCGCCCCAGACACCGACGTACAGCCGCGCCCATGTAATCTGAACCCCTGCAGGCAGCTCGAACGTCTGCTCGTACGGTGGGAACCCGAGTCCGCGGCTCTCACCCACGTAGACGCCGCCCTGTAAGGCGCCATGAGCCGCCAGATCGAGCCGGTCGGGATACGGCACGCCGTCAAAAGAAAAGAGCGCGCCTGCACCCGGGACCAGTATAATAAGACTGAGAAGAAGAATAGCCGTGCCGAGCGTCGTTTTACCGTTCACGTTCACCATCCTCCATCACCGTTCGTTGTCACATTACCGAGATTTGTTGTTTAATGTTAATAAAACATGCTGCTTTAATATTACACTCGCCACGCCCACCGCAGCAGAGTGGCAATCAATAACTAACGTGGCGTGGAGCGAGGTTGTTCACCGGAGCTTCCGCCAGCAGCGCGAGACGGCAAGCAGCAGGAGTCCTGAGAGGAGTATCGCCGCTATCAGGATCAGCATAAACGTCTCAGGCGGCTTTGGAACTTCCAAAACGGGCTTTGGCGGTGGTACCGCCGAGGGCGGTGCGGGTTCGGTCGTAGGTGCTGGCGTTGACGGCGTGCACGACGGTACAGGCGTCGAGCGCGGAGATTCACCCGGTGTCGCCGCCACCGGTAGTAGTTCTTCTCGGCGTGCCTGACAGGCACTACAGGTGGGATCGGGATCACAGGGGTTATCCGGGTCCGAACCGGTGAGGCGTTCATAATGGTCAGAATAGCCGTCACCGTCAGAATCAAGGGATACAGAAAAAAGCCAGCCACCTCCGCCGTTTTCGGGTGACGGCGTTGATGTGGGCCTGGGAGTGGGTTCCGCTGATGGGATTACGGTGAATGAACCATCGGTAATTGAGTAAGAAAGGTTACAACAGAGTGGAGTCGCGTCGGTCATCCTGTTCACGGTGATGTTCAGCGGGCTGGTGGAATCCACTGCACCCACTGCGCCCAGCGTGACCTGTGCGAGCACGACGGTATTAGTCAACCCGGGACTTGCAGCCTGAAAGGCCACGATCTTAACGAAGCCTGTCGCAGTCTCCTCGAGATTACTCACGGTCACGTCAAAATCGCCTGCCGTTATCGAGGTTACGGTAACAATCGCGGGATTAAAGATGAGCTCGAGGTCGATGGAACCCAGATCTGAGACATTATGAATCGTGATCGGCAACGCCGTTGCGGCGTTTTGCCCGGCATGGGCGCTCCCGATGCTCACTTCGGTTAGCCCGACCGATGGTGAACCGAGCGTTGCCACACTGAAGGTAAGTGCTAGCATAAGGGCGTAACCGAAGGTAAGCCACCCCTGCTTTTTCGTACGGCTGCTTTCTCTGCCGTTTCCCGAATCGCTGCTCGAACTTCCGAGGAAGGGCATTTTTTACCTCCCCCTGAGCCTCATCTGAGCTCCTCAAAGCCTGATATATCTGCCAGATTTCTCGCGAGATACAGCGCGTCTGAGATCTCTACCAGCCCATTCCCGTTCACGTCACAAACGATCTCCTCGACAGACTCGAACCCGGCGATGCCCGCAAGGTGCCTGGCGAGGTACATGGCGTCCGAGATCTCACACTCGCCGTTACCGTTCACGTCACCGTTTAAGAAGACTGTTACTGTACAGGTAGCTACAGCGATCGACCCGAGGTTGTCAGTCACCGTAAGGGTCACGGTATACGTTCCCGCATCGGCGTAACAATGCGTCACCGCGGATCCTGTTGCGTTTACGCCGCCCCCGAAGTTCCACTGATACGTGAGTAGTACCCCATCGGGATCGTACGAGCCCGAGCCGTTGAACTGTACCACATCGTCCACCAGGCATACGTGATCGGGGCCGGCATCGGCAACGGGTGGTGTGTTCACCGTTATGGTACAGGTGTCACTGCCGGTAGCGCCGTCATTATCCGTTACAGTCACGTTCACGACGAAGATCCCGTTTTTGGTGTACCTGTGCGTCACGTTCACGCCCGTCGCGTTACTCCCGTCCCCGAAGTCCCAGAAGAAAGCGCTGAGTGCACCATCGGGATCGTACGAGCCGGAGGCGTTGAAGCGCACCGTGTCATTGAGCAAGACGGTACGATCAGGGCCAGCATCGGCAACCGGTGGGTGATTGGTTGAGAACGTACCGTTCCTTACCGTGCAGGGGAGATCAGTACACGCGGGCGTGGCATCAGTCATCTTCTTCACCGAGAGGTTCAACGGGCTGTAAGCGCGTGCGCCCCCCACTGCAGTGAGCTCGAGCTCTACGAGCACGACCGTGCCGTTTAACCCGGGGTTCTCGGCCTGGAAGGCAACGATCTTAACGAAGCCCGTCGCATTCCCCTCGAGATTGGTGACTGTCTCGTCGAAATCGCCCGCGGAAGCATTGGTAACCGCGACCACCGAGTGATTATAGGTGAGTTCGAGATCGATCGAGCCGAGATTTGTCGCGTTATGGATCGTGATCATTGAAACGGTAGATTCACCCTGGCTTGCGTGCGCATCATCGATATGCACCACCGCGTTCTCAGGCTCTTCATGGTACTCACTGACCGTCCACCACCACGTGTGGCAGACGCTCCCGTTGGCATTGCTCGCGATGGCTGAAAGGTTCCAGTACCCGGTAATCGCACTGCTGCTCGTATAGCTGCAGTACATGAATGCCGGCACGCTTGCATTGAGCTGCACCACCGTTCCGTTGAGGAACCAGGTGATATTCACCGTTTGATTGACCGTGACCGTAAAGGTACGCGTAGCACCTTCATCGTCGTAAACGGGCGATGGCGGCGTCGCTGAAACGAACTCGGGAACGATCGTATTCGGAGCACCCCGTGTGGGGCTGGTGAAGATTCTGAAATCTGCGCTATCGTTATCGGTATCCCATCCGTCAGGGTATCTGCCTGCAGATTGACCCGCCTCGGTCGTGGGTGCGTTATCCGCCGTGTTCCCATCATCCCACGTC
This sequence comes from uncultured Halobacteria archaeon, assembly GCA_964522635.1. GTDB lineage: Archaea > Halobacteriota > Syntropharchaeia > Alkanophagales > Methanospirareceae > JACGMN01. Next base: position 4,359 of record CAZFWT010000057.1, on the reverse strand, counting down.
CCGTAGGTGACGCTGTCAACGGTTGTTGTGGGGTTATTCAAATAGATGATGTCCCCTGCGTTATTCAACTTGCTGCTGAACTCGAGCGCCAGATAGCCGTGTGCACCGATCACCTTCCCGGTTAAATCGATCGCATTGGCTGCGCCGTCTGTAATCGTCCACTGGTCAAGTGAAACCGTGCTGGCGGTTGGGTTATAGAGTTCGATCCAATCATCTCCTGCGAGGGGGTGAGCCATGAACTCGTTGATCACCACCTCAGAGCCCGCTTCGCGGTACTCGTGCAGGGGCATAGCGGTCGTAGGGATCGGAATAGCGGGCGCCGTGGGCGCCTGCTGGATACTCAACGCAAGAGCACCTCCAGCGCCGACACCTGCACTGAGCGGAGCTGTGAGCAGTGCAACGCAGCAGCAGACCAGCGAAGCTCCGAGCACGACAACGGTTACTGATTTCTTCTTACCTTCAATTCGCTTCCCCCTCTCTTCTTCCATCTTCATCTCAAAACACCTTTCTTTTACGCAGATACTATTCCGAAAGTAAATTCCCTATATAAAGTTAACTTACTTATGCTGTTGCTCAAGGATATCGCACCTCATGCTCTGAAGCTGAGAGACGGGGGGGAGAAAGCGCCGTGCTGTCTGGGGTGAGTGCCGATGAGACGGAAGGTTTTTTCTAAGTAAAGAGCCTCTTATTCGTGGGAGCGTCGAGACGAGTAATGGAAGTGGACGTGTTAGGGCGCGAGATAAAGAAAATCGCCCTGCAGAATGCGGTGCGTTATGGCACATCGCCGAAGCCGGACGTCGTGCTGAAGCGTATGCTTGCGGAGCACCCGGAGCTGAGAAGGGAAGCGAAAGAGGTCGCAGCGCTGGTGAATGGGGAGATCGAGCGGATCGAGTCGCTGAGCAGCGAGGAGCGTGCGAGCGAACTGGCGGCACTCGCGCCCGAGTTGTTAGCAGAGCTGGAGGCGAAGGAGCTCGAGCCGAAACGCGCACCGGCAGGTTTACCGGAACTGCCGCTTACGCGAGGTGAGCCAGTGGTGATGCGATTCGCGCCCAATCCGAACGGCGCGGCAACGCTCGGCAGTGCTCGTGGCATCATTATCAACTCGGAGTATGCCAAGCGGTACGGTGGGAAGTTCATCCTCCGGTTCGATGATACCGATCCCGTCCTGAAACGGCCGTTATTGGATGCGTATCTCTGGTATCTTGAGGATTGCGCGTGGCTCGATGCGGAACCCGACGAGCTGGTCATCGCCTCGGAACGTATCGATCTGTATTATAGATACGCGGAAGAGCTGATCGAACGAGGAGCGGCCTACGTCTGCTTCTGCCCCGCGGAGACCTTTAAGGAGTATAAAGATCACAAAAAACCCTGCCCCTGTAGAACTGCAAGTGTCAGAGCGACCAGGGGGTATTGGCAGAAGATGCTGAACGGCGGGTACGAGGAGAAGGGGGCGGTGCTCAGGATAAAAACTGATATGACACATCCGGATCCCGCGTTACGCGATTGGGTCGCCTTTCGTATCTTGAAACGCGATCACCCCCGCGTTGGCGAGCGCTACATGGTGTGGCCGATGCTGGATTTTGAATCGGCGATCGAAGACCATGTACTCGGCATCACGCACATCATTCGGGGCAAGGATCTCATGAAATCGGAGCAGCGCCAGCGGTACCTCTACGAGTATTTCGGCTGGACGTACCCGCGCACCATGCTCTGGGGCAAGATAAGAATGCAGGAGTTCGGTAAATTCAGCACCTCGGAGCTCCGAAAAGCGATCGAGCGCGGCGAGTACGAGGGCTGGGATGATCCGCGACTGCCCACGCTCAGAGCACTGTGGCGACGCGGATTCCAGCCCGAGGCGATTCGCAAGTTCTTCGTCTCGATCGGGGTGACGCAGACGGACATCGCGGTGAGCATGAAGAACCTGTATGCGGAGAACCGGAAGATGGTGGATGCGAAAGCGCCTCGCTACTTCTTCGTCCGCAATCCTATAGCTATGGAGTTGAAAGGGTTCGATTACCGTATCGTGAAGGCCTTGAAGCATCCTGAGGGCACCGAGTACCGGGAGATACCCACCGGTAATACCGTGTATCTCGCAGACACTGATGTTGCGAAGCTGATGCCGGGGCAGCGCCTTCGGCTGAAATACCTCTGCACGATCGAAATTGAGAGCGTCAAACCTCTGCGAGCAGCAGTCGTGGCTGAAGCGACGCAACCCGCCCCAGCAGGCATGCAGGTCATCCAGTGGGCGCCGACGAGCGGGATAACGGTCAAGGTGAAGCGGCCCGATGGCATGGACGAAGGCCTGGGCGAGTTATTGATCGCGGACGAACAGGATACTGTGGTGCAGTTCGAGCGCTACGGGTTCGTGCGCATCGATGCCGTGGCGGAAACTGAAAAGGGGATCGAAGTGGTTGCGTACTTCACCCATTGAACTTTCTTTTAAAAGAAAGTTTAATCAAAGAAACAGTAAGACACGTAGCTTTAAAGTACGGTGTCCTGGACAAATAAATTGGGTCACTGCCTCAAAGATCATACATTTCGGCGGACAAACTCTGTTTTTTAACACCCGCTTGCCAGACAATCTTCGGCTTCGGTTCGCTTGCGTCTCGTTTTAGATCAATTATTGCATATACAGCTCGCCGTTTTTTTTTTTCTCTCTGTAATCCGGCTAGGAGGTGATTACCTATCATCCATTAGCTCTATCCGCTGAGGCATCTCGTGCTTAGCTACCGTATTATTAACCTCTTCTTAGTCACTATGATACCAGCATTCTCAATCGCTACTGCTGCGATATACATGCCCTCATAGGTTGATGCGCACATCATACCTGGAGACGTGCCCCACTATTCTTGTGGTCTTCCGTGAATGAAAGACTGCGCTGTAGATGGCCCCCGAAGGAATAGCAGAAGGACTGAATCTGCTCTCCTGTAGTGGGTATCCACAGCAAATCCCCATTAACGCCCGTATAGTGACCGGGATCATCGTTACAGTCTCCTGAGATTTTGATTACTGTTTGGAGCCTGCGGCGTGCGAAAAAACAGAAGGTTTTTTATCTTGGCGCAGCCAACCGTAAACCGTGATTTCAATGGACGTAGTAAAGATTGGATTTGCGAAATTAGGGAATATCGGGATTTCACGCATAGCGGATCTGCTGCTGGACGAGCGAGCGGACCGGGAGGACATCGACGTGCGCGTCCTGGGCACGGGCGCGAAGATGTCGCCGGAAGCAGCACCAGACGTTGCTCGCTTACTCGACTGGGGACCGGATCTGGTCTTGGTGCTCAGCCCGAACGCGGCACTCCCGGGCCCGAAGAAAGCGCGGGAGATGGCGAAGGAGAAGGGCATACCTTGCATTGTGGTCTCGGACGCGCCGGCGCTAAAGGCCAAGGACAAGTTGAAGGAGGACGGTTTCGGCTTCATCATCATTCCGGGCGATCCGATGATCGGTGCGCGCCGCGAGTTCCTCGATCCCGTGGAGATGAGCATCTTCAACGTCGATGTGCTGTCCGTGCTCTCAGCTACCGGTGTGGTGAAGCTGGTTGCGGATGAGATCGACCGTGTAATCACCGAGATACGGGCCGGTGGCGCGGTGAACCTGCCGCAGATCGTGGCAACGGCCGAGAAAGCGGTTGAAGCCGCAGGCTTCACGAACCCGTACGCGAAGGCGAAGGCCATCGCCGCTTACAGCATGGCGGAGAAGGTGGCGGAGCTGGACGTGAAGGGCTGCTTCATGACGAAGGAGCCCGAGAAGTACGTGCCCATCGTCGCAGCGGCGCACGAGCTACTCGGTGCGGCGGCGAAACTCGCGAAAGAGGCACGGGAGATCGAGAAGTACACCGACAGCCTGCTGCGCATGCCGCACGCGAGATCGGGCGAGCTCTTGAAGAAGCGGAAATTGATGGAGAAGCCGAGCGCGTAAATAACGCGCTCTTTTACTTCTCTTTCTTTTCTTTTTTTCCTTTTTTCTAACGCTGTCACCGGCGTTTTCAACTGTTTTATCCCAAGTCGTCTATAACCTTTTGAATCAATGGTTTTATCTGCGGGAAAACATCCTTTATAGCGTTCCAAACAAGATCATATTTTATACCAACGTAGAAGTGAATAAGACGATCTCTCATTCCAGCCATCTCTCGCCAAGGTATCGAAGTGTATCGCTATTTAATGCTCACCAAGCAGATTTTTGGTTGCTTCTCCAATAAGTTCAAACTTCTGTATTCATCACTGCACTTGAGATCAAATCATCCTGCGTAAAGGTGTCAAAACTGACATCTTCTACAAAGTTCTCACTTGCATCAATCGCCTCCAGGATATCGTTCACGTATAGTTTTGGGTCTCTCATAGATACAGCGCATCCTTAAA
>CAZFWT010000056.1:0-10544 GCA_964522635.1 uncultured Halobacteria archaeon | reverse complement strand
AATTCCCGTAATGTTGCGGGAGATGCTTGTCACGAGCCGTAACAACTGTTATAAAGTATGTGAGATTAAATTATCCCTAATAGTATGGTGGAAAGGGGTGAGACTAAGCAATGGGAAAATTGATGGAAAAGCTTATTCCCGGCTATGACTACCGGGTGAAGAAGAACCGGCTCAATTCTGATCGTGCAGTGCGCGATAAGCTATCACGGGAGTTGAAGAAGTCGTACAGTACGTTGAAGGAGGTCACCGATTTGGCCTATAAGGACGGCAGGCGTGAGGTGGTCGAGCACATCACGGACGTTCTTAACACGCTCGATCTCTTCAGGACCGAGATCGAGAACGCATCGTACGGGCTCTCGCCGTTATTCAAGCAGGAAAAGGTCTCGGATAAAGCGATCAGTAAGATGGTGGAATTCGACAGCGCGTTGGTGGACGAGTTAGAAGTGACAACGAAGGCGGCGGATCTCGTCTACGACCGTGTGCTCGAAGGTAAAACTTCAGACATCATTTTGCAGGTACGCAAAGTGAAACGGAGCGTTGACAGTATGCGGAACACATTCACGGACCGAGCGGACTTTTTGCAAAAAGAGACGGCTGTGGGGGTGTAACGCGCATGGAGAAGCAGCCGACCTTTTTCAAAGACACCGGTGCGATGGGCGATGTGCTCAGCGAAGCGCAGCACCTTATAGAAGAGGCGAGAAAGGAAGCACAAGCGCTGGACAAGAGCGTTCAGGCTCAGAAGGAAGCGGTCGATGGATATCGTGATCAGGTCGAGAAGGCACGGTACCGCCAGGTAATCAAGGAGCTCATTGGCGAGAGCTTGGGGGATGTGAAAGGCGCGGTTGCAAGCATGGTCAACGACTGGAAGGATAAGAAGCTGCAGATGAAGCAGCGTGAAGAGGAGCTGACCATGCAGAAGCAAGCGCTTCTGGAGCGTGAGCAGGAGCTCAAGAGCAGGCTTGATGAGATTGAAGCCGAGCAACGCGAACGCATGAGTACCGAATTGCAGAATATCCTTCAGTTAACGGCGAGTGTGAAAGAGCAGATGGAAGAGCTGGAAAAGACAAAGCAGACGATAGATGATATCCTCTCAGAAGATGAGGAGACGTTGCGGGATAAGGTGCTCACGATGGAGGATGTCGACTTCTTACGATTGAATTACTTTTCCCTGTTGCAATCGCGACTCTCGAGCCAAGGCGTGGTCAATCCACTAACGGGTGAGCAATTCACTAAGAACGTGTGGACGGTAGAGACGAGGAAAAATGAAATCGTTGCAAAGATCACCCAAGGCATCCTCGGTCAGCACGTCGCCGTTGGCTTCGAGGCCAAGTTCATCGTGCCGGTAGCGGAAGAAGGGTTCGTGTACCAGAAATCCGGCAAAGACGTCGTTGACCAGATAACCGGCTTCATCGAGGCAGAAGAACGCACTACGAACTCGTTCAAAGCCCTGGTGCTCGTCTCGCCCACCGGCTGGACTGAGTGGGTAACCGGTAAGGTGCAGACTATCCTGAACATGATGAAGAGCGTATACCTCGTTGATCTGAACGAGCGCGCGCTGGTTTACAACACGAGTGACAAGAAGACGAAGCAGTTTGCGGAATGGTTCGCGCCTGTGCCGATCGAGGAGGAGATCGCGGCGATGGTTGCTAAACTTAACACGGAGATCGACGAGGGCACACTTCAGTTCAGAGTCGATAAGGTTGGTGAGAAGTACCAGGTACCGCGGAAGATCGTGCTGGGTGCTTTCCACACAATGGTAGAAGAAGGGAAAGGAGAGCTCATCACGCCAGAAGAGGGCGCAACGGATAGTATATTGCTGGTGCGGTGAGTATAAGGAAACGAAAACTTTATTAACGAACTCGGCGAATTTGTACGCGGGCAAAGGAAGGCACGGGAGAAGTAGCAAAATGTACTGCCCGAACTGCGGTAAAGAGATCCCTGAAAGAAGCAGATTCTGTATGAGCTGTGGTGCAGATTTGAGTGGTTATAAGGTAGAGTTTTCGCCGAAGATAGAGGTATCTCCAAAAGTATCAGCTTATGCAAAGGCTGAAGGAGTTCCATATCCTAAATGGGAACCCTAGGTGGAAAAGTATGCGGAGATAGAGAGTGAAAGGAAGTTACCTGTTTACAAGAAGTTTGCAAAATTTGATGGAAAGCCCTTTTGCCCACTGACGGTGAAGCAGCGCAGGAGGAGAAGCGTTTCGTGAAAAAATTTGTTAATGTTGGAATAGGTCTCGTTGTACTTGTTGCGGTTGCACTCTTAGGACTGATACTTCCGGTTCAGGCACTAGGTGTTCCGTTTACGATCTACGGGCAGGTCTTTGACAGCGACGGGACAACTCCGGTCGATGGTGTTACCGTAATGGTCTCGAATCTCGCGACCGGAAGTTCAGTGCCGTCAACGGTCACGGCGAGTGGCGGCTGGTATTCGGTCAATCTTGGTAATTTGAAGCCGAACGAAGCCCATGCAGCAGGCGATAACATCGAGATCAGCGCGGATGATGGTGCCGGGAATACAGATACAGTCGTCATACCAAGGGCCGCGTCAAATCCGCAACTAGTTAATTTGATATTGGAGGCGGAATCGCCAACACCAACACCAACCCCTTACCCATCACCAACGTTTTACCCAACACCGACACCAACGCCAACACCGACACCTATAGTCCGCAGTGGTGGCGGTTATACGCCCACACCAACAAATAGGCCACCGAGCGCACCTACCGCCATATCTGGTCCTTCTTCTGGGTATACGGGGACCGGTTATAGTTATTCAACTGCTGCAACAGACGCCGACGGCGATAACGTCCAGTATGAGTTTGATTGGGGCGACGGAACCAGCAGCTGGACGTCGCTGGTGAATTCAGGTTATTCGGCCTCGCAATCTCATGCCTGGAGCAGTCCTGGTATGTACTACGTTAGAGCTCAGACGACGGATGCGTACGGCTTAACAAGCGGTTGGTCTTCAGCCAAAACGGTCACTATTGCATCACCAACAACACCTATTTCTACATATCCAACACCAGCGCCAACACCACCACCAATGTCCGCAGATGCGGTGCATTACAACACGTTGATCGAGTTTCTGCCGGGAGCACCTTCAGGCTGGGACGGTGAAGAGCCATTTGGGCAGACGTTTACTTCGGGTGAAGGGACATGGAGCATGGCAATGGAGTCGTACACGAAGTCGGGCAACGAGGAGCTAACTGCCGATGTGGGCATCATGGATTCGGCGTACCAGCAGGTCGGCTGGTGGGCTGCCTGGCAGGGCTTCTACTCCTATGAATCAGCTGATGGCTATGCGAAGACCGTTACCGTCGAGGGCTACCCCGCGTGGGAGGCCTACACAAAGGACGATAATCAGTATGTGCTTTACGTTGGCATCAACGACCGTTTCGTGGTCTTCGTCAACACGAACAGCGACCGTGACACGCTCTACGACTTTGCCGATGCGATCGATTTTGACGGCGTCTCGGCTCTGGGCGGAAGTTTAGCACCAACCACACAGCCGGTGCAAACACCAGCACCAACACCAGCGCCAACGCCTTCATCTTGGACGCCCACACCAGCACCAACACCCACGCCAAAACAAATATTAACATACCCAGCGTTTGGCTCCGTTCCGCCATTCTACATCATAGGCGCTGCTGTACTCGTAATCATGCTCATGGCGGGTATCGGCATATCACGTAGGGGTAGAAGAGGTGGTGTTGGAGACGCGACAAAACCAAAGCCACCTTCAGAACCGCCGAAACCCGAGAAAGAAGCCCCGAAAGATAAGTCCGCAGGTAAGTCACTCATCAAACCCGAACAGGGGCTAATTATAACCTCAGCGTTTGGCTACAAAGGTGCAAACATCCTTCATAAAATCAAAGTAGAAAACCCTACAATCGAGCCCATGAGCGACCTAAAAATTCATCTCTTTGTGCCAGAGGTCTTCCTGCTCAAAGAGAACGAAAAACTGATTGCGTTACTAAAACCCGGTGAATCGAAGACGGTTACTTTTGAGATCAGGCCGACAGGCGAATGTGGCGATTGCGAAGTCTCTGGTAGAGTGACCTATTACGACTATGCGAGCAAAAAGACAAAAGAAGAGGATGTTGCTCCTAAGACCTTGAGTATCGTCTGCCCTCTGCTCAAACTCAAGAAAATTGATGAAGACGCCTGGCGAGCAGTCGTGAGTGAACTAACGAAGGCCGAAGAAACGACGAAGGAGCGGGAAATGCCAGCAAAGACCGTCTTCGAGGTTACGTCGGATATCTTGAAGGACATGAACATGTACATGCTTCCCGCTTCGATAACGGAGACTCCGCAGCTCTACCGTGCCACCGCTCGATTCTACGCAGAAGGTGTGAAAGAGCTGAAGTACGCAGCACAGATAGAAGTGGTTGGTGGTGCGCGAAGATCAAAACTCATTTTGAAGGCGTGGGCGGAAAAGGAAGAGGCCCTGACTGGTTTTTATCATGGTATCCTTGATGAACTTGAGAAAAGAATTCAGGTCAAAGGCTATATAGAGGATAACATCGTGCAGCACTTTTATCATATTGGCACTGTCGTGAAGGACAGCGTGGTGCAGCGGTCAGTTATCAGTGCAGGAGGGAAAAAAAAGTGTCCACGGTGTGGAATGGCGGTTTCCGAGGACGAGAAGTTCTGTCCAGAATGTAGGGAGGAATTGAAATAGTCCAGCGATTACAGTTTTCTCGTAACAACCAATATAAGCAAAAGAACTTTTATCAGTAGTAAAGGGGCAAGGTAACTTTCTCCACGAGGTGAACAGGTAGATTGCCCTGTAAAGCTTGGAAAAGCGGCATCAGGCAAACCCTCCTTTCTAAAAAGGAGAGAAGATACCTCATGATCATAGTCATGCTGACTGTGCTCGTATCATTAATCGAAAGTGCAGTGGCCGGAGAAGTGTATGCAAATGGTGGCTTCACCGAGATTGTAAAGGGTGTCGCATATAGCCCGCACATGCCCGGTGAGGGCTGTCTCGAGTTTGGAACAGCAAACTATGCGCAGGACTTTGAATGGATGCAGGATGCGAATATTAATATCATCCGAACCTATGATTGGGTTCCTGAAGGGATCCTCGATAACGCAACGCAATACAATATTAAAGTGATTGAAGGTATCTGGATCCCCACCGGCGGAAATTTCTCTGATGCGTCATTCAAGGATTCATGCAAAACACACATCACAGAGGTTCTCAATAGAGACAGGGATAAATGCTGTATCATCGGGTGGTGTCTGGGGAATGAATTGCACGTCGATGCTGTTGATCGTGCAGGTAAAGAAGAGACTGAACGCTTCCTGAAAGAGCTTTATGAGTATACCCGCTCACGCGATCCGAACCCGAATCACTTTATAACGCACGCCAATTGGCCGCCATTGGACGACCTCGATATGTCCTTTTTTGACGTTGTCGGATTTAACGTGTACTCCTATTGGCCGGCTAAGGTTAGCTATAAAGGCTATTCTGATTATGTGCGCTCTTTAAAGGCAAAATACCCAGATCAGCCTCTTTTGATAACGGAGTTTGGCTATAGTACGAGCCCCATCGGTGAGGGGAATTTTGGTTATGGCGGAAACAGTGAAGAAATGCAGGCAACCAGCCTAGCAGAGCGGTGGAATGACCTTATCGCGGCTGGTTGCGCCGGCGGCATTGTCTTCGAATGGAATGATGAATGGTGGAAAAATGATTGCTTCAGCGATGATAAGAACACGCACGATTCGGACAATCCTGAGGAGTGGTTTGGCATAATAGCCGTTGAAGGAGATCTAAGTAACTATTCAATGAGGAAGAAGCCGGCATATTACGCCGTTCAGAAAATGTTCTGGTCTGAAAAGAGGAATTCGGCAAGATCAACACCAGGCTTCGGGATTCTAATAGGAGTCTTTGGGCTAATAATCGTAACATATTTAATGAGAAAAAGAGGAGGAGATATTAATGGCTAATAAAGTATTTTTATGGCTCTTGATTGTTTTGTGCACAGCGGCTGTAGTAAACGGAACATTTGTGTATGCTACCCTAGCCACTGACTGTTCGGCTTTAAACTGCGGTGAGGGATCTCCTTCATGGGATGGAAATTGGGATGCCGAAGTCGTAAGCCTAACATTATCATCTTTCACGCTTGATGCTGGAGAAGAGTTGAAGGTGAATGCCCTCATCAAAAATACTGGTGAGAAGACCGGGACATTCAACGTTCTCTTAAAAATCCAGAACCCGAACGGCGAAGTGGTAGAGCCAGATAGAGCGAAAATATACGATTTATCAGTTGGCAAGAGCGAGAGTGTAAGCCTGAGTTATACGGTTCCGAATATACAAGGAGATTATTGCCTCTCCGTCGAAATACTGGACGATCCAGGATTATCTTATTTGTTTGATTGCGAATGCACGTCCTTTTCAGTAATTCCCGTCTCAACATCCCTGTCTGCATCAACTACGACTCCGGCTCTCAGCATCACGGGCGAACAATCGGCAGACTGCTCACATTTGCGTTGTGGTGAAGGCTCGCCATCACTCTACGGTTGGGACGCGGAAATTCTTAGTATAACACCTGCTTCCGCCACACTTGCAGGAGGAGAAACGCTAGACATAACTGTTCTCACTGAAAATACCGGAGGAAAGACGGGAACGTTTAATATCCTTCTGTATGTGCAAGAGCCGAATGGAGACGTGGTACAACCAGATGAAACGAAAGTATCCGATTTGCCGGTCCGTGAAACTAAGAGTGCGAGCTTGAGCTATACGGTTCCAGAAACTCCGGGCAGGTATTGCCTATCAATCGAGGTAGTCGATGATCCCGAGGAATCTTGGTTGTTTGACTGTGAGTGTATGTCTTTTTCAGTCGCCTCTTTGCGAAAACCCCTATACGACAATCTTACCACTACTGCAACTGCTGATAGCTTTATGTACACCCTTTCAGGCGGGCCTTCGCCGGAGACCTCGCTCGTGGTGGATGACGATCTAGAAGTAACTGTAAATGGGAAGACAGTTCTTCTCGACAGTGACGGTGTCTCTACCAAAGATGGCCGCGCCACTTGGAATGGTTCACCTATTGCCTTCTTTGCGGCGCCTGGAGATGTACTCCAAATACGAGCCACGAATCCGGGAGGCACAGAGATTGAATTATCACCACTCTATCTTCATGTAAGCGGACATTCGGTCAAGTTGAGCGAAGGTATACCAAAGACCGCCAGTAACGTTCCTGTTTTCTTTGACGAAACGTTTACTATTTCTATACCAGCACCGGAGATCGCCATTACTGCGCCGAAAGAAGGCGAGGAGCTTTCATGGTCTCCCGAGGGCTATGCTGCGAAAGGAACGTATTCGGGATTGAGACCGGGGCTGAATTTCTATGTAATCGTTCATCCCCTTACAACCAATCAGTGGTGGGTTCAAAATGCTCCAACGTTATCTGATGAAGGAACTTGGGAAGCGATCGTAAATTTCGGTACGAAGGATCTCGGAGCCGGAGAGGAGTACGAGCTCCACGCCGTTCTTACCGAGTCGACACTTGAGATGGGGCTCGTAGATTCTTTCCCGGACAGCGTTGCTACATCTGTTGTGCGCGTGAGCAGGGTAGAAGCTTCACCCTTTGTTGAGCGCGCATATCTCTACGGCGGCATTATCGGTTTGGCTGCTGTTCTTCTGGTTGTCTTCGCATACAGGAAAGGGAGAAAGAGCAGGGGGTTAGTTAAAAAAGCACAAGAATCAGAGGGTGCGAGAAAAAAGCCAAAATTGGACATCACTATTACCGCGGATACCGGGTTTAAGGTTAACACGTGGGAGCAGTTGCATGCCACCATCAGTAATAGTGGTGCAGGCAGAGCGCAGAACATTATGTTAACTCTTTCGGGGCCTGTAGAGATGGGTGGTGTGAATGCAATACCAACGCTTGATCCTGCGGCACAAGCAGAGGTAACCTTGGGAATCAAACCCAAGGAGCATGGTAAGCTACCTCTTGTGATTCGCGTTTCTTACTTCGACGAAACTGATAGACCTTCTGAACTCAGTTTTGATAGATATATCAATGTAGCAAAGGAGGATGAAAAGGTGTCAGAACGACCTGTCAATATCCATATCGGCAGTATTGGTGAGATCCTAGGCACCGGTGCTACTAAGACAGGCGATATTGGAATACTAAAGGGTGGCATCGGTGTGGCAGAAAAGCGGACTAAAAAATGCTCTCGTTGCGGGCAAGCCGTTTCCGAGGACGAGAAGTTCTGTCCAGAATGTGGCGAACCACTGAGATAGCCAAGGATTACAGGTTTGCTGTAACAACCATTATAAAGAGACGCACAGTATGGGTAAGATAAGGAGAGCATAGGTAAAGACTATTGGGGGGTAAAAGGGGGGAAGTGAGGGAAAAATGTTTGGTAAGATAAAATGTAGCAATTGTGGAGCAGAGAATGATAAGAAGAGCAAATTCTGCTCAGCGTGTGGCAGTCCGCTCTCGGGAATAACCTGCAGCAGTTGCGGTGAGCTTGTGGGTCCAAGCTATAAGTTCTGTCCGAACTGCGGCGCTCGCATCAGTGATTACGACGAGCAGCGGAGTGGTGCGACACCTGTTGTGGATGAGAAAGGGAAGATAAGCGTTTGGCAACGGGCACCGAGCGATTTTGCTCAACGCTTTGAGGTCAGTGACATCAAGGGGCTCTTCAGCAAGAAGCTCACCGTGATGCCGGGTACGAAGGCATTGTTCCTGCAAGGCGGGCGATTCTCAGGCGAATTGCCACCCGGGACCTATACCGTGGGTGGACTTACCCAGGCGATAAAGACCCTGAATCTTGCGGGGAAGGCAACGGTGATACTCGTCGATGATTCTGATGTTGCTCTTGACTTCAGCATCGGCGGTTTGCGAACGAAGGAGAACTTTGATGCGGGTGTGAAAGGGCGGATCGTAGCGAATACTGAGGAGCCGATAATGTTCTTCAACAACCTCATGAAGGGCCGGGAGCACGTTGCGGTATCAGAGGTTCAGGGACTGTTGCGAAACGAAATGCTCAATGTACTCCAATCGAAGCTGAAGCAGTACTCGTTCGAGGAGTTGTACGGCAATCTTGAGCTGAAGCGAGAGCTTGGGCAGGATTTCGAGCATGAGTTGAGCACGACATTGAGCCGGGTTGGGGTCAAGCTCATACACATGCCGTACTTCGATTACGACGAGAGCTACTGGACGGAGATAATTGAGAAACAAGGTAAGCTCGGCAGAGCGGTGAAGGGGGAGGAGCTCGAGAAGAAGCGCAGTGAGTTGGTAAAACAAATTCGGGCCAGGTTGACCGAGGATAAGATCGACGAACTCAGAAATGCGGAGGACTTGGAGAAGTTCATGCACGAGATCGATAAGGACGAACTCATACGCGGGAACGAAATGAGCGAACTCAAGCAGATCTTCATGGAGAATCAAGAGGATCGCGTGTTCGCACGGGAGTGGATGTTCAAGCGGCTCGATGTCCAGAATGACGTAGAACTACAGAAAATGCGAACTGATTACGAACGGGAAAGGGACGAAGAGGATGCTAGAAGTGGCATAAGAATACTAAAAGAAATGAAAGCAGCAAAGCGCGAAGATGCCGCGGGCTATCAAGCGCTTGACCTTGAGAAACAGCAGAAACTGGCGGAAATTGAAGCCGAGCGACTCAAAGCGCGTTCTACTGTCTCGGCTGAGTCGCTTATTTCCATGACCGAAGGTAAGCAGGCGGAGTATCTCGCGGAACTGGCACGAATGGAGAAGGGCAAAGCACTCACCGATGAGCAGATCCTCGCGCTTGCCGCGGGCGATAGTGCTGCGGTTGCAGAAGCGTTCAAGGAGAAGTACAAATCGCTAAGCGCGGAGCAGATCATGAAGGTTTACGAGGGTCAACTGGAGGATAAGGACGAGCTCGTGCAGACGATCCAGGAGATCTCGAGCAGGGGCGATGACCGGCTGGAGCGCATGGCATCGAAAGCGCTCGAGCAGATGGGCGTAACGGCAGCGACGAGGGCGCAGGGTGCTTCATCCGGTGCTACGACCGTAGTAACTGGCGGCGGTGGCGCACCCGTGATTGTTGGCGGCGCGCCCCAGATGTCCGGATCATCAGCGCAGGACGTGAAGAAGGTCGTAATCTGTCCGGAGTGCAACGCGGAGCTGCCCCTTGGAACGAGATTCTGCACCAATTGCGGCGCGACGATCGGGAAGAAGGAATAAAGTGTCGAGCACCACCTTCAAATTTATCTTCTGCGCATGTCATAGAGAACTATCCGGAGCTTCTATAATTGGTACGGCCACAAGGGCCGTAGCTAAAGCTCGCGGAATGCCTTCTCTGATCTACATCATTCCTTTGTCTTGAGGTAGGTAGCACGAATCCGCAAAATTAAAATATCCCGCCTGCATACCTGTTAGCTGTTAGTGCCAATGGCAGACATCGAGATAAAACGCGGCTATGAAGTCCTCCCGGATAATAATGTCCGGTTTGGCATCCGGGTAATCAACAGCAGCGATGCTGCTATTTCAGAGGTTGAGGTCATCCTAGATTTTAACGAGTCCCTCTTCGAACTCGAAGGC
>CAZFWT010000055.1:0-11558 GCA_964522635.1 uncultured Halobacteria archaeon | reverse complement strand
GCCGGATGAGGGAAAACCTCACGTCCGGTTCTGTGAGGGGGCTCATAGCAACCTCAGCGCAAACACTCCAACAGGTGGTATGAGCTCTACTCGACAACCTCTCTGATAGCCGACCGGATATTTAATGCGGCTATTCACTTCTTCAGATGAAACAGCCCCTTTATTTTTATCACAGAATGGCAGAATTTAGCAGAGCTAATCAGAACAAAAAGACGGTGAAGCCCAGAAGATTCTATTTACGGCGCAAAAATAATTTGCGTTTTGGATGAGCCTTTGGCTTAGATTCCTTCGATTGCCCGCTCTCCGTCGCCCTTAATCCCCCCTTCTCGCTTTCTCTCTTTCTTCTATCTGCTCCTCTAACTCTTTTATTAGACCCCCGTTATCAAAATGTTCGAATTGTGATTCGCAATCCTCACACCAGAAGTCCTGTCCCGCTGCCACTGCAAATAAAACACATTGACAGTGGCATTGGTAAAACTCTCCGCTTCTTTCGTATTCGAGTTTCTTTCTTAATTCATGTAACTCGTCATCCGCTTCTTTATCCATCATTTTCTTGACATTATCGGAATTAAAGCTCCAAAAATAAGTAATCCAGCCACTATTATCATCACGTTCAGTCCTGTACTCGGCATTCCTACTCACATATAACTTGTAGAGAACTTTTCTTATAGAGGAGGGTTTTGTATCGTTTAGCTTTACGATCTCGCTTTCAGTTATTTCACCCTCTGGAATATCTTTCATTATCTTCAGTCCGTCTTCCCCGATCATTTTTCTAAAATATTCCCTTACCAAAAGATCTTCTGTTTCGAACATTATGACAACGCTCCACAATAGTAGTTGTAACAGCTGAGTAGATAAACCTTCGCATTATTTGTACCGGTAAAAATTGAGAAAAAAAAGCGTTATCAAAGCCGCTTTCGTAGGCCGCTTCGTATTTTTGGTTAGCGGGTTTTCTGGAGGAAAAAAGCAAATTTGTTTAGTTTATATACTTTGAGTATATAGTATAGCGTGGTGATGCGAAAATGTCTGGAGAAGACAACGTGATTTATATCGGAAATAAGTCAGTGATGAGCTATGTCCTGGCAGTAGTGACGCAGTTTAACAACGGCTTGAGTGACGAGGTATTAATCAAAGCAAGAGGTAGAGCGATCTCACGGGCCGTAGATACTGCAGAGGTAGTACGGAATAAGTTCATGCAGGGAGTAGACGTGAAGGACATAAAGATGGGAACAGAGCAGCTCGTAGGGGAAAACGGAGATAAGATAAACGTCTCTTCGCTGGAAATAACATTGAAAGCAAAAGCGTAAAGTTATAATAATGTCTATCCAAGGCGATATATGGGGGTATATTAGGCCTATTCATTTTTCTTTTTTTGCCGCAAACTACAGGAAATTCTGATTTACCCCCTTTCTTTTTTGTTCCATCCTTTATGTTTTCGGGTGATTTTTCGACATTTTAGTGTTTTTCAAAAACCACTACACGTGCAATTTCGCCCTAAAATTTACTTTTACTCGATCACTGTTCCTGCCCGTCCCGCAAGCGCCTCAACGACCGACTCAGGCCTACAAACAACGGCTTGCTCGCCACCGTTTTCCACGAACTCGACCGCCGCTTCGATCTTGGGCCCCATACTCCCGGGCGGAAACTGCCCCTCGCTCAAGTACTTTTGGGCTTCAGCCAGGCTCAGCCTGTCCAGGCCTATTTGCTGCGGCGTGTTATAGTTCAGGGCCACCCGGTCCACCGTGGTCAGGAACATGAGCACATCGGCCTTTAGCTCGACCGCGAGCAGGCTCGACGCCAGGTCTTTATCGATCACTGCATCCACACCCTTCAGGGTACCGTTCTCGTTGGCGACCGGTATGCCGCCGCCGCCACATGCCACGACAATGGTCCCTGCCTCAACCAGCTCCTTAATGATATCAGCCTCGACGATCCTTATGGGTCGGGGTGAGGGCACGACACGCCGCCAGCCGCGACCACTGTCCTCCACGATAGCATGACCGAGGCGTTCCAGATCAGCGGCCCGTTCACGGGTATAAAACGCGCCGACCGGTTTGGTCGGATGCTGCATGGCCGGGTCGTCTCGATTGACAAGCACCTGCGTCACCACGGCGGCCACGCTGATATCGATGCTGTGCGCCTGTAGCTGATTGATGAGGCTCTGGGCGACCATATATCCCATACTGCCCTGCGACTGTGCGACGTCCACATGTAACGGCGCAGTGGGAACCTTTCCCGCGGCCGCTTCTGCCTGTATCATGATAAACCCCACCTGGGGTCCATTCCCATGGGTCAGCACCACCTGGTGCCCCGCTCTGATCAGGTGCGCGATATAGCCCATACTTTCATAGGTGTTGCGGAACTGCTGCGCGAAGGTGCCCGGTTCGCCCTTTTTGATAATTGCGTTCCCGCCAAGCGCAACCACGATCAGGCTCATCGGTTTACCTGTTTTAAGAACGTATCAACCACCGCTTCCAGCGTGGCATCCCCGATCTCTTTAATGCCGTACCGTACCCGTGTTGCGGGCTTGTTAATGGTTATGACGCGCGTCAGATCGATCGGCGTGCCGATAACGACCGCATCGCACTCGGCTGCGTTGATGGTCTGCTCCAGATCCTTGATCTGCTCCTCGCTGTAGCCCATAGCGGGCAGCAGCGGCCCGATCTCCGGATACTCGCGGAAGGTCTCGATGATCGTGCCGGTGATGAACGGTCGTGGGTCGACGATCTCTTTCGCGCCTGCCTTACGGGCCGCAATGAGTCCCGCACCGTACTTCATGCCGCCGTGTGTCAGTGTGGGTCCGTCCTCGACCACCAGCACCCGTTTGCCTTTGATGAGCTCCGGGCGCTCGACGGTGATCGGCGATGCCGAATCAATGATCTTTGCATCAGGGTTTACCTTCATGATATTCCGGCGTACCTGCTCGATCTTCTCCAGTTCCGCGGTATCCTGCTTATTGATCACGACCACATCTGCCATGCGTGCATTGATCTCACCCGGGTAGTAGGTCACTTCATCGCCGGCACGATGCGGGTCGGCAACCACGATATTCAAGTCGGGTTTAAAGAACGAGAAATCATTATTGCCGCCGTCCCAGATGATAATATCCGCTTCAGTCTCAGCCTGTCGCAGGATCTTCTCATAGTCCACACCGGCATAGACGGTACAGCCCACATCGATATGCGTCTCATACTCTTCCCGCTCCTCTATCGTGCATCCCATACGCTCAATGTCCTCGTAGGATGAGAACCGCTGCACTGCTTGCTCTGCAAGGTTGCCATAGGGCATGGGATGCCGCACCACAACCACGGTCTTGCCGCGCGCTAGAAGGAGCTGACAGAGCTTCTTGCTTACCGAGGTCTTGCCACTGCCGGTACGCACGGCACAGACGGAGATCACGGGCACGCGGCTTCGCAGCATGGTCGCATGCGGGCCCAGCATGATGAAATCCGCACCGGCAGCGTTGACTGCCGCACCTTTCGTCATCACATACTCATAAGGCACATCGCTGTACGCAAAGATGACACGATCGATCGCATGCTCTGTTATCAGACTGACCAGCTCCTCTTCCGCGAAGATCGGGATGCCTTCCGGGTATAAGCCGCCCGCCAGTGCTACAGGATACGTTCTGCCTTCTATATCCGGTATCTGGGTCGCGGTGAATGCGACAACACGGTATGCGGGATTATCCCTGAAATAAACGTTAAAGTTGTGAAAGTCCCGGCCCGCTGCGCCCATAATGATTACTTTCTTGGGGACGTTCATCGTTTGGTAATAGCTACTGTGTCAGGCGATATAAGAGTTTCCCGGTGGTTTTGAGAACGCGGCACGGTGCCTTGATCTCGTTCAGCTTGCTGACGATAATGTCGTGCGCTTCGTCCCACGAGATACGCTCAAACTCGTAGGTGCCCTTTTTACCCACACGCTGTAATGGGTAGAACACACGATCTTTAGAGTACACTATCTCAGGCGACTGCTCGCCCAGCTTGCAGATGATGCCCCAGCTCCGAGCTCTCATCGGGCCCCACCAGCGCGATTCTGCCGTCCGCATCGTACGTGACCACAACGCCACAGCCGGCGGAGCAGATACCACACAACGCGCGACGTGTTCTCAGCTTCGATTTGGCTGAATTCATACGCCCCATCAGAACACCTGCTTACTACAGTAACTCCTGATTCTTGACCTAGCTTTCGATGAACTCAATCAATTTCCCCTCAATTACCGACACGATGACCATATAAACCAGCAGCACGGCCACAAACATCGTGCCGAAGTAATAGATCATCAAGGGCAGCAGTGGGAGCTTGATCGCGCGATTGTACAGGAACGCGGCGACCAGACCACTGCGCATACCCGCTTCACGCAATTCCTGCAAGAGCGGGTACCAGATGTAAATCGGGCCGTGGCTCAGTATTCCGGAGGTGATGGCCAGGAGCCAGCCTTTCACGCCCGAGCCCTGCCCCATATATTTTGAGACCGTTTTCGGCGTGATGAAATAATTGAGGAGCACCATAAAGCCGATAATAATCACCAGGATCGGCGCTATCGTTACGAGCACCTCGCCACTTGCCCGGAGCGCTTTCTGGATGCTGGCGGGCTCAAGCAGATACAGAACGAGATACAGGAGGAGCACGAGTCCGAGGAAATAGAGCCCATAAGAGATCTCCTTCTTCCTTTTCATCGTTCCTTCCGCCTTCCCCTTCCAAGTGCCTCGTTTTCTTGATACGCCCGTCTCGTTCATGTGAGCACCCCCACCGTAGCAACCGTGAGGATCGCGACTGCGATGGCGAAGATAAAACTGAGGACGTTGCGTGCGGTAGCGAACCTCCTCCCCAGGATCGCAGCTTCCGCGGGGAATTGGACGACGCCGACCGTCACCCAGGCAACGATGAAGGCCGCGACGGCAAAGAGGCTCACCTTCGCCGCGAGCAACTCACCGCCGATGATATAGCTGACGATCGGGTTACCGGCGGAGACGCTCCCGATGACCGCACCAATCACGGTATCGCGCACCACGGCACCCGTGAAAACAGAGGAGATCATCGCACTCGTCACGAAGACGCGGAAGAGTCCTAAGAGAAGAATGACGCCGAGCAGCAGGGGAAGGCTCATGCTGAAGCTCTTGAGCGCTTTCGCAAACGAGCCAGCAAGCGTCTTCTGACTTCCTCCTCGTTCCTTTCCCCCCTTCAACGTCACAGCCTCGTAACCGTAGCGATCGCGGAATTCAGAACTATCTTCACATTCGCTGCCACCACACAAAAGAGTTGCGCACGGTGTATGTATGCTTACTTAACTTGTCCGTACGTTTATGATGGACATAGCGGGAGGTAAAAATGGAGAAGGACAGGATTTCGTATCACGAATCTGTTCGCGCGTGTACGAGCGGATCAAGAAGGATGGCATGAACAACATCTGGGACCGCTTTGAAGCACAGGGTATGGGCGGCGATCCTGATAAGACGCTGTCCGTTCTGCCAGGCGGGCACGCGCAGCGATTTGTGCTCCAATGGCCCGTGCCGTGCCGATGCGTCCAGGGATAAACGTGGCGTGTGCGGCATCACGGCCGATGGCATGGCGATGCGGATGATGCTGCTCCGAAATGTGCTGGGCGCATCCACGTACCAGTACCACACCGATCAGACCATCAAGACGCTACGCGCCACTGCGGAGGGCAAAACACCGTTTGCGATACAGGAACCCGAGAAATTGAGTGATTTTTTCGAGCGTTTTGGCATTTCATTTCGAGCTCGGGATCCCTGCAGGAGACTGCCATTCGGCTCTGCGATTTTGTAGAGGCCGATTTTAACCGCAAATACTATTACGCGAGCCTTGTTGTGGATGCCTTAGCGCCTGATGAGCGCAAAGAGGTCTGGCGAGAGCTGGATATCTTCCCCGGCGGGATCTATGCTGAGATGATGCTGGCCACGAGCTCGTGCCTTACCAACGTTGATGGCTATTACGCGAGCCTCGCGCTCAAGGCCATGCGCCTCGGTCTGGCAATGGCGTACCAGAGCCAGATCGTCAACGAATACTGCCAGGACATCCTCTTCGGGATCCCGAGGCCGCATCCTATGCGTGTCGATCTCGGTGTTCTGGACCTGGATTATGTGAATGTGCTGCCGAACGGTCACGAGCCGTTTCTCGGGTTCGCGATGGTACAACTGGCCCGGGAAGAGTCATGGCGGGAGAAGGCAAAGGCCGCGGGCGCAAAGGGTCTGCGGGTCATTGCGAACATCGAGACCGGGCAGGAGAGGATCCAGCGATGGGAAATGGATGATGTATTTTACGGATTCACGGGCAACTAACTGGATCATGCAGGAAGCAGTGCTCGCCAGCGGCTGCGTGGACCTCTTCGCGGCCGACATGAACTGCTCGATGCCTATCGATCCACTGTACGCCCGAAAATACAACTTCAAGCTCGTGCCGGTGAGCGAATTAGTCGCCTTTGAGGGTATTACTGATCGAATCAACTACGTGCCTGAACAGGCAGGAGAACAGGCAGCGCACCTGCTGCAGATGGCGGTCGATAATTTCAAGGACCGTCGAGAGAACGTCAAGCCCGTGAGAGCGTTACCGGTGAGAGAAGCGCTGGTTGGGTTTTCGACTGAGAGCATCCTTGCAGCTCTTGGCGGCTCGCTTGAACTGCTTATAACGGCTATTAAGGACGGTACGTTACGAGGACTCGCCGGATTCGTCTCCTGCACCACGCTGCGGGATTCCGGGCAGGACGTGCACAGCGTTCGCATAGCACGGGAGCTACTCAAACGTGACATTCTCGTGCTCTCGCTGGGCTGCGGCAACGGCGCCCTGCAGGTCGCGGGTCTCTGCAGTCCCGAGGCAGTGGCATTCGCAGGTCCGGGTCTCAGCGGATTCTGTGAGCGCCTGAACATACCACCGGTTCTGAGCTACGGCACCTGCACTGATACGGGTCGTTTAGCTGATCTATTCGCAACGATCGGCCATGCACTGGGCGGTGTGCCCATACCTGATCTCCCGGTGGTCGCTGCGGCACCAGAATACATGGAGCAGAAGGCTACCATCGATGCCGTCTTCGCACTGGCATTCGGGCTCTTCACGTACGTCAATCCCGTGCCCACGGTTACCGGTGCGCCCAGGTTGGTCACACTCCTGACGGAGGACTTGAGGCAGCTGACCGGAAGCTTATTAAACCTCGAGACCGACCCGATCAAAGCAGCCGATGCGATGCTGGCACATATCGAAGCGAACCGGACGAAAATCGGTCTATAAACCGGCCAGGGAGCGAAACACCGCAAAGACTCCCGGATTCACGGTAAGAACGCGACTAGTATTTATTTATCCCCTGGTCTGCAATGTAATGTATGTTTATTGGGGTAACTGATTGGTGATGGTTTCATGAGCCTGACGCACGTCAAAGGGGAGAATAAGGGGCAGGTAGTCCTCTACGCATTGAGCACCTGCGTCTGGTGTAAGAAGACGAAAAAGCTGCTCGAGCAGTTGGGCGTGGCGTTCGATTACGTCTATGTCGACTTGCTCGCGGGCGCTGAGAAAGAGCAGATTTTAGCTGACATGGCGCGACATACGTCCACACGTGCATTCCCCACGATCGTGATCAACAACGGAACAATCATCCAGGGTTATCAGGAGAAGCGGATTCGGGAGGTCTTGGGATAATGGACGAGCGTGACGTGAGCGAGGAACGGGTGCAAAAGCTCTACCAACGCTTGGATAATGAGGCCGAGGCTGGAGGCTATCATCTGAATCCCGATTTGGAGCATACTAAAGAGTTAGTACGGGGATTGCTGACCAACGAGCAGCGTTACGGCTATTGGGCCTGCCCCTGCCGGTTGGCCGCAGGAGAGAAGGAGCAGGATCTGGACATCATCTGCCCCTGCGATTATCGTGATCAGGATATCGAGGAATATGGTGCCTGCTATTGTGGTCTGTATGTCTCGGATCGTGTCATGGAGGGCGAGCAGGAAGTGAAGTCGATACCCGAACGACGGCCACCACCTGAAGAGCGGGCACAGCACAAGCAGCCCGCCGCGCCTACGCTCTCTGCGCTCCCGCTGCCGATCTGGCGCTGCCGCGTCTGCGGCTACCTCTGTGCGCGCGAAGGACCACCGGGCGTGTGCCCGATCTGCAAAGCGAAGAAAGATCGATTTGAGCGTTTCATCTAAAAATAAGTTCGTTCACGAGTGGAGAAAAGCGAATAACCTACTGAGATTCTGAGAACATACGTACATACGTCGCTTACGGTGAGAATGACAGCCGAGTGGAAGAAGGCAGAGCTGAAGATCTCGGGGATGACCTGCGCGACCTGCGCAGTGACGATCCAGAAGTCGCTCCTGAGTACTGAGGGTGTTGCGGGGGCGGACGTGAATCTGGGGACCGAGAGTGCGAGCATCGAGTATGATTCGAGCCGCGTGACGCTTGCAGATCTGGAGAGGGCGGTGACAGACGCGGGCTACAGCGTGGTGCACGAGAGCGCGATCGTGAAGGTCGGCGGGATGACCTGCGTGATGTGTGCAAAGATTATCGAGACGGCGCTTCAAGAGCTCGACGGCGTCTCCGCAGTCACGGTCAATCTCAGCGCAGAGAAGGCTTACGTCACCTATAATCCGCGATTGGTAACGCTCGCGGACATGAAGCGTGCCATTGAAGCGGCGGGCTATCAGTACCTCGGCCTCGCGGGCGAGGATGCGGGCATCTCCGAGGAGGCAATCCGGGAGCGCGACTTACAGGCGAAACGCAGGCGGTTCATCGTTGGGTTCGCGTTCGCGATCCCGCTTCTGATCCTTATGTATCTGCCGATCACCTGGCCGTTCTCGATGGCTTACTTCATGCTCGTTGTCTCCACACCCCCATTCGTGTACGTCAGTCACCCGATCTTCAGCGCAGCCTACCGCGCGCTCAAGAATAAGAGCCTCACTATGGACGTGATGTACTCGATGGGCATCGGGGTTGCGTTTGGCGCGAGCATTCTAGGAACGTTTGGGCTTGTGCTTACGGGCGAATTCCTCTTTTACGAGACCGCGCTCATGCTCGCCGCCTTCCTCACCATTGGCCGCTATCTGGAAGCGCGCGCAAAGGGGAGGACCTCAGAGGCGCTGAAGAAACTGATTGGGCTACAGCCCAGGAACGCCACGGTGCTCCATGAAGGGCAGGAGCGGACGCTGCCGATCGAAGAGGTACAAATCGATGATCAGGTCGTGGTGAAACCGGGCGAAAAGATCCCGGTCGATGGCACGGTCGTGGCAGGCGAGAGTTATGTAGATGAATCGATGATCACCGGCGAACCGGGGCCGGTGGCGAAGCGAAAAGGTGATGAGGTCGTTGGTGGCACGCTGAATACGAACAGTGTGCTCACCTTCCGGGCTACGAAGATCGGGAAAGACACGGTCCTCGCGCAGATTATCAGACTGGTGGAGGATGCACAGGGCTCACGACCACCGGTTCAGCGGATCGCGGACAGAGCAGTGAGTTACTTCATTCCTACCATCTTGACGATTGCGCTTACCGCCTTTGCAGTCTGGTATGTCCTGCTCGGCGAGACGCTCCTCTTTGCGCTCACCGTATTGATCTCCGTGCTCGTCATCGCGTGCCCCTGCGCACTTGGACTCGCGACGCCGACTGCGGTCACGGTGGGCATCGGCCGCGGTGCGGAGCTCGGTGTGCTCGTGAAGAGCGGTGAGGCGCTCGAGATCGCGGAGAAACTAACCACGATCATCTTTGACAAAACGGGAACGCTGACCACGGGCGAGCCGGAAGTGACCGATGTCCTCGGCTTCAGCGTCGGCGATCGTCAGCTATTGAAATTGACGGCAAGTGTGGAGAAGAATTCACAGCACCCACTCGCAGCTGCCATTGTACGCCGTGCGGAAGAGAAGGAGATCGAGCTCGACGCGACGGACGGTTTTGACACCTTCAGCGGGCTCGGGGTGACCGCAACTGTCGAGGGGCGGACGGTACTCATCGGGAATCGCATGCTGTTTGAGGACCGGGATATTACGATCCAGCGAGAGCTCGAGGAGAAAGTGACAGAACTGGAGAACGAAGGCAAGACGGCGATTCTGGTCGCTCGTGAGGATAAACTCGTGGGTATCATCGCTATCGCAGACACGCTCAAGGAGAGCGCGCCTGCTGCGATTAGCGCGTTCAAAGCGATGGGGCTGAACGTGGTGATGATCACCGGCGATAATGCACGAACCGCGCACGCAATCGCAAAGCAGATCGGAATAGACCGGGTATTGGCAGAAGTGTTACCGCAGGACAAAGCAGAAGAGGTGCAGCGGCTGCAGGAGAAGGGCGAGCGCGTGGCCTTCGTCGGCGACGGTATCAATGACGCGCCCGCACTGGCACAGGCAGACGTCGGGATCGCGATCGGCAGTGGAACGGACGTGGCAATCGAGAGCGGTGAGATCGTGCTGATCAAGAACGATCTGATGGACGCCGTCGCCGCGGTGCAGCTGAGCAAAAAGGTGATGTCGCGCATAAAGCAGAACCTCTTCTGGGCGTTCGCCTACAATACCGCGCTCATTCCCGTGGCGGCTGGCATTCTCCACCCCTTACTCGGCATCACGTTCCGGCCAGAGCTCGCGGGGCTCGCTATGGCCCTGAGTTCCGTGACGGTTGTCTCGCTCTCATTGCTGTTGCGGAAGTACGTACCGCCGGCAAAGCAGGGCGAGAAGAAGAAAGGCGGTGAGTAAAAAGGCCATGGCAATCGATCCAGTCTGTAAGATGGAAGTGGCTGAGCAGACCGCAAAGTTCAAGACCTCGTACAAGGGAACGACCTATTACTTCTGTGCACCGGGCTGCAAGAAGGCGTTTGAGGCGAACCCAGAACAGTACCTCTGAGCGAACTGAACTGAGCGACGTAGTAGACCGATATCGAGGTCATCTCGCGGTTTCCTGCCTACCTTACGGACGTACGTACGCAAACTATCAAATACTCAGAGTTCGCTAAAGGATAGTTTTACGAGCGAAATGATTACGATCCTCCTGATCGCCGTGGGCTTAGCGATGGATGCATTTGCCGTCTCGATCTCGAGCGGGATCACGATACGAGACCCGAAAGTTAGCAATGCACTCACAATTGCGCTCTTCTTCGGCGCGTTTCAAGCCTTCATGCCCGTAATCGGATGGTTTGGCGGGTTTGCCGCACGAGAGTTCATCACGGGGATCGATCACTGGATCGCCTTTGGGCTCCTGTGCATGATTGGCTGTAAAATGATCGCTGATGCGATGAGTCCTAATGTGGAGGATAAGAAACTCGACCCGACAAATCTCTCTGTGCTCGCGCTCCTCGCGTTCGCTACCAGCATTGATGCACTTGCCGTTGGGCTCAGCCTCTCATTTCTCCAGATGGCTATTCTCCTCCCTGCGCTGATCATCGGGCTCGTCACGTTCGGCTTATCGTTTCTCGGCGTGTTCGTGGGGAACCTCTCGGGCAACCTCGTTGAGCACAAGGTAAAAATCATTGGTGGGCTCATTCTGATCGGAATTGGCATAAAGATCGTGCTCGATCATACCCTGCCCGTGTAACGACCGAAATTTTCAGCAACCACATTAATTATTAA
>CAZFWT010000054.1:0-12010 GCA_964522635.1 uncultured Halobacteria archaeon | reverse complement strand
CCACGATAATGAGGTGCAGCTGGCGTTCGGAACTCACCCCTTTCGGAACTACTGTTCGTACACGCTCACCTCATGACTGCTTGGTGAAGTAAGCATATTTGCCAACTCAAAGTTGCCCTATTTTTTGCCCTCCGTAAACGCGTTGCCTTTTTTTCGTCTTCACAGTGAGGTCCAGTAATGGCTCTTGAAGAAGAAGAAGCCGAACTCGATGCCCTCTTGCAGGCCTTGGCTGAGCCCGGAGCGGATGCCGAATACCCGCTGCCTGAAGAGAAGCCGATCAAGTACACGAACGTCGATGTCGTTGTGCTCCCGCACGGCTACAAGTCAGAGTATCCGAAGCCAGAGCAGAAAGACGAAGACGAAGCTACCGCAGAGCACGATTCAATCGCACAGTTCACCGACTCTTTCGAGCTGAAACTCGACGAGGTGACCAAAGAAGACGGTGTGCTCAGAGTCCCCGCAACAATCGCTCATTCCAAGCACGTCTATGGCTACAACGACGGCGCGATCAAGGCAGTGAAACCGCTCAGTGAGCTCGAAGCTGCCGCTCGGTTCGCTAACGGCATACCCGTCACCCGCGACCATCCGAAGGCAGGAATCGTAACCATGCGCGACCAGGTCAAGTTATGATTATGAAGTGTTGTGGCTAGAAACCTGAGTAGAAAAATGAATTCACCAGCAACTCTTTCCCGGCAGCTCCGCCCTATTACCCCTTCACTACGCCTATAGGTCTTAGTCGCACAACCAGATTCCCGATATTCGCCTCGTGGCTGACCCTTACCACTTCGTCGACATCTTTGTACGCCCCGCTCGCCTCCTCGGCAATGCCCCTCCACGACGCTCCTTTCACAAAGATACCCTGCTCTTCCAGGTTCCGTGCGACTTCCTCGCCTCTGAAGGTTTTCTTCGCCTGATGGCGGGACATCGCGCGTCCCGCGCCGTGAGCCGTGGAGCCGAACGTCTCCTCCATACCTTTGCTCGTACCGACCAGAACGTACGAAGCGGTGCCCATCGAGCCGGGAATGAGGATAGGCTGGCCAAGCTCGCGGTATGCGGACGGGATCTCCTTTCTCCCGGGGCCGAAGGCGCGCGTAGCGCCCTTCCGATGCATCCAGACCTGCTTCAGATC
Organism: uncultured Halobacteria archaeon; assembly: GCA_964522635.1. Lineage (GTDB taxonomy): Archaea > Halobacteriota > Syntropharchaeia > Alkanophagales > Methanospirareceae > JACGMN01. Next base: position 10,881 of record CAZFWT010000054.1, on the reverse strand, counting down.
ACCCTCTATCTCGTGCTCCTCCACTTTAGCTATGTTATGCGCAACGTCGTACAGGGTCTCCAGGGTCGCATCGCCCAGCACCTCGTGGACCGCGAGCCGCGTCTGATGGCCTAGTACGTGCCGGTTGCACCATGCGAAATTAGCTGCTGCGCACATCGCGCGGAAATACGTCTGCGCCAGCTCGCTACCGGCAGGTGCATAGATTAACTCCCTGTCCGGGAGCTCTTTCAGGATATCAGGATATCCCTTCTCCATCTTCCGCAGATAATCCGAGCAGACTTGATGCCCCAGGCCTCTGCTGCCGCAATGGATCATAAACGTCACCTGCCCTTCTTCCGTGAGCCCAAATGCCCTGGCCACGTCCCTATCGTAGATCTGATCCACGTATTGAACTTCCAGAAAATGGTTCCCTGACCCCAGGGTTGCGATCTGTTTTTTCCCCCGCTTTTTCGCCGTGTTCGAAATCTGCGCTGCGTCGGCTTGCTCCAGACAGCCGTTTTCTTCACAGTGCTTCAGATCTTCTTCACTGCCGTACCCATTCTCTACCGCCCAGCGCGCGCCCTCGTTGAGAAGCGTGTCCAGTTGAGCTTCGTTCACTTTGATGTTGCTCGAGCCCAGTCCGGCAGGGCAGTACTCAAAGAGCTTCTCCAGCAGCGCTTTTATGTGCGGCGCGACCTCATCCTTTTGAAGATCTGAGCGCAGTAATCTGACGCCGCAGTTAATATCATAACCGATGCCACCCGGAGAAATCCCGCCGTCCTCATAATCCAGCGCAGCTACTCCGCCGATCGGGAATCCATAGCCTTCATGGCCATCGGGCATGACCAGCGAGTATTTGTAGATGCCCGGGAGAGCGGTCATATTCCTGCCCTGCTGGAGTGTCCTGTCCTGCTGCATCTTCTCGACCAGTTCTTCGGATGCGAAGATTCTGCAGGGGACCTTCATGCTTCCGCTTCTGGGTATCTCCCAAACGATATCCGATATCTTGTTCAGCTCAATTGGCTCTCCCATCTAACCTCACCTCATATCATATATCCAGTACCACCTGCAGCATGTAGCCGTCATCCTCTTCCTTTATCTCCATCTCCTGGTACGTTACCGCTTTGACGTGCGTCTCTGTTCTGTATTTTGTAAGATCAGTATCACCCACGATCTCCGCGTGAAGGCTGAACATGCGGTTCTTCATCGCTATCTGCAGGCTTTTGACTGAATGGAGTAAAAAATCCTCACTGTCCAGTAGAATAAGGAACTGCTCCAAAAAATCGTAGAGCAGCGCGTGCTCGTCTTCCGATTCGATCTTGACGGTCTTTTCCACCACTGGCTCAATCTCCACAGGGTCCGTGATGACCGCAGTGAGGGCTAGGGCAGCATGTGCGAATGCTTCTTCCAGCGAGCGTCCGTAAGCTCTGAATTTCGTGTCCCCGGTATGGGGCAGGAATTCATAGTGCGGCATAGTAAGTTACCTTATATCGTACGTTAATACCACTGATTACCTCTTTCAGTGCCTGCACGGATCGGCGGACTGCTCGCACGGGAAGAGATCGAGCTGTAGGATAGTATTTGTGCCACGCCGTTCCGGTTCACGTCACGATCGCCGAGATGCCTAGGGTCTCATTAGCAAAAAATGAAAACAGTGCAGCGAGCCCTTCTTCGGTTACTTCACCGGGATCTCGATCTCTTGGGGCTTGACTTCCTCTGTCTTCGGCATGCTGATCTCAAGGACACCGTCCTTAAATTCTGAGGTTATCTTCTTCCGGTCCACATTCAAAGGCAGGGTGAGCTCACGGTAGAAGCGCCCATAGCTGCGCTCACAGCAGTAATAATCTTCTTCTTCCACCGCTTCTTCCATCTTCCGCTCGCCTTCGATGGTCAGGGTGTCTCCCGTCACCGATACGTGCAGATCGTCCTTCTTTATGCCTGGGAGCTCAGCCCGTACCACGATCTCGCCCTTGCGGTCTACCATGTCCAGGACAGGGAGCCAACCCCTCGTCTCCACCAGCGTGCGACGCAATGGCGTGCCAAACATGCGCTCGAACCGCTCGAGCATCTCGTCGAGGTCTTCCTCAAGCCATGGAACCATCTGGGTGGGCCTCCACCGCCTCAGCCCCCGAATCGGCCTCCATCTTTCAAGTGCCATAGTTATCGGTTACCACCTCCTGTACTTCATGGCTTTGCAGTGGCACGGTTAAAAAACAGTTTGAGAACGAGTGTCCACGGATGGCACACATCAACACCATGCCACACGCACATTCTTCAGCGCGCCACGCATACCCGCGATACCACTGCTATGAGTGCCTGTTATTTACTGCCGGAGAATATTTTCTATAACAATCGCGAATTTGCTGCTACTGGTTTTGACCCCAAACGGAGCAGCAGTTTGTGAGAAGAACGCCGGGTAGTGATGAGCGAGAAGAACGAAGAGCGCGGAGATCGGGCTGAATCGCCCCCCTGTAACGGGCCTCACCCGCCAGGCGCAGTGGAGGAGGCACTACAGGAGAGTGAGCGCAAATACCGGTTTCTCATCGAGGAGAGTCCGGGAATCAGCTTGATGATTGGTCGTGACGGCCTCTTAAAAAACGTCAGCAAGTATACGTTGAAAGCTTTTGGGTATCATAAAGACGAGGTTATCGGCAGACATTTCTCGGATTTTCTCTCCGCGGATAAGCGAGAAGCGGCAGTCGTGGAGTTGGAGAAGGCGTTCGCGGGAGAAGATACCTCATGGGGCGAGGTGGCAATCCGAGCGAAGAACGGCTTAATCCACACCGTAATGTTCTCACCCTCCAGGCTTGTTGTGTATGAAGAAGATACCATCCCGTCAATTCTGGTTACGGGCGTGGACATCTGTGAGCGTAAGCATGCGGAAGAAGCGCTTATGAAAGCTCGTCAAGCGGCGGATTTCGAGAGATCGCGGATAGAAACCATACTGAAGAGCGTGCCCGCCGGCGTGGTGATCATCGAAAAACCGGACGGTAAGATCACGTACGTTAATGATCGTGCAATAGAGCTTTACGGTGCGGACCTTCGGGGGCTGCCGCTGGAAGAGCACTCCCTTAAGCTCTTTCGGTTACTCAAGCCCGACGGCCGCGTGTATCTGCCCGAAGAGTTCCCAGCGAGCCGCGCGCTGCTCCGGGGCGATGAGATCTTCGACGAAGAGATGATTATCGAGCGTTCCGATGGCACCAGGGTTAACGTCATCGCGAATGCTGTTCCGCTCTATGGCCCAAGCGGTGAAATAGCGGCGGCAGTGGGGGCGTTTCATGACATCTCCGATCGCAAACGCGCGGTAGAAGCTCTCAGGAAGAGTGAGGAACGGTTCCGAACGTCCGCGGAGCATTTACTCGATTGCTTCGGGATCTATTCGGCCATTCGCGATGAATCCGGCAGCATTACCGACTTCAGGATAGAGTATGTGAACCCGGCGGCGTGCACGGTCACCCAATTCTCTAGGGAGGAGCTGACGGGCAAGCGCCTCTGCGAGCTGCTACCTGTGTATCGTGACTCGGGACTCTTTGACGACTATTGCCAGGTGGTTAAGACGGGCGAGCCGTTCAGCGAAGAGTCGATTATCGAGACTGTCAAGGATGAAGAACCGCGACGGGTATTTGACATCAGGGTCGCAAAGCTGGGAGATGGCGTCGTCGCCCTATGGCGCGAGATCACCGATCGCGTTCAGGCAGAGCAAGAGCTGCGGAACACCAGTAGCTATCTGGATAATCTATTCAATTTTGCTCACATGCCCATTATTGTCTGGGATGCTGACTACAAGATCACCAGGCTCAATCGCGCCTTTGAACGCCTCACCGGGCACTGTGCGGAGGACGTTCTGAACGCTCCGCTCGATATCCTCCTTCCAGAGCCAAAGCGGGAAGAAACGATGAAGCTCATCAGGCGCACGCTGGCAGGAGAGCGGTGGGTGACGCTCGAAATACCCATCCTTCGAAAAGACGGAACCTCGAGGGATGTGCTCTGGAACTTTGCCAACATCTTCGGTGAAGACGGCACAACAGTGATCGCGACCATAGCCCAGGGCTGTGACATCACCGAACAAAAGCGAGCGGAAGAGCAGTGCAGAGCCTCTCTGGAGGAGAAGGAGACACTGTTGCGGGAGCTCCACCACCGGGTGAAGAATAACCTTCAACTTGTCTCCAGCATTCTCGTCCTTCAGGCGCAGCACGCCCGTGATCCTGCGGCCTTCGCCGCTTATAATGAGATTCAGAATCGAATCAGATCGATGGCGCTCATCCACGCAAAACTGTACCAGGCTGAGTATCTGGCGAAGATCCATTTCACCAAATATCTCCAGGAACTGATCACTGCTTTGATTCATTCCTACGGATTATCCGCAGATCGCGTGAGCGTTACGCTTAATTCACCCGGAATGATGCTGGACCTCAATACTGCCGTTCCTCTCGGGCTGATCATCAATGAACTCGTCTCGAATTGCTTGAAGCATGCGTTTCCCAGGAATCGGAGGGGTGATATCCTGCTTGATCTCCATGCGGAAGACGATGGGAGCTACCTCCTGAGGGTTGCTGATAACGGGGTTGGCCTCCCGGAGGATCTGGATATTACGAACACAGCAACGCTGGGGTTAAAGCTGGTAAATACACTCGTGGAGCAGTTGAAGGGGACCATCCAGCTGGAGCGCGGTGCCGGCACTACCTTTATCATTCGGTTCAAAGAACGAGTTTAAGAGGTGGGGTGAGAAAGTCAGATGGAAGATCCGGCGATTCTAATAGTGGAGGACGAGGGCATCATTGCCCGGAGCATTCAAGCTATGCTAGCTGGCATGGGATTCCGCGTCTCCACGACCGTCTCGTCAGGTGAAGAGGCGATCCAGAAGGCAGAAGAGTTGCAACCCGATCTCGTACTTATGGACATCGTGCTCGGAGGCGAGATTGACGGCATTGAAGCCGCGGAACGGATCCATTCCCGGTTCGATATCCCCGTCGTCTATCTCACAGCCTACACCGATCGCGAGACAATAGAGCGAGCAAAGCTGACCAATCCGTATGGTTACGTTGTTAAGCCATTCAGTGAGCATGAGCTACACGCTGCTATCGAGCTGGCGCTCTATAAGCATATGATGGAGCGGAAAACAGTACGTCACACGGTGAACGAGGAGCTCAATCTGGCGCTCAGAGCGATGGTGGAGCGTGAGGGCGTGACGGCCGCTGCGGTGATCTCGCGGGATGGGATACTGCTGCAAGCTTATGGCCACTCCAGGCTGATGGCCGAATCGCCGCTCCTCTCTATGGCAGCAATGATGGTGCGCATGGCCGAAAAATGCGCTCGGCTGCTCGACAGAGGCGGGTTAACGACCGTCACCGTGGATTCCGAGGACGGCATGATTCTCGCAGAGAAGTACGACGAGTTCATCTTCCTCATGGCCGTTGATCGCGGTATCGAGTTCGATGAGCTGAATCAGGAACGGGATCGGGTAATGCGAGCGGTGAGAGGACTTTTATGAACGAGCCGGAGCTTACGCTTCATTTATTTGTACTCACTCACCTGGTAGAGCCGCGGATAACGGTACTGCTGCAGCGCACTCCACTCCAGGCTGGACGTGACCACATCATTCCAGAACTTCGGCCTGGCAAGCAGCTCCTGCATCATGATATGCCGCTCACCAAAGTGCGTGAGCAAGCTGTCCCTGATCGCAGTATAAGCGGCTTCGCTCCCCCGTTCGCCCTGCTTCTTTAGTAGCACGGTGGTCGTAGTAGCCGCTCTGTCAACCACATCCACGCTCAGGTTGCGCTGCTTCGCAAAGCAGCATGCGGCCAGCTTGGCCACAAATTCCGCTTGCAGTGGATCTCCCGTTACCCGAATCGCCGCCCTGGTTGGATTCCGTGCATCATCGGCTTCCACCGCACTCGTCACGTTAAAGCCGAGTGCCGAGAGCGCCTCAAGATCAGTAACTGTATGCAGAGATATCAACTCGGCTAATGCGTCAATGCTTTCATCGGGCGGAAGACAGGAATCAGTGCAGGTGAGGAACCAATTGAGCATTAACCGAGGGATACAAACCCCCTTCACGCGCTTCTCCACTCGGATCGCCTCCTCCATACTCCCGAATTTCTGTACCATGGAATCCATAAACTCGATCATCTCGCGGACTGCCGCACTGAAGTTGCCCTCGTGCTTCTCCAGGAGGGGCGCGAGCCGCCTCAGATCCTTCTCATATAGCGAGATATTCTTACGAATCATCGCGCTCTTGTTACTAGATATCGTGCTACCTATGTATACTTTTGCAGAGATCGTGCTATCTTCGCATAATCACTCACAAATCCCTTTTTCCGCGTGCTATTACCCACCTTACAGTAAGGCGCCGAGATGAGAGAGATGAGGCGCTGAGAGGTGAGAAGCAAGGAGATGAAAGCGGTAATTCTCGCCGGTGGGTTTGGCACGCGGCTGCGGCCACTCACGTTCACGCGCCCGAAGCCGATGATTCCGCTGCTGAATAAGCCGATAATCGAGCATGTGGTTGATTACCTTGTCGCGTACGGGATAAAGGAGATCGCGGTGACCACAACCTACCTGCGCGAGATGATTATGGAGCACCTAGAAAGGCGGGATGATGTTCAGCTCACCTTTCCGATCGAGCCCGAACCACTCGGAACCGCGGGCTCGGTGAAGAATGCGGGCTTTGATGAGGAGCATGAGCCCTTTGTGGTGATTCAGAGCGATAACATCACTGATCTGAATCTCCACGACCTGCTCGAGTTCCACCATGACGCTGGCGGCTGGGTGACCATTGCCGTGAAGGCGGTCGAAGATCCATGGCACTTCGGCGTTACACTGCTTGATGAGCAGGGCGGCATTATGCGCTTCCAAGAGAAGCCGCCGAAGGAGAAATGCTTCAGTAATCTGGCAAGCACGGGGGTCTATGTGATTGATCCGAAGGCGATGGCATACGTGCCCGAAGGGATACCTTTCGATTTCGCCAAGGATCTCTTCCATCTGCTCCATCAGAAGGAGCGGGAGAAACTCTTTGGCTATCCGCTCAAGCCAGGCCAATTCTGGGCCGATGTGGGGCATGTGGAGGGCTACATGCATGCCACCGAATGGATGCTGAGCATGGGACGCATGGATGTGCTCATGGGTCATAATGTTGAGGTCGACGCTTCCATGCTCGTTGGGCCCCTGGTCATCGGTGACGGCGTGCGCATTGAGGAGTGTTGCACGTTGGGGCCACGGACAGTGCTCTTCGAGGATGTTAACATCGGCCGTTATTCCTGCTTGCAGCAGTCCATGGTCGGGGAAGGAACCATGATCGGTAAAGCGACGCAACTCAAAGATGCCACCATTGGGCCCCACTGCATTCTGGGCCACGACGTGAGGGTGCGCAACGGTATTGTGTGGCCATTTGTTATCATTCCTCAGAGTTCAACGGTGAACAGTACCATCAGGAGATTCGCACTGCTCGACTGCAGTGCTGACCGGATGCGAAGTGCCGATCCCAAGCGATTCTTCCGCACGGTCTCGGATGAGGAGGCATTTTACTTCAATCTCGTCCGGAATGGGAAAGTCAGTTTCACCGGTGAGGTCGCTCACAGCATCCAGGAGTTCCTCGCGATCGTGAAGAGGATCGATCTGCGTTCGATCGAGTACCACCTGGGGTGGACGGCAGGGCGCAGCGATTTCGCGCTCTCTTTCGGTTACAATGACATCGCCTCATGGATCTGGAATGTGCTCGGTGATGAGCCTCTGGCCAGCGCGGTGGTCGCAATGGAACCCGGGAACTCGCGAGACGAGCTGGTCCACCTAATCCAGGACTGCATTGAAGCGCGGCAATATGAAGAATGGAGGGATGTAGAGCTATGCCCCGCGCAGTGAGCAAAAAGCGGAGAGTCATCAATCTGGCAAAGCCGAGCAAGACCGCGCTCTCGAAGATCGCTACCTCGCTCTTCACACCTATGGACAAGAACCCGTACTACCGTGGAAGCATGGCCATCGCGAACTTGCGCGACTTACACGATCACCTCGATGCCTTCGGGCCAGAAGAGGCAGTCTGGCTCGCCTCGTGGATCGAGTATCTCGGCGACTCCGAGACCGCAGCTAAGATCAGAGCGGAACCAGGGCAGTTCAAGCAAATCGTTACCGCGAGCTACGAAGAGCTCAAAGAATTTATCGGCCCGTGAGTTGAGCTGAAATGAGAATCGCGCTCTTGAGCTGGGAATCCATGCATTCGATCGCTGTCGGCGGTGTCGCACCACACATTACGGAGCTTGCGGCAGCGCTGGACCGGATTGGGCACGAGGTACATGTCTTTACACGCACGGGGCAAGGCCAACGCCATCATGAGATCGTCGACGGTGTGCAGTACCACCGCTGTCCCTTCGACTTCGACTCCAACTTCATCACGGAGATGAACAATATGTGCCACTCCTTCGCCTACCACCTCTCCAAGGCCGAGGACCGCTCAGGCACCTTTGACATCGTCCATGGGCACGATTGGATGACCGTGAACGCGCTCGCAGAGATACGGAATGCCCGTCAGAAGAAGACCGTCTTCACGCTTCATTCCACGGAATACGGGCGATGTGGGAACGTCTTTCACGAGGGGCAGTCACGGGACATCAGGAATCTGGAATGTTACGGCGGATTCGTGGCTGATCGAATCATCACCACCTCAGAGACAATCAAGAATGAAGCGAAGTGGATCTACCAATTCCCAGATGAGAAACTCGCACTGATCCCGAACGGCATCTCGATCCGGAAATTCCTCTGCCCGCTTGATCCCTGGAGCGTAAAAGTCGTGCATAACCTTGACATCCACGACCCCATCAGCCTCTTCGTGGGCCGAATGGTGGCGCAGAAAGGCCCTGATCTGCTTTTGGAGGCCGTTCCTCATGTATTGACTGAGTTCCCGGCTGCGCAGTTCCTCTTCGTCGGTGACGGCACCATGCGGCGGGGATTAGAGCATCGCGCGTGGCAACTGGGCATCCAGCACGCCTGCCGCTTCCTCGGCTACGTTCAGGAGCCTGACCTCCTCAGCTTCTACAATGCATGCGACATGGTCAGCATCCCCTCGAGGAACGAGCCCTTCGGCATCGTTGCGCTCGAAGCATGGGCGGCCGGGAAGCCGATCGTCGTCACCCATAACGGCTTCGATTTCGTCCAGCACGATATCAACGGACTGAAGGTCTATGATAATCCGGACTCGATCGCGTGGGGCTTGAAGAGGATACTCGCCGATCCAATTCGGGCGAGGTGGATGGGCACCAACGGGCAGAAGACTGCAGAAAGCTTCTCCTGGGATACGATCGCACGGAAGACCGCGGACCTCTATGAGGATATTTAGAGGAGGTGACCACGCCTTTATCCAGTCCGATGGAAGGATGCTAAATCTCTGCGCGCATTTACCCGGGCCGGGCCGGGCCGGGCCGCTTAGTCCCACCGTGCGCAGGCTTCACTCCGCGATTGGCGACTCGAATCTATTCTCGCTCTGCTCTATGGTATGCCCTAACTTGTTCGAGAACCTTTGGATAGTCGGCAAATAGAGCTCCTAAATCTACCGTTCCTACTACATCAAAAATGCCCAAAGCTGCTATCGCTCTCCCACTTCTGTCTCGAATCGGGGCAACGACAACCGGCACACCGGCATATTTACCCTTGAGAAGATTTGTGCGTATAACCCGATTCTCCCTGAGCACTTGCTCTAATATGGGGCCTGAATATTCAAAGTCTATAATTTCCCCCTTTTCCACTCTAACGCCCTTGTTATTCTTGGACCGCATAGCAACTGGCATTAAAACCAAGTCATTCACCGCTTTCGCTATTGGTGCGATTTCTTCGGCCCGCGCATCCGCATGTACTATTATACTCGGCTCTTTCTCTTCCATTTTCACACCTCCGTTTCAGCTCCAGTAACTAACACATATTAGACGCTGTTGTGGGCGCTCCCGCCCATCCACAACCAGATTCTTTTTCAGATTCCTCACCGCTGCTTGTTTTCTCGTTACTACTCCATGCTTATCGCACCTTGCTCACAAACGTCTACACAAACCTCACAATCGGTGCACTCCTCAGCATTTATTACTGCGTGTTGCTCTCTTCCATGTGGTGCAGTGCTGGGATCGTCCTCGGCCAGACTTATGCATTCCACGGGACATTCCTCCACGCACATGCTCGTTCCTTTCTCTTTCCTTCCTTTACAGCCGTCACACTTCTCCAAATCTACTATTGCGGGCATCTTTTTTCGCATCACTCTCCCTTATTTGCTCGTTCTCTTCATCATATATAAAATCGGCATCCCCATGCGCTAAAAACTATGCATAGCGTATAAAGAGCGCATCCGCTACTCGAAGTTGACTAATTTTTGGCCCTCCTTAAACGCGTTGCCTTTTTTCGTCTTCACAGTGAAGACCAGTAATGGCTCCAAAAGAAGAAGAAGCCGAACTCGATGCACTCTTGCAGGCCTTAGCTGAGCCCTCGCAGCGATGAGTAAAGAAGACTCGACCAGCGAGATCTTATTGCAGCTCGACGTCATGAGATGCCACCAAGAAAATGCCCGGGCCGAGTTGAACCAGGCAATCCGTACGTATCTCGAGCTCAAAGAGCATCTGTAGCGCTCACGGGTTGGGGCTCCCAAATCGGAAAGCTAACATGCGACGACAGCAAATTATTTATCGGTTGTGATCCTACCTTTTAGGTAGGGCTATTTTATATGCAGATAGGCGAACCGGCAGTAGAACTCCTCATTCTTGCTTTGAAGGATGAAAATTGGGCTGTTCGGAGTGCAGGAGAGGCTCTTGTTAAGATAGGAAAGCCGGCAGTAGAACTCCTCATTCTTGCTTTGAAGGATGAAAATTGGGTGGTTCGAGAGGGAGCAGCAACTGCACTTGGTACGATAGGAGATGAGAGAGCAGCAGAACCCCT
>CAZFWT010000053.1:0-12391 GCA_964522635.1 uncultured Halobacteria archaeon | reverse complement strand
ATGCGGGGGGCAGGATTCGAACCCGCGAACCCCTGCGGGAGCAGATCTTGAGTCTGCCACCTTTGTCCACTCGGTAACCCCCGCTTCGTATTCTATCCTACCCTAACGATCCTAATTCAGCTAAATGATGATCGCCGCAGCCGACGCGATCTTCGAGAACCGCTCTACCGCTTCCCGCGCCACGGGTCCGCGAATCTCCGAGCCCTTCGGCATGCCCTTATCATCCACGATCACGGCCGCGTTATCCTCGAACTTGACACGCAGCCCCGACGGCCGCCTGAACTCCTTACGCTGGCGCACAATCACCGCTTTCACGATCTGTTTCTTGATCTCCGGCCTGCCCTTTTTCACCGTGGCGATGACCACATCCCCGATGCCTGCCTTCGGATACCGGTTCTTCACGCCACGATACCCCTTCACCGCAATAATCTGCAGGACCTTCGCTCCGGTGTTATCCACGCAGTCTAACCGCGCACCGGCCGGTAAAGCCCGCGGTATCTTCGCTTTTATCCCTTTCATCTTCCTTCGCGCTCCCCCGCTCCCTCGTTCGTCCTTATACTTCTTTCCCGTGGCAGGTTAAAAGCTTGAGTCGCGTGCAGACCTCACCGTTTCTCCACCACGACGAAGCTCTTGGTCTTGCTCAGCGGTCTGCATTCCGCGATCTTCACGATATCGCCCACCTTCGCATTGATGCAGGGCGGATTGTGCGCGTGTATCTTCGACTGCCGCTTCTCGTAACGCTCATACTTCGCGATCTTCTTCAGGTAAGAACGCAGCACCACGACCGTCTTCGGCGCCTTATCGCTGACCACCTCGCCCTCCAGGATCTGACCACGTACCGGCAAGGTCCCATGAAATGGGCAGTTGATATCGTCACATTCCTTCTCAGGTACCTTCACATTGAGCCCTATGTCTCTCATTTCGCTTCCTGTTCCTCTTCTATAAACCCTCTCTTCTCTATTCCTTATGTACTTTTGACCAGAAAAGTCCGAGCCGAGATGGCTGACCCGAGCTGAGTTCCGAAACCCGTTTGTTGTGGAACCTCAACTTAACGCTTCTTGATCCTATCCTCAGGCCGTGCAACGAGTCGATCGCCCTTCACGCGCACGAGCACACCGTCGTCAAGCGTAAAGATAAACCAGTTACCCGCTTTCGAGAAGCTCTTCTCCACCCGCTGCGAAGTCTCAATGACGAGCATGTTTCGCGTCTCATTGACCACCGTTCCGCGTAAACCGACGAGCGTGCCATTTGTGCTCTCGTCCACCGTGATCTGCAAGCCAATGAGCTCATGCTGCAGGAGATTACCCGGCCTGAGCTTCATCTATTTCGCTCTTTCTAGATTCAATCCTCACCCTCGAGGAAAAATCCCATCTCTCGGAGCGCTTCCTTGGTCCCCTTCCTCTGATCACCCTGCAATTCGATAATGCCCGCTTTCACCGTGCCGCCGCAGGCAAACTTTGATTTGAGCTCCTTCGCCAACGCCTTCAGATCGACCTCCTTCCCGTCAATCCCATCAATCACGGTGTTGAACTTCCCGAACTTCTTCCGCAGCGTGTAGACCTTAACGATTTGCTGCTCCTTGGCAATCTCCTTACAAATGCATAAATCAAGCGGCAATCCACACTTTTCGCAGATCTCCATGCAGCTTAGCTCCTCTTCGCTTTGCTTGCTCGCTTCACTTCCGCGGTTGCGACCGTTGCTGCTGCGCGCCGCTCCTCACTCTGGACCGTCTTAATCCGTGCGATCGTCCGTCGTATCTCACCCACCCTGCCGGGGTTGTCCGGCGAGCCACCAGTGGCAATGACGCCACGCTCTTGCAACAGGTCCTTCATCAAACTCTCTAATTCCTCGTTCCGCTCCTTCACACTCATCTTTCGGATTTCATCAATTCTAAAGATGCTCATTACTCAGGTCCCGTTTCTTCCGCCCCTTCCGGTTTTACCTCGGGGGCTAACTCCTCGGCAGGCGCTGCAGCAGTTTCTGCCGTTTTACCTTCTGTCTTCCGCGCTCTCTTCTTCTTCTCTTTCTTTGCTTCCGCTTGCGGTTGTTCAACCTCCGCTTTGGGGCTGACTGCAGATTCCTGCCCCTGTTCCGTCTCCGGCTCGGCGACCGCTGGTTCCTTCGACGCTGCTGGCGCTTCCGCAGCCTCAGCCACTTCCAGCGTTCCCGCTTCCACTTCTCCTGCCGCTGCTGTTAGGTTCGTTAGGTTCATCCGAAAAGCGTCCGGAACATACGCATCAGGCCTGACTATCCGTACTCTTACCCCAATCACGCCCGCCTTCTTCTTCGCGATCGCATAGCCTTTATCGACGATCTCTTCAGCGAGCGATCCGCAATGCTTGATGTAGCCGTCAACCATCTTCTCCATTCGACCACGGGGGCCTTTCAGCTTCCCGGTCATCCGTATCTCGCACCCGCGCGCACCGCGATCCATGATCCGCTGCAAGGTTGAGCGCCCAGCACGCCGGAAATGCCAGCCGCGCTCGATGAGTTTCGCGAGCCGATTTGCCATCAGCTGTGCATTCAATTCCGGGACATCAATCGGTTGTACGTCAATCTGCGGATTGTCCAGTTCTTGCCGCTTCACGATCTCGCTGGTTAGCCGCTTGATCCGCTTGCCGTCCTTCCCGATGATCATTCCGGGCTTCTCGACTTTCACGGTGATTTGCGTGCCCATTGGCGTTCGCTTCAACTCCATTCCGCCATAGCCTGCACGATCAAGCTCATTCCTGAAATACTCGTCCAACCGAACTTTTTTAATCCCCTCTTCGACGAAAATCCTCTCTATCACGTTCCACTCCTATCCTAATCTAACTCCCCACTTCCTTCAAAATGATCTCAACCGTTACGGTTTCTGTATTGAACGGTGTTGCACGCCCAAAAGCGCGCGGGAGAATTCCACGTATCGTACGTCCCTGCTTCGTGGCCACGCGCCACACCCGCAGCGCCTCGGTATCGAGCCCCTTATACTCCGCATTACTCCGTGCGTTCTTCAGCAATTTCAGGATCTCCGCGGTTGCCTTCACCGGATAGCGGCCTGCATCCCAGTTCTTGAGCCCGCGGCGATGGGGCACTTTCTTCTTGTACCGCTTATAAGGAACTGCTACCTTCATATCGAGCACGTTCTCGAGGAACGTCTCCGCGTCCTCAACCTTCTTCCCCTTTATCGCCTTGATGATCTCATGTGCATGCTTTGGGGAAATGTGGAGCTCATAGGCCAGTGCTCGTGCTGTCGTTTCCGGATCTGCTTCGGGTCCTATTGTATAATTAACCTTGGCCATCTTCTCCTCTCTTCTCAGCTCCTTAGTTACTTCAGCGGCACATACTTTGACGATCGGGTCGCACCCACGCCTGCAGCGCCGTGCATAACCTTCTTCCGCGTCAAGGCGAGCTCGCCCAGATAGTGCCCGACCATCTCGGTTTTGATCTCGATAAATTCGAAACCCTTACCGTCGTGGATACCGATCTTCGCGCCCACCATGCTCGGCAGCACAATCGAGTCACGCAAATGGGTCTTGATGTTCTCCTTTCCCGCTTCAATCTCGGCGAGCAGCTTCTCCTCCTCCGGTCGGAGTGAGCGGTTGAGCTTTCGTCGCTGCCGTGCACAGAGCAGCTCGGCGAACTCCTCGAGCTTCATCTTCTTGAGCTTCGCCAGCGTATAGCCACGATACGTGAACTCCTCCTCCTTCTTCTTTAACGTTGTTTTAGCCTTAGCTTTCCTCTTCTTCGCCATACTTCCTTCTTACCTCATTACTTCTTCCCGGTTCGGCTGGCTGCGATGCTCCCCACCTTCCGTCCGGGTGGTGCGCCACGTCCGGGAGTCTTGCTCTTGCCAATGTGCTGATGCCCACCGCCACCGTGCGGATGGTCAACGGCATTCATTGCGACGCCACGCACGGTCGGATATTTCGCCGCGCGTGCACGCATCTTATGATATTTCTTACCAGCCTTAACAAATGGCTTATCCGTACGTCCTCCACCGGCGACCACGCCGACGGTGGCAAAGCACTCAGAGGACAGCCATTTCTTCTGACCACTCGGCATCGCTATCAATGAGCGACCCGTCTCGTGCTCGTGCGTCACCAGGGTCGCACTTCCACCGGAAGATCGTACGAATTTACCGCCGTCATTTGGCCGTGCCTCCAAATTACAGATTGCAACGCCTTCAGGAATACAGCGCAACGGAGCGGTATTGCCCGTCTTTATCGGTGCCGCATCACCGTACAGGAGTAAATCACCCTCGGCCACGCCCTCAGGAACAATAATGTAGCGCTCCTCCACCTTCGTCTCATCACCGTTCTCCCGCTCGTACTGAATACGGGCGAGCGGAGCGCTCCGCGCAGGGTCATGCTCAATCTTCAGGACTTTTGCCGAGATCGTCTCCCCCTTCCTGACCGGTACATGCTCGAGATTGCCTTTATACCGATGTGCAGGCGCCCGATACGTTGGGCCCCCTCTTCCTCTCCGCTGTGCGATTATTCGTTTTCCCATCTTTCCGTGATTATAATATGCCGAGTGAAGTTCCGATCTCTTTGGCCTTCCCCTCTTGCTCTAATTCTACTATTGCCTTCTTCTCGCCTTTAAACGTAATCATCGTCCGTACATTCAGTACCGGCGTCTCAAAGAAACGCTCCACCTCGCGCTTGATCTCGCTCTTGCTCGCGTCAATATCAACAATAAATTGCAGTTTGTTCTCCGCATCGATCTGCAGCGTTGCTTTCTCGCTCGGAACGATATGTTTCAATGTTCGGTGCATCTCTCTCTTATCACTCCATTGCAGTCAAGTGTGATAGTGAAGACTCGGTCCAGATTGTTAATCTGCCCGGATGTGTCCCCGGTGCCAGCAGTTCGGTATTGAGCTCCGCGGCGTACGCAATGTCCACGCCCGGTAAGTTCTTTGCCGCTTTCAGTATTGGTCGTTCCTCGGTCTGCGCGTCCTCGCGTCCGATAACGATCAATAAGCTCTTTTTCGTCTTGTATCTCCGGCCGCGCATCTTGCCCTTGCCAGCCCGTACCTTTCGCACCTTCGCTCTGAGCACGTCGTCCCAGACGCCCAGGGTCTTGAAGACTGCCTCGACCTCCGCGGTCTTTGCGAGGGTCGCAAATGAATCCTCAATAATCAGTGGCAGCGGGAGGTTCTCACTAAATCGATGTCCTCGTTCACGTACCTTAAGGGGATCGACTGTAGCAGCAATTGCAGAGCGAATAGCTTTTCTCCGCTCCTTCTTGTTGATTTTACGTTCTAAGCGCTTTTCGGGCGTTGGCGGATGCGCGCGTCGCCCTCCGACTGTCTGTGGTGCTCGCGCGGCGCGTCGCCCATCAGTGATTCGAGGCACCCGTGCAACTCCTCTGCCAGGCCCCCAACTCTCCGCAGACGTCCTCCGCCCGGCCAGTGGATCCGTGCCCTTCGGCTGAAAGCGATTGGACTGCAGAGCGAGCACTGCACGCTTGATCAAATCCGGCCGGTACTCCTCCAGGAAGACCGGTGGCAGCGGAATCTCCTTAACAACCTCACCCGATAAAGCTAACACCTTTGCTGTGCTTGTCACTTCTCTTACCATCACTCTTCTTCTCGTCGTCCCCTCTCTATCTCCCCTGTTGTGATCTCGTGCTGATCGCGATAATCTCAGGCACACCCAGCCGTGGGTGCGGCCGTATGGCGTGCGAGATTCGTATCAGTCGCTTCTTCGGGCCGGGCACACTCCCCTTGAGTACAAGGTACTCGTTCGTCACGGTGCCGTACCGCACGAAGCCGCCCTTCGGCGTTATCTCCTCGTCACTGACTCCGATCTTCATCACACGCTTATTATACTCTGTACGCTGGTGATAGCCGGTCTGTCCCATCTGAGGCACGCGCCAGCGGACTCGACGTGGTCGCCAGCCGCCAATGGCACCCACATGCCGCCCTCTTCCCGATCGCTGCGCTTTCGCGTTTTGAATCATCACGCCCCAGCGCTTTACCGGGCCCTGGGTGCCCTTTCCCCTGGTGATGGCGGTGACGTCCACGAAATCGCCCTCCTTCACCACGTCAGTAAGCTTCAAATCCTTCCCAATAAGCTCTTTCGCATATTCAAGGTCGCTCTCGACCTTATCGCTCATCTTAATCTCCATGAGCTCGTGCTTCTTCTTCGGCAACGCAGCCACCACCTCGGGCCTCGTGGCCGCAATCAAACGCAGACTAAATACTCGTGTATCCTTCGCCTTCTCGAGCAGCGCTTCCAGTGAGCTCAATGCTCCGTCCGTCTCCGCGGCTGCACCCCCCTTTACCCATACTTCTTTGACGGCGCGCCGACCGTAAGAAGTCATCTTGTAAAGACGGAATCCGACCACTCGCATCGGAGGGGTCTCAATGATAGTTGCGGGAACAGCAATCTCCATTCCCTTGGTCTGACTATGAGCATAATCGTCAGTGAGCATAAGGTGAGTCATACCGGCTTTGTAGCCCGCGAAACCCTGCAGTTTCTTACCCTCGACTCGTTCCTCTCTCTTTATTCTACACGTCTCGCTTCGGGCCCGCTTCCGCGGTGAATAGGCGAGCGAGCCTCTCCTTGGTCTGTGTCTTTTAGCCATCTTCCTCTTCGGTCACGACTAGTTACTGTAAGAGCTTAGAGTATATAAGTATTTAAAAACAGCCAGAGCTCAAAACGCCTGCTGCACGCACTGTTCGGTCGTACACAGCTGTACAGCCGCTCCGCCACAGAGCAACGGCACGTACTGCAGCATCTTCCCCGAGTTGGTAATGACGCAGCGGTAATGCTCAAACGCGGGCGAGACGACGAAACAGGTATCGCAAATCACCTTCACACCATACGCCTCGATCTTCCGCACTACAGTTTGCATGCGCTCCTTTATCGCTCGTGCAGTGAACACAAAAAATTCTTTCCGTACCCTTCGACCCTTGCTCTCGGCGCGCAAAAGCTCGTAAATCTGCTGGAGTTCAGTCGCCGAGCAATGAGGACAACCGATCGCGATCACATCGCCCTGGCAGCTCGTCCGACTGACAGACTCGATATCCCCCCTCGCCAGCTCGAGCTTTTCAGCAGGAAGACCAAAGGCATCCGATTCAGGCGTGAGTCCTGCGATGTGGTACAGTCCGACGGAGCCTGTCGCGCCGATCGCCGCGGATAAATGCTTCAATTCGTCGGCAGTCGGCTGCGAAGCGGGCAGGAGCTCAATCACCGGTATCTTGTTCCCGACGAGCTCGCCGAGTACAAACCCGAGCGCACTGTAATCCGCATCGCGAAGCGCGCACCGCACGCACACCCGAAGCTCAGGTTCCCTATTTTCCGTAAGATGGAGCCCGTAAAAGGGCGTCTTCCCGATGAGTGCCGCTGCGAGAGCAGAGGGAGCGCCTTCCATATTCGTTCGCGCGCCCAAGACCGAATTGGCGTAGAGAACGGCTGATGATTCCGCCCATGCGATGTGCTCGCCCTTCTGCGGCCTATTTCCTACATGGTACGGAATACAGGTGCATTCGACGTCTATGCCCAGGCTCCGGTAGGCGCGCACAACCTCACGCTGCTTCGCTACAAAGGTCTCCGAGACCGGGAGTGACTGCCAGATACTGCGATCCACGCCGGTGGGATTGAGCGTGCTTTTCACCTGCACTCGCGCGCCCTTAAGGCATTTGATGAACTCAAAGGCGTCTCCGATCGTCTTATACGAGGCACCGGAGATATGTGCGCTCTGAATGGGGATCAGGTGCGAGGCGTGATGGATATCGCCGATCGCGACGAGTATCTCCATCGCCTTTTGACGCGCCCAGCCCTCCTCGCCTTCAAGGATCCGCTCTTCCTCTTTGGTCAGATGCATCGCCGTTCCGCTACAAGATGAATAAGAGCTACATTCATTTCACTTTTCCCGGTTTCACCAACACGTTCAGAGCCGCTGTCTCCTGAATAAGTTCTCACCATTACCGTGCCACCAGGCTGAAAAGAAAAGGCTCCTCAGCGAGAGCGGACGAAACGCCCGTTCCACCAGTGATGCGAGAAGCTTTTTGTAGTTCTTTTCTAATCTAATGTAGAAAGCGATGAGCGAGAAGATCCCGATTTTAAAGGGTAAAAAGGTCAAAACGCGGATCTTGCGACCCTCCGAGTTCGAACAGCTGCGTGCGGGCGCGAAGAAGACGGAGAATCGAACCCTTTTGGATGCCTGTCTGCTGTTGGGCGCACGGTATACCGAATGTAAGGAGATTCAGGCAAACGCCCGGTGGTTCGATGGCAATTTTGTGCATCTTCCCTCAGAAGCACAGCGGAAGGTGAAACGGAAACAGGCTGAGCGATGGATCAGATTGAGCTCAATGGGAAAAACAATTCTCCCTTACTTCTTCGAGAATAGAAAACGACTACCCTCGATACAGGCCTGGGATTACGCTCTGGTGCAGTGGGCAAAACAGGGCGGATTAGATTCTGTTGGCATATCGGCACGGACTATGCGTAAGACCTACGAGAGTTGGCTGATATTTTATTTCCCTGAGGCTACGAATTTAGTTTATCTCTCTCAGGGGCATACTACACTAACCTCTTTGCAACACTATATTAATTTACCATTCATCGAAGAAGATAAAAAAAGTATGGGTAAATGGGTAGAAGGGTGGTTATGAGATATTTATGTGATTAACCTGTATAAATTATCTATAACAAAACTACATTAACTTCTTTGCACTACTATATTAATTTTCTATTAATCGATGTAAATAAAAAAGTATGGGTAAATGGTATGAGAGTAGTTATGATACATATATGCGGTTAACTATTACAAATAACCTATAACAAATATAGTTCACCCACCGTTACCCTTAAGTTTTGTCAAAACATCAAGCATCGGCGGCGGGGATACTCCCTGAAACCCATGGATACCACCGGTTAGAACACGATCAGACCCTGTATCAACCCGATTCCAGGAACCTTGAAGTTTTATACTAAAACTTCAGGCACGCCGCGTGGCTTGGATACAATTGTTACCACAATAAGATTTGTTTTGCATTACACTACTTCATCGCTTTCAAATTTGCGATTTCCGCGAATTTTTCTGCTTAATCTTATACATTCTATCTCTTTGCCTTTGCGAGTGCATCAGAGCTTAAATTTTGTAGTTGGCCAGGGTCTATACCTTGAAAGTATCAAAAATACTTTTTAAGAACTACAGTATACTGTTATAAACAGAAATTGTGGTTACTAGAATTTTTTTGTTGGATAAATTTTATGATTAAATCACTGGTATAAGAAACAACTATAATTTTATGGGTTATAATTCGTCTAAAGATCAGGATTTTTATTCTGTACAGTTAATACAAATATTTTCATGTATGATTATCTTTTGTGCTATCGCTAGGATTCGCAATCAACACGATCTTACCCTAATAATCTTCTCTTATCGTAACACTTCAGTCGAGCTGATCCGTAAGGGCAACGATCTCGGGCGTCGAGCACACCGCTTCTGGCTGACCATCGGTCAGCTCACAAATCAAAGCGGTCAGGATCTTTTCCTCCTGCGCTTCGCCAAGGCTAATACCTGCACCGATGCGATAATAGGTGCAGCCCAGTACAATGGTTGGAATGCTACCGCTGGGGTTGTAGGAAGCGAAGACCTCGCTATCCACGATTCCCGTGTTCATACTATCATGAAGAACGATGTACCCGTCGAACTTTGAGGTCGCGTTGAGAATAACCGGGTGCTCCCACTGGCAGGCGCTGCAACTGGGACCGCCAAAGAAATAGATGATCGGCTTGCCGTCCTCAGTACAGAGCGGATCCTCGCTCTTGATGTAGTTGCCGATGGTTCTACCATACTGCTGCTCACGATTGCGCTGCTCTTCCAGTGCCTTTTGCGCTTCTACCTGCTCGATATAGTCGTCGATGTTCGTCGCTCCAGGGAAGAGCAACTCGCCGTCCTTCGTCGTATACACCTCGCGCGTCTCCGTGGTCCCGAGCATGGAGACGGTAATCATGATCTCATAGAGGCCCGAGCGCTCATCCGCGGTAACTGAAGCCAGGGAGACCTCGACACCAGGAGGTATTGCATACGTTGTGAGGAAGTCGATTGCACGTTCACCTGCCTCGTCAGGTGTCAATGTCCCTGCCGGCATGGGACACGAGGGCGTGGAAGGTGCTGAGGGCGCAGAGAATACGGAAGCCCCTATGACCGCCCCGAGGATCACACCCACGATAACGCCAATCGCCAGAAAGCCAATCGATGCGGTCTTCATATCGTTTCAATCACCTCATGACATGCCCTGAGTCGCAGCCATCTCCTTAAATTCCTCGATGTTGATTGCGCCCGGAAAGAGCACTTCGCCATCTTTCGTGATGTACAGCTCCTGCTGTTCCGATGCGCCCTGCATGGAGATATTGACAGTAACTTGATACAGATTCGCCGTTTCCAGCTCGGTAACATTTATTAAGGCGACAGTAATGTCCGGTGACACGGCATAATTCGCAAGGAAATCGATTGTGCGTGCACCAGCAGCTTCCGGGCTCAGTACATCCGTTGGCCCGGCGCACGACGACGATGAGAATGACTGACCGGAAAAGACAGAGATGCCAGCGGCAATGCCCATGATCAGGCCGATAATGAGCCCAATAGCCAGGAAGCCGATGGTAAAGGACTGTACACCCTCGTCTTTAGATCTTTTAGGGGCCTCGCTTGACATAGTTTGTACCGCTAAAAGTACATGCGTCCCAAGTATAAAAAGCCCGCGCACTTTTTACCTTTTACGGTAAGTAGCTATTATGGAGCAGCGTTCCTACGAGTTCGAACTCGAGCGGATAGCAGCCTTGATACGCGAACGAAGAGCAACACGGGTGGGTTTACAGCTCCCTGATGGGCTCAAATCAGTGGCCGTTTCGCTCGCCGACGGGATCGCGCAGGAGACCGGCGCAGAGGTGATCATCTCCGGTAATTCCTGCTATGGTGCCTGCGACATCGATGAGAAGCTGGAGTGTATGGTTGAGCTGCTCTTCCACTTCGGGCACGCAAGCGCACTCTTCGCTCAGCGACGCATACTCCCACCGGCCCGCGCTGCGACGGGCGGATTGCGCCCGGACGAGAAAGTGATTTTCATCGAGCTCAGAAGTACTATTGATATCAAACCTGTGGTGGAGAAGGCAGCAGCGGAGATCCTCGGTGAGTGTGTTGGGCTCGTTGCGACCGTTCAGCACGTGCACGCTCTTGAAGAGGCGAGGGCGGTGCTCAGGCGTGCGGGCAAGGCCGCATCGATAAGTAAAATTTTGCGACTCGACGCAGCCCCTGGGTTGGTCCTGGGCTGCGAGTTCGGCGCTGCACGTGCCCTGCACGATGACGAGATTCTGTTCATCGGCAGTGGCGGCTTTCATCCCGCCGGCATCGCGCTCTACACGGGTAAGCGCGTTATTGCGGCTGATCCGTTCACCCGACAGGTGCGCGTATTCGAGCCCGACGAGCTGAGGAAGAAGCGCTACATGGTTATTGCACGTGCACTGGATGCACAGTCCTTTGGGGTTCTTGTAGGCACCAAGAGCGGCCAGTGTAAGCTCGAAGATGCGTTGGCCGTACAGCGAAAGGCGATCGCTCGAGGCCGGAATGCGTACGTCATTGCGCTCGACGAGATCTGCGAGGAGAAATTGCTCGGCTATGCCGTCGATGCGTTCGTTAATACTGCGTGTCCACGCCTGGTGGAGGATTTGGTCCCGTTTAAGAAGCCCGTTCTCACGGTCGGCGAGTTTGAGGTGGTGCTCGGCGAGCGGAGCTGGGACGAGTTGTGGCCGTAACTGAGTGAGCGTGAATAGCGGGCAACACGAGATCAGAAAAGAGACCAAAAATAAGTTTATAGCCGGAAGATTCTTTTAGGATGATGGAAGATGGCACTTGGTATCATCGGTGGGACGAGCTTATTCGGCACGAAATTGCTTGACGACGTGAAGGAGCGCGAAGTACTGACCGAATACGGCCCCGTGTACCTGCTCGTTATGAGCGTTTATTCACATGAGATCGTCTTCATTCCGCGGCACGGCAGGGAGCGTAACATTCCGCCGCATCGAATCAATTATAAAGCGAATATGCGCGTATTCAAGGACTTGGGCGTGGATGAGATCATCAGTGTGACCTCAGTGGGCAGTGTAAAGCGAGCTCTACCACCACGCTCACTGGTCGTTCCGCACGATTACATCGGCCTGTTTAGTATCCTCACGTATTATGACACTGAAATCGTTCATATCACCCCGGGCCTGGATGAAGCGCTGCGAAAACGGCTGATAGCCGCTGCGCAGTCACTGGATATTAACATTGTTGAGCACGGCGTGTATTTCCAGACTCTGAGTCCGCGGCTGGAGACGAAAGCGGAGATTAACCTGATAAAGGATTATGCGGACATCGTCGGGATGAACATGGCGTCGGAAGCGACACTGGCGACGGA
>CAZFWT010000052.1:10017-12649 GCA_964522635.1 uncultured Halobacteria archaeon | reverse complement strand
TGTTTACGCCGGTGAAACCGTTGGGTTTTGGTGAATTATCAGAGATACTACGAATGCTCAACTCGTACGTACTGACCGTACTGGCTCCCCAGAAGAACCGGTAGCTGAGCTGCTCACAGCAGGATCTGCGCACGTACGCTACTCTAAACGCGCTATGCCGACCGCTCAAAACTCCATCTCTTCCTTTGTGTAGATGGTGAAGCCCGTTCGGTTGTAGAAGAGGGGGTAATATTGGAGGTTGTGGTTGGTATAGCGCATCTTAACGATGCCGATGTAGCGCTCCAGGATATCCTTCTCGCGGCGGTAATCCAGATGGATGATCGCATCGGAGAGGAAATCCTCGACCCCGTATTTACCGAACCGGTTATCCCCTTGATGGATCTCGGAGATGAGGAAGCTCGTCATCTCCAGCTGTCTCAGCTCGGTGAAAAAGCGGTAGACCTCCTTGCGCGGATTCTTGATGGTGGTGAGTGTGTAGAGCGCATTGAGCGGATCGATTACCAGGAGATCGTAATCTTCGCGATCCGCTATATCCGTGAGATACGTCTTTGCCTTTTTGATCGAATTGAGCTCAAAGCGCATATCCACCCCTACCGTCTGATCGATCATGGTGTGATCGACGATCGTCAGGTTGTCCGTGGCTTCGTTCATTCCCAGCCGCTCCATCTGGTGTTTCAAGCTCGCAATTTCCTGCTCAAAGGTGACGTAGAGCCCGTGCAAGTGCTCTTTCACTGCATTGTTATACAGGATACTGTATGCCACAGAACTTTTCATGCACCCCGGTGTTCCACAGATTAAGGAAACGGTTCCTTTCGGAATGCCACCCTCTAATTGCTCATCCAGCCGATCAATGTAGGTCTTTATTCGTTCCATGTTTCCGTTGCCTCCTCTTTGTCAGTATGGACTTAAATATCTTCCCATTTCACGCTGTTCGCAGAGTAAGACATCCATATTCGCGCAGTGCTGATGACTCTACCTTTTTATGGCTTGCCGTCGAATCGCTAACACGACTGCGGGAGAGAACAGAAGGAAATACCCGAAGAAGTGCGAGTTCACTCCTCCTGCTGGCTGTAGAAGCATGAAGGATGACGAGGGACGTGACGCTCACGTGTGATGTCTTGGTGGTCGGGGCAGGGCCTGGGGGAAGCAGTGCGGCCGGTGCTGCGGCAGAAGCCGGTGCTCACACGATCATGATCGAGAAAAAGAGCAGGATCGGCGTCCCTGTGCAGTGTGGCGAAGGCATTGGCGCGTATCTCCTTCCATTCCTCCCCTTTCCGATTCCCCCCGAGCAGCTCATCTGGACGCTGAACGAGATCTCCTTCTGGGCAGAAGGCGTTACGACCGCGCGAACCGGAAAGCTCTGGACGACCCATCTGCTGAATCGCGCAGCGTTCGATGCGTGGTTAGCCCGGCGTGCGGAAGAAAAAGGAGCACAGGTACTCAGAGAAGCGGAGCTTATCGAGCTGACCGTAAAGACCGGGTACACGGTGACGAGCGCAACGGTGAAGACCCCCGAGGGCGTACGGGAGATCGCGCCGCGGGTGGTGATTGCCGCCGATGGTGTTGATGCAACCGTCTTGAGGTTCCTGGGCTTCAAACCTGATAAGCAAACGACCTGCGGGAAAGTGCTGAGCTACGAGATGGCGAATCTGCAGTTGCGCAATCCGCACAGTTTTCAGGTATTTCTGGGCGATTTCGCGCCTGGCGTCTATGCCTACATACTTCCAAAGTCGAGAACGACCGCGAACGTTGGTGTGGGCACGATCGTGCCCGAAAGGAAGCTGCGAGAGTGCTATGACGCGTTCATGGAGTTGCCACCGGTGCGCGCGCAGGTGGACACGGGCACTCTCGTAAAGGACAAGAGCGGGTGGGCGCCGATACGCTCCTTCACGAAGCACTGGGTCTACGACAACGTGTTACTGGTGGGGGATGTGGCAAACCAGAACTTCAAGCCGTTTGTCGAGGGGATCATTCCCACGATCATCGGCGGCGATCTCGCAGGGAAGACCGCAGCGGACTTTATTCGCGGCAAAGGCTCGCTGGCGGCCTACACTGCACGTTTCCACGCCACAGTAGGGCCGCTCTTCGCGGAATCTGAACAGCTCATTCCGGTCCTCTACGAGCTGAGCACGTCCAGGGACCCCAAGGATCATGTGCTCCGGCTCTGCCTCTTCGCCAATATTATCTCGTTGAAGCAGTTCGAGCACCTGCGCCGTGCTGATACGTATTACGCGGCGATAACCGGTATTGTCGCGCGGTGGAACCGGAGTACATTCAGGCAACCGGTGGCAGATCTCATTGAGCGGCTGGGCTTCCTGTATCTCCGCTTGAAGAGCAGATAACCCCCCCCCCCGTGTCCTCACGCTTTGGGTTGCGCATGCCGCGCTCTTCGGTAACTATAGTATGGAGAAGATTGTAACCGTGCTCTATGCAGAGGTAGGTATCGAACACGATGATTACCTTAGGGCAGACTATCCCGTACACGAAGATAACGCTCATGCAGGTGATTACGGCGATCGTCGTCCTCATCATCGGGTGGGTGGGAGCGAAGATCGTTATCGGGGTATTCAAGAGGGAACTGGCGAAGACGAAACTGCCGGAGCTGATTGTGGAGTTCCTCGGACGGTTATTC
>CAZFWT010000052.1:0-9917 GCA_964522635.1 uncultured Halobacteria archaeon | reverse complement strand
CCGTTCCCGCAGATGGACGTGCATCTGAAGCACGAGTGAACCGGGATGAAGGACAGGAACGTAAAACGGGAAGCACTTTCGTGCGCGCCTAAACATCTGATTGCCGGCGCGCATCTTGTTTTCTCTCTTTGCTTTCGAGCGGATGAGCTTCCGGGCTTGCTTTCCGCCCCCCGGTCCGGTAAAATCGCCGTTTCAAGACCTCCTTCTCCGCACCGATGATCAGCTCGACGAGGTGCTCGTTCATTCCGCTTTCTTGCTTGAGCAGTTCTGCAGCATCATCTGCAGAGAGCCCTCGGCCCGCGAGCGCAAGCAATGCGGCCTTGCCGTACCTGGCAATCAGGTCGGCCGATTTAGTCAGGTCCGTAACCAGTTTACCACCCGTTTTTTGTCCTTTTCCGCCCTTCTTCCGCAGTTCACGTCGTAGCACACTCTCATCCGCGTTCACGGCCCCGATGTGCCGTGACTCGCATTCTGGACACTGTAATTGCGCAGGATCCACATCATGCACGCGCTGAATCGCGGTATACTGCCAGCATTCGGTGCAGACGAAAGTCAGAGACTCGTCCAGGAGTCGCGCGCTCACGTATTTGTGGATAACGCGGTGCATTCGCTCGGGTGGAATGAGTTCGTAGCCGTGCTTCAGCGCTGCACCAATGCCGCCGATCGGGCTGATCTCAGCACCGTGTATCACCGCTATGTGCAGCTCACCTGCATGGATTCGTTTCAAGAGCGCGGCAGTCAGTGGCACATCCACGTCCTTATTCTCAGCTTCTCGCAGCGCCTCCGTGAAGACCGCAGTATCCTCAAAGGTCCGGATCACCTTCGCCAGGTCGAGCTCGGTCAATGCGGCATCCCGGGCGATGGCACCAAACCGGCGCGCAACATGGATGAAGCGCATCTTAAACAATCTGCTCCGAGCTAACGCGCTCATCGCGAGCGGTTCGATGGGACGGGCCGCCAGATCCCGGATGATCGCCCTGACCTCCTCAGGCTCCACTTCCGTCTCCGCGATCCTCATGATGATCCGGTACGGATCCTGCTGCACCCCCACGGGTGTTCCGAGCCGGTCAGAGAGCGCGGAAGCCAGGAGCATGGCGAAGGTTCGATTGGCACGGAGCCCAAAGGAGCACTGCAGGATAATCTGGTCTTGCCAGCGTTCGAGTGTTAGGATCTCATCGGAAGGCACAGGATACCCGCTTTTCACCTGCCGGACGACTTCGTCCAGTGCTCTGTTGAGCGTCTCCGGGCTACCCGGATAGTGCTTTAGAGCGGTCAGGTTGCTCATCCTTGCTGGTAAAGCGGTGGTAGCGCCAAGTTCGTCAGACACGAAGCGCCGAATCGTGCCCACCTCGTTGGCTATCGTGTACGGAACGGGTATCTCCTCACCGGCCCAGCTTGGAATGGCCCCGGTGGGGTCCTCTTCCCGCTTCACGTATATCCGCTCACCAAAGACGTGCAAGATCTTCCAGGCACGGCCGCCTTCGATGAACTTGTTGCCCGGACTCCCGTATTCGGCCACGAACGCCTCGTCCAGGACGCCAACCGGAACGTCATCCTCGTCAATCACGAGGAAATGGCGTGCCTCCGGGATCATGGAGAGGTGCTCGAAGTAGTAGCTGTAGAGCGGTTTTATCCGCTGTGGCCGCAGAAAGACTCTGTCTCCAGGCGAGAACCAGAGGAGGCGCGGGATACGCGCGTGCATGTAGCTGAGGACGCCGAGGAGCTCGACCTCTTCAAGGTTGCGGTACGGATACGCCTTTCTTAGTAACGGTAAGGCTTCGTCAAAGCTCCAGCGACGCTTGAGCAGGAGCAGGCCGGCGATTTGATGTGCGAGGACATCGAGCGGCTTCTCGGGAATGTCCGCAGGCTCTAATTCGTCGGCGAGCGCGCGGCGACAGATGGCCAACGCCTCCAGTGCGTCGTCCGAATCCTGAACCACGATCGCGCCGTGTGCAATCCCGCCGATTCGATGCCCGCTGCGCCCGATCCGCTGAAGGAGCCGCGTTACCTGCCGGGGCGAGTTATACTGAATCACAAAATCCAGCCGTCCGATATCAATCCCCAACTCCAGCGAGCTCGTGCAGATGATCCCGAGCAGCTTGCCCTCCTTTATACCGCGCTCGACCGTGATTCGGGAGGGTTTAGAGAGCGAGCCATGATGCACCCCCATGAGAAAGTTCAAGTCCCAGACACGGAACCTGCTCCCGAGGATCTCGGTGATCGAGCGTGTATTGGTGAAGATCAGCGTTGATTCATGCGCTTCTACGAGCGCCCGCATCAATCGTAATCGTGCGGCAACGTCAGGATACGTATAGAGCTCCTTTGACAGCTGATAATCTTCCGCATTGGCTTTCGGATAGTGCACCGTCACCTGTATGGAGCGCGCGACGGAGACGTTGACGATCTCACAGTCTCGCTCGGTACCTACCAGGAACTTCGCCACGCGCTCGGGCGAGCCGATGGTAGCTGATAAGCCAATGAGCTGGAAGTCACCCTCCTTCAGGTAGCGGAGTCGTTCCAGGGCGAGTGCAAGTTGCGAGCCGCGTTTGTCGATCGCGAGCTCGTGCACCTCGTCCACGATCACCCAGCGGACCGCGGTCAGATGCTGCCGCATAAGCCTGCCCGGTAAGATCGCCTGTAGCGTCTCCGGTGTGGTGATCAGGATATCGGGCGGGACTATCGCCTGCGCTTCACGCTCCCGTGTTGAGGTATCGCCGTGGCGCATGCCCAACCGCAGATCGAGCCGTTTGCACCACCACTGCAGTCGCTCGAGCATATCGCGATTCAGGGCCTTGAGCGGCGTGATGTACAGGAGCTTGATGCCCGGCTCTCGCGTCCGCTTCAGAAGCGCATCAAGAACAGGCAACAAGGCCGATTCGGTCTTGCCCGTTGCGGTCGGCGCGATCAATAAGACGTTCCTTCCGGCCATGATATGGGGAATCGCCCTGCTCTGCGGCTCTGTGGGGTGCGTGAAGCCCTTCTCGCTGATAGCACGCTGGAGCGGGCTCGAAAACGCTTGAAACACATCAGATGGCATTGCTCGTAACTAACGTATCCGCTGTGATTAGTACTGAGAT
The DNA here is from genome assembly GCA_964522635.1 of uncultured Halobacteria archaeon. GTDB lineage: Archaea > Halobacteriota > Syntropharchaeia > Alkanophagales > Methanospirareceae > JACGMN01. The sequence goes on along the minus strand of CAZFWT010000052.1, from coordinate 6,840 downwards.
CTGAGAGCAGAAAAAGGCGCAAACGGCTACGTGAACGTAGTATTCCCCAAAAGGGTCCCCAGAATGAGCGGTGAGGCAAAAGCTACTTATGGTGAGAAGACAACGGATATTCAGGCTCCCTTTTATCAGGTGAGGTTGGGACATGAGCAGCTTATTTCATCTTCGGAGAGGCGTCATACCGGCCTGCGACGTACGGGATCTGCGAACGCTGCGAAAGCTGGTTGCGGCCACCTGCGATCTCGAGGGTATTGTGGGCTATAAAATCGGCGCGCTCCTTGGCTTGACCTATGGGCTCCCGCAGCTGGTTGGGGCTATCGCGGAGTACACCGCGTTGCCGGTCATCTACGACCATCAGAAGGCGGGCACTGATATTCCGGAGATGGGCGAGCACTTCGCGGCCGTCTGCGCAGATGCGGGAGTAAAAGGTGTCATTATTTTCCCGCAGGCTGGTCCGGCGACCGAGGCCGCGTTCATCGATGCGCTCTTCGCGGAGCGGTTAGTGCCACTCGTGGGCGGAGAGATGACGCACCCCCGCTATTTAACGAACGAGGGGGGCTTTCTGAGAGATGACGCACCTGATGCGATGTACACGCTCGCCGCGGAGCGGGGCGTGACACATTTCATCGTGCCCGGGAACAAACCCGCAGTCATTACCCGCTACCACCATCTGCTGGCTCAACTGGTACCGGAGCCGGCATACAGCATGCCGGGCATTGGGCGTCAGGGCGGTGCTATCCGATCCGCTTTTACGGCCCTGGAAGGCGCGCCCGCCTATGCGATCATCGGTGCGAGCATTTACGAACAGGAAGATATGGCAGCGGCGGCGCGGCGTTTCTGCGCTGAGGCACTCCGCGATACCGGAACTGCGGGACAATGAGCTGGGAGAAAGAGAAAGGGCGCATAGGAGAAGAGCTCGTGCGCGCTTTGTATCATCATGGCCTGATCAGGACGTGGTATCGAGATAATCCGCGAGGTTGGACGCTGGTATCCGGGCTGTGGAGTCCACTGTATATCCAGCTTCGGCCGCTGTCCTCCTATCCTGAGCTGCTCAAGACGGTGGGCGGCGCATTAGGACGATTGATAGCGGAAGAATGTGCAGACCTCACCCGAGTCATCGGCGTTGCGACCGCGGGTATACCAATCGCGACCGCCATCTCGCTCATGGCGAACATTCCCGCCTGTTTCACGCGGCGATTGGAAGGGGTGCAGTCCTTGCAGGATCTGAACCAGCTCCTCAAGGGCTATGGCGAGCATTCGATGATCGAGGGTATCTTAGAGGATGGCGATCGTGTGGGGATCGTGGACGATCTGGTGACAAAGTTTGACAGCAAGGTGCTCGCCCTCAAGCAGCTGGAGTTCGAGCTACAGCTCCGCGGCTTGCAGCAGGTGACCTGCTCGGACATCATCGTGGTTCTTGATCGGGAGCAGGGCGCGACCGAGCGCGCGAAGGACTACCTCATCACGCTGCACAGCCTCATTCCCTTTCGGTCCCAGGGCATCGAATGGCTCAAGGAGGTGCTTGCCGATCGTGAATATGAGATCATTCGCGATTACCTGCAGCATCCTGAGCACTATCAGGATCCGCATGTGCACGCAGAGCTCGCAGCGCTCGTATCAGAGCGGTAGCTCCTCGGCTCAGCTCAGAGCCGAGGATTCTTCGGGCAGGACATCGCCGGCTCGCCCGATAGCCAGTACGCGCAGTGTTGACAGTGGTCACATTCTACGATCCGGTCAAGCTGTCCGTTTTTCGACTTGCTCACGAGCTGTGGATCGGCCACCTGTGCTCGCCCCATCGCCACGAGGTCCGCTTGCTCAGCTTCAAGAATCTGTTGCGCGAGCGCCAGGCTGCGAATGTTGCCCGCGCAGATAACGGGAACATCAACGGCCTGTTTTATGCCTGTGGCAAGGTAGACGTGTGCCCCCTCCTCCATCTCCATGAGGAGCATGTGGTTCATGCTCTCGTAAACGCCGCCACCGACACTGATCATATCCAATCCAGCATCCACAAGCATCGGTGCGATCTTCTTCGTCTCTTCCAGGGTCAGGCCGTCCGTCACGAATTCCGCACCACTGATGCGGCAGCCGATCGGTAAATCGCCCACCTCGCTTCGAACGGCTTCGATGACCTCGCGTACTATTCGTGTTCGGTTCTCCCGGCTCCCGCCATACTCGTCCGATCGCTTATTCGAGTATGCGGAGAGGAACCCTCCGAGCAAATAGCCAAAGGCTGCGTGGATCTCTATCACATCCGCGCCCGCTCGTTTCGCTCGGAGCGCCGTCAACGCGAAATCATCTTCAATACGCTGGATCTCCGCAACGCTCAACTCCCGCGGGCGCTCCTGCATCACTGGACAGGGAATCGCGGAGGCCGCAACGAGTGGATGCCCGGTAATGGCGGAGCGTGTCTGTCGCCCGAAATGGATGAGCTGCGCGGCAGCCACTGAGCCGTTCGCTTTGATCGCTGCAAAGAGCTCGGCAAAGCCCGCCTCGTGCGCATCGGTCGTCAATCGGAGCATGTTCGTCGCGCCCGCGCCATCCGCCGAAACGGCGATACAGCCCACCATGGTGAGTCCCGTACCGCCCCCGGCAATCTCGCGATAAAACCGCAGGACCCGATCGGTAACGAAACCGTCCGCCGAGGAGTAATTAGTCTGAAAAGGTGGAAAGACGATTCGATTCGGGAGCGTCACGCCGCCGACGGTCAGCAGTTCAAAGACAGCATCAAACATGTATCTCTCTCGCGTATCGTGTGGTTACAGTGATACAGAGGGGGATCAAACCATAAAAATAATTAACCTATCACTCCTCATTCGGAAAACTTCTAACCTGAAACGTTACGGAGCATATCCAAATGGTGGTGCATAACCGCGATAAATACCCGCTTATTATTTATGCAACCTTGAGGGCTAAGATACCACAGGAGTTTGACCTGCACCATGCCCGCGTCCACACTTCAGACACTCGTGAATATCGCGCATACCGACCTGCAGCAGAATCTTACACAGATCCTCGAGGAGGTCCTCTCTTATATTGTGCGGCACATTGAGGGGCATTCGGGCTCAGCGATGCTGATCGACGAAGAGACCGGCGAGCTTGAGATGGTCGCGACGTTCGGCCTCCCCGCGAATTACATTGATCAGATTTACGCTCGCGGCGTCCCGATTACCTACAGCCCCTCAGGTATCGTCTTGAAGACGGGCGAGTGTTACATCGTGCCGAATATCTTCGACGAGCCGCGGGATAGGTGGTGGGCTGATCTGGGCAAGGAGTTTGGATTCTCCGCGCAGCTCTTCATGCCGATGAACTACAAGGGCAAGCTCATCGGCCTCCTGAACGTCTACATGCCTGATCCGCACGACTACTCGGAGAGCGAGATCGCGTTCGTGAGCATCGCGGCGAGCCATGCGGCTGCCGTGGTCGAGAACGCGCGCCTGTACGAGAAGCTGGTCGAGAAGACGAGCGATCTGGAACGCGAAATCCACGAGCGTAAGGATCTTGAGCATGCGCTGCACGAGCAGAAAGAGTTCCTGGAGCGGATCTTCGAGGCTTCACCCATCGGTATTGGGATCCTTGAGATCGATGACAAGGCCCTAGAAGATCGCACGCTCCGCTGGGCGAACGACGAGATGCTGCGCATCTTCGGCTTCGATCCCACTGAAGATGAACACAACTCGTATCTCGGAAAAAGCCCCGAGAGCATGTACGCCTCACGAGTGGAATTTGAACGCGTTTCAAGAGAGCTCCAGCACGAGCTACGCCAGGGCAGAATAGCGCAAACCGATGCGAAATTGAAACGAAAGGATGGTTCACTCTTCGATGGCCATCTGCAACTCAGTCTTTTTGATCCTTACGACTTCCGCAAGGGGGCCGTCGCCACCATCTCGGATATCTCCTGGCGGAAGCAGGCGGAAGAGCGACTGAGGCAGAACCAAGAGACGGCACGCGCGCTCTTGAACGCCCCCCTCGACGCGGCGTTGTTGCAAGGTCTTGATGGAGAGATCCTGGCGTTGAATGACCGACTGGCACAGCGGTTTGGAAAGGGCGAGGATGAGCTCATCGGCACCTGTGTGTACGACCTCTTCCCGCCTGAGCTCGCACGGACCAGAAAAGTCTCGGTTGACCGGGTTATTCGTACGAAGAAGCCGTATCGCTTTGAAGACGAGCGCGAGGATCGTATTTACGACACCAACATGTACCCCGTCTCCGATGCGGACGGTACCGTTGCCCAACTCGCGATCTTCTCGTGTGACATCACGGATCAGAAGCGTGCGGAGCAAGCGCTGCAGTACTCGGAGAAGATGTATCGGACGCTCTTCGAGAGCACCGGCGCTGCACTGATGGTCATCGAGGAGGATATGACGATCTTGCACATCAACGAGGAGATGGTCAGCCTCTGGGGCTATCAGAAAGAGGAGATCGAGGGGAAGGTGAAGTGGCCAGAATTGGTGGCGGAAGCTGATCGGGAGCAGATGATGAAGTATCATCGTCTGCGACGAACAGATCATCCAGAGGGCGCACCCACGAGTTACGAATTCAAGTTCATCCACAAAAATGGTGAGCTCCGCGATGGGACCCTGGTGGTGGGAATGATTCCGGGCACGAGCCGGAGCGTGGTCTCAATTCGCGACATTACCGCGCAGAAGCGCACCGAGCAGGACCTCCAGCAGTCAGAGGCGCTCTATAGAACTATTTTCGAAGCTACTCGTGCACCAACGGTCATACTCGAAGAGGATGGTACCTTCGCGCTCACGAACATGGAGGGGGTGAAGATCTCCGGGTATAGCAGTAAAGCTGATCTTGAAGGTAAGCGGAAATGGACGGATTTCATCGCGTCGACGGATGATCTTGCGAAGATGCAGGAAATCCATCGACTGCGACGAATCGCGCCTGATACGGCGCCGCGGAGCTATGAATTCCTCTTCAAAGACTGTCAGAGCAATCAGAAGAATATCTGCTGCACTGCAGCTGTGATCCCGGGCACGAAACGGAGTGTGGTCTCGTTTATGGATATGACTGAGCGGCGGAAGACGGAAGCTGCGCTTCGCGAGAGTGAGGAGCGGTTCCGCTCGTTCTTTGATGAGCTCTCGCTGGGGATTCTCATGATGAACCCGGAGGGGCAGATAATCGCGGCGAATAAGGCTATTTGCCAGCTCATGGGCTATTCTCAGGGGGAACTCCTCGGGCAGCACGTTTCTGCGTTTTATCATGCAGATGACGCGGGTATACCACAGTACGCCGCCCTCGTTGAGGGAGAGCAGAACCGTTGTGTGACGGAAAGGAGGCTCATCCGGAAGAATGGCGAGACCCTTTGGGCGCGTCTTCATCTCTCTAGCGTGAAGGACGCCGAAGGGCACTTTAAGCACGCGACCGTACTCTGTGAGGACGTTACCAGATATAAAAGCCTGGCGGAGACGTTAACAGCAAAGCGACAGGACGTAGAGAACCTGATGGCTCAGCTCAATCGTGCGGAAGCGGCACTGAGAGAGAGTGAGAAGAAGTACAAGGAAATTACCGAATTCCTACCGGATCTGATCTACAAGTCAATCCTCATCGATTCCTAGTCGCGCATTTGGAGTCGCTCGTACGTACTTACGTACGTTATGGGCCGGAACGAGCAGCAAGCAGCCAGCGACCCTGAGCTGAGAAAACGTATCAGCAAACGACGCTTCTCAGCTTCCGGGGCAGCGGATTGCGTTCAAGCACCGGGGGCGTCGTTGATTCGTTCAGTGAGGCCACGAGCTCGGTGCAAAGGATAAAAATAGCACGCTTGTGCTCCTCTTTGCTCCGGTGCACCTCGAATGGCGAGATCCTTAACTCATCATAGTTCCTGAGATCAGAGATCAAGCTGTTCTCCTCGCAATATTTCTTGAATTGCGCCAATAACATATGGATATGCACCAGCTCTTCTTTCCTCATCCTACGCTATAAGTATCTGTATGTTAGCAATATATAGGAACGGTAGCAATAAATAGGAAAGCGCCAGCGGCGATGCTGGCGCACGTTAGTTAGTTAGCCCCTGCATCCCGGGTTAATCGAGTTCGTACCCTAACTGCTCGCAGAGCGCTCGGCGCTCCTGCTTCTCCGCAGACGTCTCTATCCGGGTTGCCGCGGCGCCATCCACGACACCGATCACCGCGCGGCCGAGTTCGGTCTCCGCAACGATGACTTCCAGCTGGTTCGCGGAGGCAACGAAGATCGTGGCCACCGCAGGATGTGCCTTCAACGCCTGCAGGACGTTGATCGGGAACGCGTTATCGAGGAGAATAAAAAAAGTATGAGAGGCGGCGATTCGGAGACAGTTCGCACCGGCGAGCTGTTTCAGGCGCTCCTCATTCCCCGTGACTCTCGTCAACTTCGGCACCGCTTCGTTCATGGCGACCGCGCATTTGATCCCCGGCACGGTGGTCAGGAGCGTCATGAAGAGGTCATCACAGGTGAAGATACTAAAATTGCCCTGACCGATGATTACCTGCTTCCCCTCTGGATTCTCGATCCCGATCCGTTCGATCTTTACGGCTGCCGCTGCAGTGCCCATGGTTCGTTCCACCGTCTACTGGTGTGCCAGAACGCACGCAAGAGAGCAGTTCGTTACGTTACGTTAACGCAACTACGCCTCTTGCATGCTGATCGCGCCTTGTTCGCAGACATCCACGCAGGTCTCGCAATCGGTGCATTCCTCAGCGTTGACCTTCGCCTTGGCGTCGTCACCCTCGCCCTCCAGCGTGATACACTCGACCGCGCACTCCTCTACACAGGTTCCACATCCGTTACACTTCTCTTCATCTACTACTGCTGGCATTTTCTTTCACTCCTTTTACGTAGTTTCCATTCTTCTTATTA
>CAZFWT010000051.1:7766-13714 GCA_964522635.1 uncultured Halobacteria archaeon | reverse complement strand
TTAACAGTTAGATAACTAACGTACCAGTCAACAAGCAGTTAGTCAAAATCCTCTATAAATGCTTTTTGGCCTTGCAGTGAATCTGTCAGGGGAACGAGAAAGAGCCGATATCCACAGCGCCCATCAGAAAGAGCGCAGCGACCAGCACAGGTTGATGCACCAGATAAATGAGCAGCGAGTGCCGGCCTAAAAAGTCGATTCCTCGTATCATCGGAACTTGCGAACGATCCCGCAGGTGAAACGTTCGCACGTAGCAGGGATAGAGCGAATTCCCCACGAACACGCCGATGAGCACCGCCCCGAACCAGGGCAGCACCGGAAAATAGTCGACGCTCGTGAACTGCGCCGGCATGAATCCGAGCCATAGCAGCCACGGGCTTCCAACCCGCGGATTCCTGATGAGCACACCGAGCAGCAGTAAAAGGGATCCGAGCATGAGATTCCCGTACCTCAACGTTAGTAAGGGAAATGCCAGGATAATCGAGAGGCCAATCAGATGCAAGATACCCCAGCGCACAAAACCGTCCCTCATCAGAACCCAGGTGACTGCGGTGATAACGAGCCCCCAGGCAAAGATTCTTACGCCGCGGTTCAGATACTTCGGAAACAGGCGCTGCTCCGAGTTCGTGTGCGCGGCGCGTGCGTAACTGAGTGTCAAGGAGACGCCGACCAGCAGCAGAAAGAGTGATGCGGTCGCAAACGCGAAGTAACGCCAGAAGCCCGTGTGGATCTCGATCCTCCAACCGCCAAAGCGGTCAAGGTCATACAGCACATGATAGAAGATCATCATGAGGATCGCCACGCCACGAAGGAGATCGATCTCCCAGAACCGTTCGTCTAGATTGGACATACTGCAGATGGGTGTACCCCTGAAGAGGGATATTGTTCAGATTGACGTAAAGGTTGACGCAGAAGTTGACGTGACGATCAAGAGAACGACTGCCCTGACTCTCGAGCTTGTCAGCATAATCAAATGACTGGTTAGTTCACTTCTCGGACTCCAGCAGGTCAGTCAGTATATTCTCTGAGCCCTGTTCCTGCTTGATCTCCAGATTGAACTTGCTCGCGAACCGCTCCACCGTTTCCGCATACTCCTTATCCCGCTCGTCCGCTTCCGAGTTCACTATCTTCACCACGCGGTGATAATGGTTCTTCATCAACTGCAGCACGCGTTTCGTGTCGCCGGCCGCGTAGGGCTTCATCTTTCCGGCCATGATGTTGATCGTCGATTCCAGGATCACCTGCGGCTCCTTGATCAGCGACGCGCCCACAGGGGTCATGAAGAACGTTCCCACCTCCTCCGCCAAGAGCTCCTGCACTCGCTCTCTGCTCAATGCGATCTCGATACAGTTGTTCAGGATGGTGCCATCCTTGTCGCGCGGAATGAGCACCGGCACCGCCGCCTCAGCGATCATACGCTCCAACTCCTGTTCGGTTGAGCCGCATAAGCCGTAACCGAGCACGATAAGATCGACAAACGCACCCATCCGCTTGATCCCGTCCTCGATCTCCAGCCTGAGATCATAAGGACGGTCGTGAAGCCGCAGCTCCAGTACCTTCACGATCACTGAATCGCTGAGCTTTCGCTTCTCAATCTCTTTCCTGATCCTCGGGAGCGTATTCGTCTTAATAACCACGTCATCCGCCGCGAACTCCTGCACGAACCGCTCGATGATGCGTTGATAAAAGACCACGGTGACAGAGTTTGCCGCATCCGGCACCACAAAGTAAAGATCGCGCACACCGGCCTTCTGCACCAGCGCTCGTATCTCCTTCCGCAAAATCTCGCAGGTGATAATCCCGACGTGCATCCTTAGCTCTTTCCCTCACTTGTTCAGATGGAGAGAATAAAGTGGAACCAGAATGAACGGGAACGAAATGGGAAATCGGAACCCGAAGAGTGAACGGACGATGAGGCCGTCAGCTCCTTCTTATTCCTCTTCGCCGATCAGTTCCACGCCGTACTCGCGCTTGAGGAACGCGAAGACCTCCTCGGGCGTGGTACGCTGCTTAAGTGGCAGTTTCCGCTTCTGGAGCTTCCGGTCCTTTATCCGGTAGCCCGGGCGCTTCAGCGAGACGCAAATGTCCATGCCGAAGATGCCCACGTTCGGATCGTACCGCATCCCGAAATCAGTATGCTCGGCAATGCCAAATGAGAAGTTCCCAAAGGTATCGAACTGGCTCTTATAGAGCGTGTTCTGGATCGCGAAGCAGCGCTTCAAGAATTCCTGGGCACGATCGCCACGCAGCGTCACCTTGACCCCGATCGCCTCATGCTTCTTTACGTTGAACGGCTGAATGGTCCTCTTCGCCGTGCGCTTGATCGGTCGCTGACCGGTGATCTCAGTCAGCAGCTTCTCAGCCTTCGCCAGCTTCTCGCCGCCTTCGCCCACGCCCATGTTAATCACTACCTTATCGAGCTCAATACGCCGCATCGGATTCTCCTGCTCTGGTTCTGTCATTTTCTCCTGGCTTCCTCCTTTTCTGTCTAGATCGCCGAATAAATCAGCCTCACAGCACGCTCAAGCCCGGCACGACGATCTGCTGCTCACCCACGACAAAGATCGTGTCCTCGCGGCTCTCAAAGCTCTCACCATCGCCGCCCGCCTTTATCCGCACGACGTTCGGCTGCGGGCTGTGCACGCGTTTGATCTCCTCGATCTCGCCGGTCTGCGCCGAGTGCCGACCTCCGATCACCACGACCTGGCACCCTTCCTTGTACTTGTAGTGCTCCAGGATCTTGTTATCAGGAATAGAGATCAGGATCGAGTCGTGCGTGTGGATCTCCGCTCCGGTCTCGTCCATCAGGAAATTCCGTCCGTCATGACAGTTGAGTTGTATCCGGCCACCTTTGACGATCTGTTTGCCGTTCACGCGACAGAGCTTCTTCGATGCCGCCTCCTCCTCGATTCCCACAAGTGCCAACCGGTCCTTCTTGTCCAGAAGCACCAGATAGTGCGCCTTGATCACGGGAATAGAAAGGATGTCAAAGACACCGACGGGGAATTTATGATCTTTTCGCACCTTTCCGTTGACGATTACGTTACCTTCATGCAGTATCCGCTTCGCCTCTCTGCTATTGTCCGCTAACTGCAGCATGTCTCGCACAATCAGGAGCAGGGGCATGCTCGTCTCTATTGGATGCGGCCCTGGCCTCGACCTCACCGCCCACTTCGATGTCTTCCGCGCTATCTTCCAGCTCCGTGGTGCTGCTATCCGCTTTTGATGCTTTTCCATTTTCCTACCTTTCCTCTTATCAGTATAACTTGATTACGCATAAGCATGTCTCACCAAATCCTCTGCCCGTGCCTCAAACTCCTGCTGCGCACCCGGGCCCGAGGTCGGCTTCACGGTCCGTATCGCGATCTCAAAATGCTGCTTGTGTACCACGATGTTCTTGAGCATTTCGCCAAGCTGCTCTTCCGTGACGCCTGAGACAAGGAACTCACGTAAGGCCGCCATCACCGCCTCCTTCACGATCGCCGCGATGTCCGCACCGACGTAGGTATCGGTCATCGCCGCGAGTTCATCGCTCGAGACATCCTTGCCGAGCGGCTTTCCCCGCAGATGGACCTCAAAGATCCTCTTCCTCGTCTCTTTATCCGGCACCTGGATATAAATCAGACGATCGAGTCGCCCTGGCCTGAGCAGCGCGGGATCAACCATATCCGGCCTGTTGGTCGCTGCGATCACGATCACGTCCTTCAACTCCTCCAGTCCGTCCATCTCTGTCAGGATCTGCGAAACCACCCGCTCGGTTACGTGCGAGTCAAATCCTATCCCCCGCACGGGCGCGATCGAGTCGATCTCGTCGAGGAAGATGATGCAGGGTGAGGCTTGCTTCGCTTTCCGGAAGATCTCGCGGACCGCACGTTCTGATTCGCCCACCCACTTCGAGAGCAGCTCCGGCCCCTTGATCGAGATAAAATTTGCCTCGCTCTCGTTTGCGACCGCCTTGGCGAGCATCGTCTTGCCCGTGCCCGGCGGTCCAAAAAGGATAATGCCCTTCGGCGGTTTGGTATTGAGCTGCGTAAAGGCCTCAGAATACTTAAGTGGCCACTCCACGACCTCCTTCAATTCCTGCTTCACACGATCCAGACCGCCAATGTCACCCCACTTCACGTTCGGCACCTCAATAAAGACCTCACGCAGTGCTGAGGGCTCCGTGTTCTTCAGGGCCGCAGTGAAATCATCATTCTGCACCGTCAAGCGCTCCATAACCTCCGGCGGGATGTCCTTCTCAACATCGATCTCCGGTAAGATTTGCCTGAGCGCATGCATCGCTGCTTCCTTGCATAAGGTCGCAAGGTCCGCCCCGACAAACCCGTGCGTGATATTCGCCACCCCTTTGAGATTGACATCGTCAGCAAGCGGCATACCACGAGTATGCACCTGTAAGATCTCATCGCGGCCGTTCCGATCTGGAATGCCGATCTCTATCTCACGATCGAACCGTCCACCTCTTCGCAAGGCCTCATCGAGCGCATTCGGCCTGTTCGTGGCTCCGATGACCACTACCTGCCCGCGCGATTCTAGCCCGTCCATCAGCGAGAGCAATTGCGCGACCACGCGCCGCTCGACCTCACCGGTCGTCTCGCCACGCTTCGGTGCGATGGAGTCCAGCTCATCAATGAAGATGATGGATGGTGCGTTCTTCTCAGCTTCCTCAAAGATATCACGCAAGTGCCGCTCGCTCTCACCATAAAACTTGCTCATGATCTCCGGACCGGAGATTGAGTTGAAATTCGCGTCCGTCTCGTTGGCCACGGCCTTTGCGATCATCGTCTTGCCCGTGCCCGGCGGTCCATGGAGGAGCACGCCCTTCGGCGGCTCGATCCCCAGCCGCTCGAAGAGCTCCGGATGTCTGAGCGGTAATTCGATCATCTCCCTGATCATGCCTATCTCACGTTTCAGACCACCGATGTCCTCGTAAGTCACACGCGGCACAGCTAACGCCTCTGCTCGTGCCTCGCGGAGGATGATCTCCGTATCAATGTTCGGAATGACCGTGCCAATGGGAACGGTATTGGTAACGACAAAGGAAACGGGATTGCCGAGCAATTCAACCCGAATAATCTGACCTTTTGTGATAGGAACGCCCTTTAACCGGCTCAACAAATACCGCTCGCCGCCCGCGATCCGGATCGGCTGCGTCGGTGCGAGTGTAATTCGTTTCGCTTCTTTCGCCAGGGTCTGCCGTATCCGCACCCGGTCATCAATGGCGATGCCCGCATTGCTCCGGATATTCCCATCGATGCGAATAATGGACTTGCCACTGTCCGGCGAGTACGCAGGGTGCACAATCGCGGTAGCAATGCTCTTCCCCTCGATCTCGATCACGTCTCCGGGAATGAGCCCGAGCGATCTCATCGTCTCCGTATCGATTCGTGCGATCCACCGACCGGCATCACGATGATACGCCTCTGCCACCCGCAGTACCACCGATTTCTCCTTATCCTCTTCTGTTCCCATCATTCACCTAGTTTTATATCTTTACTGTATAAAATAAATCTACAATCTGAACGTCCTGTTAAGGAAAGAATGCGAGAGCGCGAGTAAAATGGAAGAAGAGTTATTGATGATCCCTGGACCCGTTCCGGTGATACCGCGTATTCGTGAGACGATGGCACGACCGATGATCTTCCATCGTGGCGACGAATTCGCACAGATCCTCCGCGAGAGCGTTGAAGGGCTCAAGAACGTTTTTCAGACCAAGAACGACCTCTTCGTGCTCAGTGGATCAGGTACCTGCGCTATGGAAGCGGCGGTGGGTAATCTGCTCACGCGTGCGGCGGGCACGGGAGAGCCGGAGATTAAAGTCGTTACCGTAGCGAACGGCAAATTCGGCGAGCGATTTACTGAGATCGCAGAGCGCTACGGCGGCCCCCAGGCGGTTACGCCGCTTCACTTCGAGTGGGGCACGGGGATCGAGCTGGAGCGAATCAAGG
>CAZFWT010000051.1:0-7666 GCA_964522635.1 uncultured Halobacteria archaeon | reverse complement strand
GCACTCTCGGTCAGCGAGAAGGCCTGGGAGCTGATACGGGCAAACCCCCGCCGGCCATATTACCAGGATCTCGTGGCCCATAAGAAGAGCATGGATAAGGATCAGACACCTTACACTCCCGCGTTACCCCTCTTCTACGCACTCCATGAAGCTTTGAAAGTGATTGCGGAGGAGGGTATGCCGAATCGGATCGCGCGGCACCGGACCATGTCAAAGGCGGTTCGCGCGGCTATTACGGAGAACGGTCTGACCATGTTCCCGAAGCTCAACGAGGTGAGCCAGTACTCCAACACGGTGACCGCGGTGAATATGCCGGTGGAGAAGGGCATTTCCGATAGCGATCTGCGACCGGGCATGCGCAAGAGGGGCGTCGTCATTGCGGGTGGACAGGCCGAGTTGAAAGGCAAGATCTTCAGGATCGCCTCCATGGGCAACATCACGAGCGCGGATATTCTCAAGACACTGAAGGTCCTTGAGGAAGTCTTATACGAGAAGAAGGCTATTGAGAAGACCGGTAAAGGCGTGGCGGCGGCAAGAGAGATATTAGCCTGATTGATGCTGCAGTTACTCGCGAACCCACGACCTCAGCTCAGCAGTTTATGGTGTGAGAGCGAGCGACCGGCTGGAGCCGAGCAGAAGAGCAGAGAAGGAAAGATGTTGCGAGCAGCCAAGGCGCGAGAAGCGATAAAGGTAGTATCATTTGACGTTGACGGCACCCTGGTGACTCCAGGATTCGTTGACCGTTTCTGGCTCGACGGCATACCCCGGGTGTACGCGGAAAAGAACGGCTTAGCATTCGAGCAGGCGGTCAACTACGTAACGAGCGAGTATGACAGGGTCGGCGAGCACCGGATCGAGTGGTATACCATAAGTTACTGGCTGCAGAAGTTCGACCTGGATATCCCGTACCAGGAGCTCTTTACCAAATACCAGGATTTGATCCAGATCTACGACGAAGTGGAGCCCGTCTTGACTGCGCTGCGCGATGCGGGCTACGACCTGATTGTCAGCTCAAATGCCACGCACGAGTTCATTGATTTCCAGATCAAGCCCCTCAAGAAGTTCTTCGCCCATATCTTCTCCGCAACCTCCGATTTCGGGCAGGTGAAAAAGACTAATGGCTTCTTTGCCCGTGTCTGCGCGATCCTGGACATCCCGCCGCAGCGGGTTGTTCATGTCGGCGATCACTGGGTCTTTGATTTCCTCAATCCACGCAAGATCGGCATAACCGCGTATTATCTCGATCGCAAGCGAAAAGACGAAGATCGCACCGCGGAAACAGCGAAGAAGGAAGCCGAATTCATTATCGGTGACTTATACGAGCTGCTCGACGGTCCCGCGCAATAACCTACGATAGATACCTATCTAGATCTCCGCAATAATCCCTTCTTACCGTGAGGCATGACACTCACGAAGAGTAGTTTGGCTGGGAACGCAAAAACCATTTCGCGCTTTTTATGCTCACTTGCTCTATCTACTTACCATCACGGGAAGCGAACCATGAGAGACTACGACGTCAAATGCATACGCTGCGGTGCGCGTTACGCGAAGGATGAGATCGTTTACACGTGCCCTAAGTGTGGCGGATTGCTGGACATCAAGTACGATTACTCTCACGTGGATACGGCGAGGATCGTTAAAGCACCGGGCGAAGGCGTGTGGAAATATCGCGAGTTGTTACCGTTCGGCGCGGAAACACTACCGGTGACGATACAGGAGGGGAACACACCGCTTTACCGCTGCGACCGACTCGGAGAAGCCCTTGGCCTGCAGAATCTGTGGGTGAAGCACGAGGGCCTGAACCCGTCGGGCTCGTTCAAGGATCGCGGCATGACCATAGGGGTAACGAAGGCGGTAGAGCTGGGCGTGAAGGGCGTCGCCTGCGCATCCACGGGCAATACCTCCGCGTCACTGGCGATCTTCGCGGCGAAAGCCGGCCTTCCCTGCTTCGTGCTGCTGCCCAAGGGCAAGGTCGCATTGGGCAAGGTGGCGCAGGCACTGATGCACGGCGCGCAGGTCTTCTCGCTGCTCGGTAATTTCGACGATGCGCTCAGGGTGGTTCGCGTGCTCTGCGAAGAGGAGTCGCTCTATCTTCTCAATTCCGTGAATCCGTATCGCCTGGAGGGTCAGAAGACGATCGCCTTTGAGGTCGCGGAGAAGCTCGGCTGGCAGGCGCCCGATCGGCTCATTCTGCCCGTGGGAAATGCGGGCAACATCAGCGCGATCTTCAAAGGCTTCCAGGAACTGAAGACGCTGGGGGTCACTGATGCCATACCCAGGATGACCGGTATCCAGGCGGTGGGCGCGAAACCGATCGTCAACGCCTTTAAAACGGGCGCACCTGAGATCACACCAGAACCCAAGCCAGAGACCATCGCTTCCGCAATCCGGATCGGCAACCCGGTAAACGCGGCAAAAGCGCTGCACGCAATTCGGAGCACGGGCGGCATATCAGAATCGGTAACCGACGATGAGATAACGCAAGCGCAGCTCGAACTCGCGCGCATGGAGGGCATCGGCGTCGAGCCCGCGAGTGCCGCATCACTTGCCGGACTGAGAAAACTGATCGAGCAGGGCAAAATCCAATCGGGCGAGAGGATCGTCTGCATCACCACCGGCCACCTCTTGAAAGATCCCGAGCGCGTGATCGAGATCTGTGAGCCGCCGAAAGAGGTGGAAGCGGACGTTGCGGCGCTCCGGAAATTGATAAGATGAGGATGTGAGAAGGCGATAGATAGATACTTACTTCTCTTTCTTTACCTTACCTAACGTTACTGTGCGCGATTGCGGAAAGGTACGTACGCCATGAAAGATGCAGAAGCGATAACAGCCGAAGAGATGGCTGCGCTTGACGAAAATTGCGGTTACTTCGGACTTGTACCCTTACAACTGATGGAGAACGCTGGCGCTCAACTTGCCGCTGAGATTCGAAAACGATTTCCGAACGGTAAAAACAGCGCGGGTGGAGTGGTAAAGGTGAGCATGCTCGCCGGCAAGGGCAACAACGGCGGTGACGCCTTCGTGGCCGCGCGGCATCTCCACGGGTTTGTGGTGACGGTGCTCCTGCTCGGTCGTGCGCAAGATCTACGGACTGATGAGGCGCGGCGTAACTGGCGAATCGTGCAGGAGAGCGATGTCACCACGGTGGAAATCACTGATTCGGCACAGTTAAAAGCCTCTGCCGCAGATGTGCTCGACTCGGCAGTGCTCGTTGATGCGATCTTCGGGACTGGTATCAAAGGTGCGATCCGCGAGCCGGAAGCGACTGCGATTGAGCTGATCAATAACGCACGGCCGCGAGCGTTTGTCGTTGCTGTTGACGTTCCTTCTGGGCTCGATCCCACAACGGGAGAAGCAGACAATGCGGTTAAGGCTGATCTTACCGTGACCTTCCACAGAGCGAAGACCGGGTTGCTTGAGACGCGTGCCGCACCGTACGTTGGCAAGCTGGTAGTAGCAGACATCAGCATCCCTGAAAGCTTGGAGCGGTTATCCGGTCCCGGCGATGTGCGATTGCTGCTGAAACGAAGCCCACACAGCCATAAAGGTGATAATGGCCGTGTGCTCATTGTGGGTGGGGGGCCGTTCTCAGGCGCGCCGTCACTGGCTGCACTCGCTGCGCTCCGTGCCGGCGCCGATTGGGTAACGGTAGCAGCACCACGCAGCGTCTCCGGTATTATCGCCTCATTCTCACCGAATTTGATCGTTCACCCCCTTTCTGCTGATGTAGTGGTGGAAAAGGACGTCCTGCCGATAATGAATTTGGTGAAGAAACACGATATCGTCGCGATCGGGATGGGCCTGGGCGCAGCAGAGGAGACGAAGGCGGCTGTGCAGCAGATCATCGAGCACGAGGCAAGTAAGAAACTGGTCGTCGATGCGGATGGCTTTTACGGTCTCGCACTGCCCAATATCGCTGATGATAAGCGGATCATCGTCACGCCTCATGCCGGCGAGTTCGCGAAGATTAGGGTTAACGCGCAAGGCCTGGATATGGCGGTGCCGCCAGAAGATAAGCTGGAAGCGCGAATGGATTTTGTAACGGCGTTCTCACGGCGGAACAACGTGGTGACGCTCATGAAGGGGCCTCTGGATATCGTATCTGATGGCTCTCGTGTGAAGATAAACAGAACGGGAAACGCAGGCATGACCGTTGGCGGCACCGGCGACGTCCTGGCCGGGCTGGTCGCTGCCTTCTTCGCCGTCAGTAGTGATCCGTTCAAAGCAGCGACTGCCGCTGCGTTCGTTAACGGGACTGCAGGCGATCTTGCGTTTGAGGCGAACGGGTACGGATTGCTCGCGACCGATGTGCTTGAGGCGATCCCTCGTGTTACGAAGCAGTTCACATAGCAGGTAACGTCATTTCAGCGTCTTCAGCACGTCCTTCGCACGGTCGATCCGCACGTTCTGCTCCCTCACCAGTATTTCCACAACTCTATCTATCTGGTCGCCTTTTGCACCCGCGGCGATGGCGACATTCCGTGCGTGCAGGGACATGTGCCCGCGCTGAATGCCTTCGGTCGCCAGAGCGCGGAGCGCGGCAAAGTTCTGTGCGAGGCCGACCGCAGCGATAACCTCGGCCAGCTCGTTCGCCGTTTGAACGCCAATGATCTTCACGTTTACTTTTGCTGTGGGATGTGTCGCCGTTGCACCGCCGACAAGCCCGACGGCAAGCGGGAGCTCGATCGTGCCCACCAGATCGCCCTCTCGGTTCCGTTCCCAGTGTGTCAACGGCTGGTACTGCCCGGTGATGCTCGCATAGGCATGTGCGCCCGATTCAATCGCCCGGAAATCATTGCCAGTCGCGATCACCACCGCATCGATCCCGTTCATAATGCCCTTGTTATGCGTCGCGCACCGGTAAGGGTCAGCCTGTGCGAATTCGTAGGCGCGCAGAATCCCCGTAACAACATCTGCACCGCCGATTGTTTCCTTCGTAAAAACTGCACGTGCAGTGGCCAAGCGGTGCGCTGCGAGATTTGAGATGATGCGCAGATAAACCCGACCACCAGCGAGCTGCTCAATGTAGGGCGCAACAGCCTCAGCCATCGTGTTCACCGCGTTCGCGCCCATGGCGTCCTTCACGTTCACGAGGAGA
Organism: uncultured Halobacteria archaeon; assembly: GCA_964522635.1. Taxonomy (GTDB): domain Archaea; phylum Halobacteriota; class Syntropharchaeia; order Alkanophagales; family Methanospirareceae; genus JACGMN01. The sequence continues at coordinate 2,568 of CAZFWT010000051.1, read as the reverse complement.
TGCAGGATCACCTGGGTCCCGGACGCCGTGTTGAGGATCCGCACGTCGAGATCTTTCGCGCCGCCACCGAGCTTCACGAGCACGGAATCCTGCTTATTCGCTCGCTCCAGAATCTTCTCCTTCGCTGCTATAAGCGCTAATTTCGCGGAGAACGGGTCGGGGACGTCAGTAATTTGAATCTGCCCGATCATGATGGGCTCGGTCGAGCTCGTCTGGAACCCGCCACTCGCCCGCGCCATCTTTGCCGCATTACTCGCCGCGGCCACCACCGAGGGCTCCTCGATCGCCATGGGGATCAGATAATCCCTGCCGTTAATGAGGAAATTCGTGGCGATACCGAGCGGCAGCGGCATGGTGCCCACGACGTTCTCGATCATACGATCCGCTAACTCGCCCAGCGCGCCACTGGTACTTAAGATGGCTACTTCCTCGTTACTGAGGCTGGCAAAATCCGCAACAAGCTTCAATCGCTCATCAGCACGTAGTTTATAGAATCCCGATAGCTCTGACGATTTCATCCTGCCCACTCACAGTTCTAACTAACTATTGGTCTGAATATTAATGAACATGCACCCTTATTCCTGCGGCCAGCAGAATCAGAGCAACCGCCGCTGCTGCGGATCGGTCAATGAGATCACTGCTGTTATGAACCACGCAACACGCTGCTTCTGCCAGATAAACTCGCCACGGGCACGCTCTGCCGCTTCTAACGTGAAATAAACCTTATCGCCTGTGATCTCAACCCCTTCTCCCCCATCGGTCACCTCAATGTCATGGCCCACGCACACGTTCTGATCGCAAAAGAACTGGCATTTGCCATCATAAAAGTAGAAACAGCGGAACCGCGGCTTCGTCACTCCCACCGTCTTCCCTCTCCACGCGTCGGTATGCAGAAACTCACCGCTCTCAGCCACCTTCTCGGCGATCCTGATGCGGTCCTCCAGACCGTCAACGGTACGTAGATAGTCCGTTTCATCGGCTTCGAGCGCAATGCTCTCCGGCCGCCTGTCCGCTTCCGGGAAATAGTCCGCTACGCCGGCTTCAATAACGTCCCAGCTGCGCAATCCCACATCCACCGGATAAATCCGTTTCAGCTCCCAGTATTCGTTCGCTGCGAGTGCATAGCCCGCTTGTACCGCTAATATCGTCAGCCGCAGCTTCTCGGGAAGGAGTTCCCGGAACCTGCCTTCTTCGAACCAGTCCCGTAGCGCCCACACCGTTCTCTGGCTGTGCTTGAACCGTACAAGACCGATATCGCCCTGCAATTTCTGGACATAGACGTGATACGGCGCTTTTTGCGTGAGCTTCGTTGAGCTCGCTCTTATTTCGTTCCAGGTGACCGGTCGGCACTGCTCCGTGAGTATCCGCTCAACTTCTCGTCTGAACTTCTCGTAGGTCATGTCACAGACCGATAAGAAGTTTATACGCACACGGTTTTAAAGGTTGCTATTCACCCACGCCGCACTTCCTTCCGCTGCGCCATCCGGTAGCCGCAGACAACGCTCAGATGCCCGCGCAGCTGCTCGTCCAGCTCCTCGCTGCCCGTATCCACGAGAAGGAACGGCGTTTCGTTCAGCTTGTGCGGTGTTGCCAGCACGATCACATTCTTAACCCCTATCTTTTCCAGTACGGTGGCACTGAGCTGCTGGTTGCCCCGGCCGAAGACAAAGCCCTGCGCGCCGATCGGGCTGACCAGCAGCTTCGCATTCGGGTCACGCTCCAGTAGCCGGAGCAACGCCTGCTCGTTCAGATCCTTTCCCACCAATTTGCCGTCTTTCACCGCATCCACACCGAGTAACGTCTTCTCCTCGCCAAGGCCGAGCAACTCCGCGACTTTGAAGGTCGTCGTTCCCGCACCCAGGATATACAGAGAGCCGTCACGCATGAACTCAAGCGCAAACTGCGCAATCTCTTCCTTCGCCGTCTCCTCACTCACGCTCTGGAAGAGGCTCTTACCGTGCTGCACGAGCACCGGCTCGTACGGTGTGCGCGCATAGCCGAAGACCTTCATTCGCAACTCGTTGCGACGGTACGCGGCTTCATCCGTATCCATCACCTCGACCTCGCGCACCTCAGCCTTACCGGAAACGAAAAGCTCGATCATCTGCGCCGCACCCCTGGGGCTGATCGCGAAGACCGCCGAGTGCATCTTTACACCCGCAGGGATACCCAGTATCGGGATCTTTTGTCCCACCACGCGGTACACGTCTCGCGCCGTGCCATCGCCGCCGCAGAACAAAATGAGCTCCACCCGCTCGTCCACGAATCGGCGACAGGCGTTTTGCGTGTCCTCGCTCGTGGTGAGTCCGTTAAAAGAATATACAACCTCATGATGCAGCGGTGTTGATTTGAGCGCATCTTCACCCATCGCCCCAGAGCACGTTAATATAGTCGCACCGATCTTCAACTCTTCCAGGCATTTCCGCGCCCGTTCTCCAGCAATCGGCGTCGCACCTAACTTACGTGCCTCTTCCACCAGGCCGTCCGTGCCTTTCAGACCCACCGAGCCGCCCATGCCCGCTATCGGATTGATCAGGAAACCGAGTTTCATCTTGCTATCTTTTATTA
>CAZFWT010000050.1:2624-14171 GCA_964522635.1 uncultured Halobacteria archaeon | reverse complement strand
GATCGACTTCCAGCCGGTTATCCTCCGCCCCTGGAGCACCTGCGCGGTAATGAGCAGCTGGGGTGCGTGGCAGATGGAGAAGATCAACTTATCGCTCTCCACAAACGCTTTCACAAACCGTACCGCGTCAGCATCGACCCGTAGCTTATCGGGCGAATAGCCTCCGGGAATGAAAAGTGCATCGAACTTATTCACTGAGACATCCTTGACTGCTTTATCAATTGTTACGGGCGTTCCTGCCTTCTTACCTCTGACCGTTTTGCCCGCCAGTAAGCCCACGTGAACCAGCTCGTGCCCCGCGTTGATAAATGCTGCTGAGGGCTTCGTGTACTCTACATCCTCAAACATATCAGTAATGAGAACCGCGATTTTACTCATCTGCTCGCTCCACACTCGCCCCCATAAAAGGGAAGAAGCTCGAACTCGGACTCACATGGCTCAATAAAATACAGTCCTGGAACTCCATTGGCGCTCACCAACTTAATTAAGATTGTGCTCATGTTTAAGATTTCAGTGCGGGTCGCGTATCCATCAAAAAAGCTACCAAACGATCTCTCAACAATTCCTAGATCTGGGGTCCGCGTTTCGAGAACGCGCTTTGGGTGCAGACGATGCGTCAGGCCGCGAGGCTGCGGAGAGGGCGCGTATACTGGCAAGGGAAAATTATTTAAGACGGTAAAACGAACCGAAGAAGCAATTGAGATGTTGTTGTGTCCTGTGACCCCGTATCGGGCTTACTGTTCAGAAAGAAGCTTAGTACTCCTTTCGTGATACCAGCACTATGGAGAAGAGCGAATGCAACTGGATGAGCTGCTCGATAGCGTGATATCGAAGGAAGTGTATAAAGCGGTCAAGATAGGTTATAAGCTCCGCTATGAGCCATCTCAATTGCCCGCGGAGCTCATCGAGAAGCTCGAGACCGATACGAGGTTCCTGAAGCGCTATCAGCAGAAATTGAGTGAGCTGCTCCGGGAATTGGGCCATGAGAATATCGAAGTGGTGAATATCGATCCCGCGCACCATACCCTCGAGGTGCGTTTCATCGCGTATTATGCGGGCTGCCGACAGTTTCCGGAGATCCACCTGAAAACGCTTCTGCTCTACTATGACCGGGAAGGCATTGATATTCGCGATCCTGCTGTGTTTGATGAGATCGTGGAGAAGTCGCGCCGGGACCTGGGGGAGAAGAGCAGAGAAGAGAAAGAAGAACGGCTCGATCGATTTGCAAAGCTCTTCAAAGACGCGATTGCTGAGGCATCTCGCAGGAACTAAAGCGCAGTGGTGAAGCGCGCGAAAGCTCATTCGCCCCAGCTCACCCAACTCACCCCGTCCTCATCCTCCGTCACCCGCAGCACGTGCTCCATGTAATCCCGCACGTCCTCGATGTGCGTGATCAGGAAGATCTGCCGGAACTTCTTCGAGAGTGCGTTTAGCGCCTGAATGATGTTCCGCTTACGGAAGGCGTCCTGCGAGCCAAAGATCTCGTCCAGAATGATAAAATTGGTCTGGATCGCGCTGCGTTCGGTAACGACCGCGGAGATCGCTAACCGGAGACTGAGGTTCGCTAGATCCTCCTCACCGCCTGAGAACCGATTGAGCTCGTATGCCGTCCCCTCGTCGTAAATGTAAATATCGTAGTTCTCATCCAGCTCCATCGTGCTGTACTTACCGTCTGTCAACCGTCGCAGCATATCGGACGCGTAATCAGAGAGCATCGGCCGGATTCGCCCGACCATGAAAAGCTTGAATTCGGTCATGAGCTGCTCCAGCACGCTGAGATAGCTCACCTCGGTTGCTTCCCGCTCCTGCTCCGTCAGGAGCCGCTTCTGCTCCGCGATCTCTTCCGAGACACGGTTCGCTTCGCGACGCACGTTCTCAAGCTCATTTCGCTTCGCCAATAACGCTAGTTTTGAGTCACTCAGTTCTTCCTTCGTACGTTCGTAAGCCGCCTTCTTTAACTCATAAGCCTGCTTATCGAAGCCCAAATCCGCTATCTGCTGCTGTAATGCCGCTTGGGCTCGATCAGTCGTTTCTTCCAGTTCAGCGAGTTCGTGAATAGCCTGTTCTACCCCGGCTATCCGCTTTGTCTCAGCTCGTAACCCCAATAGTTCGCGGTACACCACTTCGAGCTCGGTTAATCTCGCAAGGACGTCCTTATACGCAGCGGCATCGAATTCGAGCATTTTTAACGGGCTCAAATCGCTCTGGATCGATGCCCGCTCTGCCTGCCATCTCGTTACTTCGCGCGCTTCATGGGCAATGTGCATCTCCAGAGCACGCAACTCAGTCATGCGGTGCTCTTGCGCGCTCAACTCCTTCGTCTGTGCCTCCTCTGCTCGTTCCGTCAAGGCGAGCTCCTCTTTCTCGCGCTTGTACTCCGTAAACAGCGATTTCAGGGCGTTACGCTTGATATCCAGCTCGCCTTCGAGTTTTGTGAGTAAAGCCTCATAGTGCGTTCCCAATGTACGCTCGCAGAGCGGGCAGTCGCTCTCCGGACCTAAATCCGCAATCCGCTTCTGCTTCCTCGTCTGCTCTTCGATCTCCTTCTTCACCTGGAGTATCTGCGATTTACGCGCGCCGAGCGCAGTGTGAAGCCGCTCCTTCTGCTTCTGGAGCGTGTCCAATTCGGCTTTGACCGATCTCAGCTTCTCCTCAACGCCTTGAAATGTGGTTAACTGCTTTCTCAGTCGTTGCAGCTTCTCATTGCGTATCTGAAGCTCGTGCGCCGTCTTCCGGTCTCGCGCTTCTAATTCCTGCTTCCGCTGATACTGCTCACGCTGCGTCTCCAGTTGCTCCTTCTGATCGCGGATCTGGAAATAGTGCGCTTCTTTCCCGGCTATCGTCTCCAGCCGGCTCTGCTTCGTGCTCAGCTCGGTGAGCTCAAGCACCTTCTCCGCGCGCTGTTTCCTGGTAGTCCTCAGCTCCGTCTCACACGCACTTAGCTTCGTGCTCAGATCGATATACTCCTCGTATGTCTTCGTTGCGATCTCTAAGATCTTCTTCGCCTCCGCTACTTCCCCTTCTTTCCTGCGCGCCGCCGCTTCGAGTTCGGCGATAATCGGCATGAGCCTCTCATGCTCCTGCTCCAGATCCTCTTGCTTGCCGGTGAGCACATCAAGCTTCTTCCGACCTTCTTTATCAATTAAAGCCGATCTGATGCCCTCTATCCGCTTCTCCTTGCCGCGTTTGTCCTCCCGTATCTTCTGGATGCTCTGCTCGATCCGTTCAATGCCGAGCATGCGCAGCACGAGCTTCTTCCGCTCCGCCGCTTTCATTACCGAGAGCGCATTCAACTCCTTCTGCCGCGCGAAGACTGAGGTGAAGAAGGCCAGATAATCCATGCCAATCTTATCCCTGAGCACCGCGGTGACCTCATCAGCATTGCTCGTAACGAGCTTGCCGTTGATCATCAGGCTCGCCTTCGGCACCAGAGTCTTGCCCGCCATCTCACGGACGACGGCATACCGATCGCTTTCGAGCTCAAACTCCAAATTCACACTGCAGGGCTCGTGCGGTGATGCCCCCTCTCGCTTTATCAGCTCTTTCGTCGTTCGCGCCGCATGATGGCCGAATAGAGCCCAGCCGATCGCTTCTACCAGCGTGGTCTTCCCTACGCCGTTCAATCCAATAATGCCGATAACGCCATCCGGGAACTCAACCGAAGCATCCTTGTACTTCCGATAGTTCCGCAGTGTAAGCGTCTTTAAGAGCATCCCGTTCTAGTCACCCTTCTCTTCGCTTCGACAAACCTCATTTCTCTGCATACACATTTATCCGCCGAAATGTTTCAAAACAACGTCCATCCGGCTGTCTTGTCCTCGCTATCAAGTGCTCGATGACGGTGTCCCGGAAACGCGGCTTCATCTCCTCCGGCAGCGCCGCGAGAAACGGAACGAGCCCCGCCTCCTCTACCATGTGAACCAGTTCCTGCTCGTCGGTAAAATGCCGGTCCCTGTTCGCCATCCACACGCGATACTTTCGGAATTCGGTCTGCGCCAGCAGCGCTTCGTATTCCTCAACAAACGGCATATACCACGGCCATCGAAACACCACAAACCACGGAGCGTACTCGGGATCGCTAAGAACTTCTCTCAATATTGCGATGAGATGAACAATGTTGCCCGCGCCGCCAAATTGCACGCGCACGAAGCCATGGGGTTTGAGCGCCTCGTAGATCCGCATCAGCAGCTTCCCATGGTTCAAAACCCAGTGCAGTGCCGCATTTGAGAATATCACGTTAAATTCCGCATCAAAGGCGATATCGGCAATGTCAAGCAGCTTGAGCTCCATATTGGCGGTCTTATGAGCCTCCGCCACGTTCAGCATTGACGGCGAGCTGTCAACGCCGACCACGCGGCCATGCGGAACGCGATCGGCAAGTGCCCGCGTGATCACACCGTTTCCGCAACCAAGATCAAGAATCGATTCATTCCCGTTCAGCCGTAACTCCTGGACGAGCTCGATACCCCATTCACGCTGACAGTGCGATGCCGCTTCGTATCGCGCACCATCGAAGGGATAGCTTACACGCATGTTTGCTTGCTTGCTTGTAGTGACGTGCGCACGTGCCTTGCTCAGGCACGTAAAGACGGCCCTGTACTCCGTGCCGTCTCGCCCATCGCCTCCTCGATGCGCAGTAATTGGTTATATTTGCTCGTCCGCTCGCTGCGTGCCGGCGCGCCTGTCTTGATGATCTCCGCATTGATCGCGACCGAGAAGTCCGCGATCATCGAGTCCTCCGTCTCGCCCGAGCGATGGCTGACCACTTTCTTGTAGCCGTTTTGATTTGCTAATCGGATCGTATCCAGCGTCTCCGAGATCGTTCCGATTTGATTCAACTTCAGGAGAACGGCGTTCGCGGCATGCTGCATTATCCCCTGCTCCAGCCGCTTGACGTTCGTTACGAAGAGATCGTCGCCGACGATGATGATCCCTGAGAGCTGCGCGGTAAGTTCTGCAAAGAGCGCGAAGGATTCCTCTTCAAACGGGTCTTCGAGCAGCGCGATCGGATAGCTCGCCACAAGATCGTTATAAAAGTCAATGAGTTCAGTGCCCTCTTTCAGGACGCCATCGATTTGGTACTTCCCTGTTCGTGCGTCGAAGAACGAGGATGCGGCCGCGTCCATGCCCAACCGTATCTCATTCTCAGAATAGCCCGCTTCGGCAATTGCGTCCGTTATCGCATCGAGCGGCTGCCGCGTCTCACGCATTGGTGGTGCATAGCCGCCCTCATCCCCCACATTCGTCGCGATTTTACCGTATCGCTCGCTCACCACCTTTTTCAGCGCATGATAGGTCTCCACACCCGCCCGTAAGCTGTCCCGGAAGCGCTCGAAGCCCAGGGGCAGGATGAGAAACTCCTGAATGCTCAGCTCGTTACCCGCGTGCTGACCGCCATTGATCACATTCATCATCGGCACAGGAAGCTCATGCGTGAGTTGCATGCCGGCAACATCTTCAGCGATGTACGTGAAGAGCGGTTTCTGTAAGGAATCTGCCGCGGCTTTGCAGACCGCCATCGAGGTACCAATTATCGCGTTGGCACCGAGATTCGCTTTATTCTCCGTGCCATCCAGTTCGAGCAGCAGCATATCGAGCCCGCGCTGATCGAGCGCGTTCTCGCCCGTGAGCGCATTTTTAATCACCGTATTCACGGCTTCCACCGCCTTGAGAACGCCCTTACCGTTGTAACGCTTCTTATCGCCGTCTCGCTTCTCTACCGCCTCTTTACTCCCCGTTGATGCACCTGAAGGCACGCTCGCCCTGCCAAACCCGCTCGCCGTGCGTACATCCACCTCAACGGTCGGGTTGCCCCGGGAGTCCAGAATATCCCGCCCCTTAAGATTTCTTATCTCAATTACCGTCATCATACCAACCTCGCAGTCTATAGTTAGTTTACTTGTTACTATTTGCCTTAATTTTTGCCCCTGCATTCATTCACTCACGGGCCCACCCGAGAACTGCTGCAGCGCACCGTCTTCATACAGCATGGAGGTCTTCTTCCGCGAACTTATATTTTACACGGTCTCCTATCTGGTGTTAGATCGTAAGAGCAACGAGCGGGTGATGGTAGATGGAAGGAAAAGAGCAGGAACCTAAAAGGGTGATTATAACCGATAATCTCTCAAAAGAGGGAGTTAACAAGCTGCAAGACTTCGCCGAAGTTGATGTAGCATTAGGTTTAAGCAAAGAGGAATTGAAGGATCGTATCCCCAACTACGACGCGATCGTTATCCGGAGCGGCACGAAGGTGACGCAGGAGATCGTGGAAGCGGGAAGCACTGGCCGGTTGAAGGTAATCGGGCGAGCGGGCGTTGGAGTTGATAACATCGCCGTGGAGACGGCGACAGAGAAGGGCATCCTGGTGATAAACTCACCGGAGGCTAATACGATCTCCGCGGCTGAGCACACGATTGCCATGATGCTCAGCCTCGCACGAAAGATCCCGGCCGCGAATCTCTCGCTCAAGTCGGGGAAGTGGGACCGGAAGCGGTATATGGGCGTCGAGGTCCGTGGCAAAGTACTGGGCGTCGTCGGGCTGGGCCGTGTGGGGAGCGAAGTGGCGAAGCGCGCCAGGGGACTTGCGATGAAGGTCCTTGCCTATGATCCCTTCATAACCGAGGAGCGGGCGAAGGAGCTCGGTATCACGCTCGCCAGTTTATCCGAAGTCCTTAAGGGTGCGGATTTCATCAGCCTTCATACGCCCCTGAACAAAGATACCCGCCACCTGATCGGCACCGAGGCATTCGCACTGATGAAGGACGGTGTCCGCATCGTGAACTGTGCACGCGGTGGCGTTATCGATGAGAAGGCGTTGAAAGAAGCGATCAAGAGCGGCAAGGTAGCCGGCGCTGCGCTCGACGTCTTCGAGCAGGAACCTCCGGAGGAGCGTGAATTGGTAGAGCTCGAGGAAGTAGTGGTGACGCCTCATCTGGGCGCGTCAACGACGGAAGCGCAGAGGACTGCGGCTCTCGTCATCGCAGATGAGGTCATCGCGGCATTGCAGAACAAACCGGTCCGGAACGCGGTGAACATGATCTATGTCGACGAGGCGATCATGGACATCTTAAAGCCCTATTTACACCTGGGCGAGAAGCTGGGCCTGCTCGCGGCGCAACTTGTCCCCCCATCTGGGCGGATCGAGCAAGTTGAGATCGCTTATGAGGGCGAGTTGGGAACTGCCGAAACCGCCATCGGGAAGAACACACGTATCTTGACCCTGGCGATCCTGAAGAGCTTCCTCTCACTCTTCACCGATGGCGTGAATTACCTCAACGCCGAGGCGATCGCGAAGAAGTTCGGAATCAAAGTGACCGAGAGCAAGACGGAAGAGATTGAGAATTTCTGCTCCTTGATTGGTCTTACCACGACCACACGGACGAAAGACCAGGAACTGAAGCGAACGGTGGCCGGAACACTCTTTGGAAAGGACGATCCACGCATCGTACAGCTTAACGGGCACCGGGTGGATGCAGTGCCTTCGGGCTACATGCTCATCTGCTCATTTATCGACAAACCAAGGGTGATCGGCCCGGTGTGCATGATTCTCGGTGACAAGGGCATCAACATCGCGGGGATGCAGGTGGGAAGAGAGAAGATCGGTGGCGAAGCGGTTATGGTAATCAATGTGGACAGTATGGTCAGTGAGGCGAGTATAGAAGAGATAAAGCACGTGAACCACATCGCTGACGTCACGCTCGTGAAGCTGTGAGTGTATGTGACGGTGCAGAGGCGTCCTCAGAAGTGAAAAGTTCTTTTGTACAACCTCCTGTTTAAGAGAAGGAAGCGGCGCGATGACGAAGCGAAGAAGGATCAAATTTGAGCGTTATGGATGGCGCGCGAAGAAGAAGCTGAGCAAGAGCTGGCGAAGGCCCCGCGGGCATGATAACAAGATGCGGGAGCACATCGCGGCAAAGGGTCCGATCGTGACGGTGGGCTATCGGCGAAAGAAGGAAGAACGCGGTTTGCATCCTTCTGGCGTTCGGGAACTGCTCGTTCATAATGCCGGTGAGCTCGAGGCGGCGGCAGCGGCAGCGGGAACTGCTGTCCGAATTGCCGCGACGGTGGGTAAGCGCAAGCGCGGCGATATCGAAACGGCGGCGGCAGAGCTTGGCCTCCGCGTGCTCAATCCTTCACGAACGTAAGCTCACTGAGATTCAGAGATCTCCGTGCCGTGATGCTTACCGTGCACGGCATCAATGATCGCGTGTGGATCGCGGCCGTCAATGACGATCGTCCGCATCCCGCTTCGCTCTATGAGCTTCGCGGCAACCGGGTCGATCACGATGCGTGAGCCGGCCTTTAGTTCCGCTTTCATCGTGAGTGCCACGAGCTCTTTCGGGCTGAGTTTCTCGTATTTCCGCGCGGTTGGATTGACGTGCGGGTCACTATCATAAACGCCGTCGACCGAGGTCACGATGAGGAGTAACTCGGCAGTGAGATAGTCGGCGAGAAGTGCAGCGACCGCATCTGTGGTATAACCGGGGCTCACACCACCCATCACCACTATTCGCTGCTCTGGGCCGCTCCGGTGCGCCATGGCGGCCTCTTGGTAATCTCGAAACGGCTCGGGATAAGCATCGTGCAGCGCGGCAATGAGCAACTTCGCATTGATCCGGGTGAGCGCGATCCCGAGATAATCGCAGAAGGCTTCATTCGCACCCAGCTCCCGCGCGCGAGAGATATACTCACGGGCATGCGTGCCGCCACCCGTAACGACGCAGAGATTGCACGAGCGAGCGAGTTCATCCAGAATCGCCGCCACTCCCTTGAGCTTCTCGACCTCAGAGAAGAACATGCCGCCCAACGAGATAACGACCTTCATGCGTTCGCTTCTTTCGTGTTCCACTTTCTGATCCCCATTCCCCTTAGGGTGGCGGCCCGTTTTATAGTTATTGCCCCAATTCGGGCAGGTATACCAAAGAGTGATCCCCATGACAAATGGGAATGTTATATAAGATGTTTTTATACTTCTATTTACTAAGGATAGACAATGAAGCTGGATGACGAGCTCGTGAAGGAAGCGCATGTCCTTTTGCACCCGATCCGGTTTCGGATCGTGGAACTGCTTGAAAAACAGCCGATGCATATCAATGCGATCAGTAAAGCGCTCGAGGAGAAGAAGAAGAAGCTGGTCTCCTATCATTTGGGTATCCTCGAGGATCACGGATTCGTGAATAGCAAGTACGAGATCTCTGAGCAGCCGAAGTCGAAGGGCAAGGCACTGAAGATGTACTGGGTGACTGACAAGGTGAACGAGGTGGTTGGCGAGCTCAAGAAGATGTGACTCGTCTTCGAGAACGCACGTTCCAGCTGCCGTACAGTAATCAACAATAGAGCGTCCCTTACCCTACTTGGTAAAGCTGGGCGGGCAGTGTTGGTGCGAATCCGGGGGTTATACGCAGAGTTTGCGCTCGTCGTGAGGCGCATAACAAATAGTAGGGTGGACTTACTTACCTGAGCGAATTTACAGGCATATTGTTGCCGTATACGTCTCGGACAAGGTCATCTAAGACGATGCCATAACCCCCCAGCCAAACTATAAAAAAGGGTGAGATATTGCAGCTCTTTTCCCCTTTTACGAGCTTGTAAGTTTACGCTACACTACAGCTTGCAGGATATCTTCAGTTTTGACTGTCTTTCGGCCAGAATGCTTGGCGAGCGAGTCTAACGGCTTTCTTCGCTATTCGCTCGCCGTATCCCTCTAATAGCCTCACCAATTCCTGGCTCGCATCTTCACGTACTCGCTCTGTTCCTGTGTCGGAGTGGAGCCATCGCCCGCGCGACAAGAACTATATAGTGATTTTGGACAATTTCTGTGTGTCGATTCACTGCACAAGCTGTGTGGATGGGATCTGGTGCACACCTCTTTAGTCCTTCGTCAGATGGTGAACCTGATGCAGTCGGTGAGCGCAGCTTGTCCGAGTCGAAGCTAAGAGAATCACATGATATAGGTGACACTTGAGCGATCGAAATCGGGCACCATCTCGAGCGCTACTCCTTCGTGATTCGCCTGAACAGCTTCTTCCGTGGAATACTCAACATTGGGAATAAAGGTGCTTATATCGCGTGACATCTGCGTGACTACATGCTCCTCGCCAAAGAGCTCACGGGAGATCCAGTAGACGAGTTTTCGGGTGCGGGCCTCTTCGGTGTACCCCAGGGCATGGATATACTCGTGGAGTAGAACGTGAAAGGCGTAGGCGGTGAACAACTGTGGATCCATCCTCGTAATCCATTGTAAGGGCGTTCGGTTCATAACAATCGTGTTCGAGCCGATGGGATAGAATGCCCCAACCCAGGTACTGGCATCGCCGCCGAGATCCGCGAGCCCGAGCGTCAATCCAGCCCTTCCGGTGTGCATTACCTTCCGAACGCCTTCCTTGACAATCTCGAAGACGTCAGAGAGCGTCTTCGCCTCTTCCAATTTCTGTTGGTAACTTTTCATGGGTGCTGATCCTCCTGCGGTAGCTCCGCAGTAATATTACAATTTTTTATATAATAAACTTCCTCAAATCACGCCCGGTAAGCTATATCTTGGGTGGCGTGAGAAGAATACATACCTACAAACAGCGAGAGGAGCGCAAAGATGTGCGAATCGAATGTCTTTATAGAGCGCGCAGGAGCGGTGACCAGAGAATTAGTGATGGAGGACGTCGTGCGTGTGGCCGTCGAGGGCGAGCGTATCAGGCTCACCGGGATATTGGGCGAGACGCGCGAGGTTACGGGACGAATAGCCGAAATCGACCTGATCAAGCATACCATCACGCTTGAGCAGGGAGAATGATTCGGGTCATCATCGATGCGGCGGTACGGCAGAACTTCGAGCTCAGTCTCGGTCTCGCAGAGCTACGTGGTGTGTTGCAGCGAGAGGAGAACGCGCTCGACACGGAAGTAGCAGTGGTGGAAGCGGAGCTGAGACGCGTATACAGCCTTGCCGCGGTCAAGGACATCGGAATCCTGAGAAGGCAGCGGGACTTCTTCTGGCAGCTGGGTGTCGATCCCACGAAGGTGCGGCCAGCGTCAGAGGCGCTGCTGCGGCGGATCGTGCAGGGTAAGGGTCTGCCACGGATTTTACCCATTGTGGATGCGTACAATCTCGCCTCGGTGAAGACGCTGCTCACTTTCAGCGCATTCGATGCAGCCAAGATCGAGCCGCCCTTATGCGTACGATTCGCGCAACCGGACGAGGAGGTGCTGCTGATCGGCCTTCGGATGAAGCGGCTGAGCGGGCGCGAGCTGGTGTTAACGGATGCTTTACGGATCCTGTGCGTCTATGTGCATGGTGATGCGGATGCCACGAAGGTGACGGACGCGACGAGGGACATTCTTCTGGTTGCCTATGGCATTCCCGTGGTATCAGATACAGAGCTCGAAGAAGGTCTGAGCGTTGCCGTTCGGTATATCCTCGGTTTGCGGGTGGCGAGCTTCTCGGAGAAGCGATATACCGGTAACGTGCTCTACGACGGTTCGGTACGTGGTGCCGAGATGGAGAGCAGAATGTGAGTCGTTTCGTTCTTGAACCTCGGACAGCCTTTTATAAGCTCT
>CAZFWT010000050.1:0-2524 GCA_964522635.1 uncultured Halobacteria archaeon | reverse complement strand
GAGCAGAATGTGAGTCGTTTCGTTCTTGAACCTCGGACAGCCTTTTATAAGCTCTTCCCGGCTTATTATAACAGTACTGCATCGATCTTGATTCGATGAGGGGGTGGTGAGATACGGCGACAGAATGAGCAAAGGAATAATAGGCGGCATTACTAAATTTATAACTTAAAAATCAGCACGGCACTATGGGAGCAATAAGACGCACACTTACCGGCTTCTTTCTGTTACTCGTCGTGGTGACTACAGGAGCCTTGGGCTTCTGGTATTTCGAAGACCTCTCACTTTTCGAGGCGTTCTATCTGTCCGTTATCACGATTACCACGGTAGGATATGGCGACTACTATCCGCATACACCCTACGGACAAATATTTACGATGGTATCGATCTTAACGGGCGTTGGAGTTGTCTTATATGTGCTCACCGGTATGATAGGTTTAGTTTTGGAAGGGCAGTTGCGCGAAGCCCTGGGCATAACACGAGTAAAGCGGGGCGTGGCAAAGATGAAGAATCATAGGATTATTTGTGGCGGTGGTCGTACCGGAAGCGTAATTGCGGACGATTTTAGAGACGAAGGTCTGGAGTTCGTCGTTATAGAGAACAACACCGAGCGGGTAAAGGAGCTGCGGAAGAAGGAGATACTCGTGGTCGAGGGCGATGCGACGAGTGAGGAGACCTTGAAGGAGGCGGGTGTGGAACGCGCCTCGGGCTTGGTCTCAACGCTCCCGGATGATGCGGATAACCTCTTCTTGAGCATCACGGCGAAGGGCTTGAATCCAAATTTGGATATCGTCTCGCGTGGGAGCTCGGAGAGGACGGCGAAGATGCTCCACAAGACGGGTGTGAAGAAGGTGGTGATGATTGAGGAGATTGGTGGACGGCGGCTCGCACGGAGCTTGACTAAGCCCGCGGTGGTCGATTTCATCGATTTCGCGACGAAGAGGGGTGAGGCGTCTTTGGAGAGCTTCAAGGTGCAGCCGGGCGCAAAGATCGCGAACAAAAAGATCAAGGATCTGCGGTTTACGGAGCGAATCGGCGCGTCCATCGTGGCGATTCTACGTGATGGGCGGGTCATCTCGAGCGTCGGGCCGGAGGATGAGATACTCGAGGGAGATACTGTGGTGGTGATCGGGCAGAAGGAACGAATAGAGAAACTGGAGGATTTCTTCTAGTCTCTTAGCAGCGGCAGCGGAAAAGGCTAATTCAGCCGAGTGATTCACCACCCAGGCTTTGCTAAGGTTATACCGATCCATTTATTCTGCACGTTCGGGGAATGAGGTATATCATATATGTCCACACATGTATTCCAAAGGTGAGGCGTAATGCATACACAAGGGGTAGTGATTCATGGTCAAGAGGACTTTCGATACCAGGATGTTGAGCTTCCCGAGCCGGGAGAGGAGGAGGTTTTAGTCGAAATCGAGAGCTGTGGGATTTGCGCGGCTGATCCTAAAATCTATTACGGAACGGCCTATTTTGCCAGGGTCGCTTACAGTTATGCACCCATTGTTGCAGGTCATGAGTTCATGGGACGTGTGTTGCAGCTTGGCCCGGGTGCTGGCGATAAATTTGGACTGGCGATAGGGGACAGGGCCATCCCTGAGAATATCGTTCCCTGTGGACAGTGCTACTATTGCCGGCGAGGGCGGTACAATCTTTGCGAGCCACATGCCATCTTTGGCATTGTAAAGTATAGTGGCGGATGGGCCAGGCACATGATCTACCCAAAGGGCTCTATAGTCCATAAGGTGCCCAAAACTGTCAGCTGGCAAGATGCCGCTACGATCGAGCCCCTGGCCTGCGCCATCCACGGCGTCAATCGGGCGAAAATTCAGTTCGGGGAGACGGTGGTGGTCATCGGTGGCGGGCCTATCGGCTTGTTCATGGTCCAGGCGGCAAAGCTCAAGAACCCCCGGATGGTAATTGCAGTAGACCGACATGATACGAGGCTCAAAGTCGCGAAGGAGCTCGGGGCCGATATGGTCATAAACCCCACCAAAGCGGATGCCGTCGCTCAGGTAAAAGCACTCACCGAGGATGGCGTGGGCTGCGATGTCGTACTGGAGGCAGCAGGGTCAAACGCCAGTGTCCTGATGGCCGTTGAGATGCTCAGGCGGGGCGGTCGGCTCATGGAGTTCTCGGTGTTCGCCGAGAATGTCTCCTTCGACTGGTCTGTCATCTCGGACATAAAAGAGCTGGAGATCATCGGTGCTCACCTGGCCTTTCACACCTATCCCATCGCCATTGATCTTCTGTCCCGCGGATTGATTACCTCGCGCGGGATTGTCACCCATACCTTTCCGCTACGGGATTTCAAGGAGGCGATTGACGTGGCCAAAGGACGCCAGGAGGGGGCCATAAAAGTGCTGATGAAGCCGTAAGAAGATACAGCTTCAGCTCGGTGGCTTGCTTGAGGTTCGTCTCTGGTTTATGGACGCTTTGGGCAGGGCGGCCATCGGAGAAGCGGAGTAAGCCCTCTCTTGACTGCCCAGTAGGTAGGTATTTGGAGGACTCCAGTGCACTATAC
>CAZFWT010000049.1:10701-14537 GCA_964522635.1 uncultured Halobacteria archaeon | reverse complement strand
TAAAAAGACAGCACATACACGTTCATCAATCGGCCTTCGTAGGTCTCCACTTCTCCGAACGTTTTTAATGCCTGTTCCAGCCACGCCAGATCGACCGGCGTATATTCATCGAATTCGTGGAGCTTCTTGAATCCCGCTGCGTTCAATTCCACCAGTATTACCGCTCCGCTCGCCACTCGAGCGGCTTCATAGAGCAGACGAAGACGCTTTATCGGCTCGATATGATGCAGAATCCCAAAGCCGATGACCACCTCAAAACTTCCGCCGGGGTACGGAAGCGCAGTCGCATCGGCCTCCTCGATGGTGATTTTGTCACTGAGCCCCTCACGCTCCACCTCGCGCCGCGCCTCACGCACTGCCTCTTCGGAGACGTCAATGGTCGTGACGCGACAGTCGAACTCGCGGGCGGCGATGATCGCCAGCGGGCCCGCGCCGATGTCCAGAAGGTGCTTACCCCGTACGTTCCAGCGCCGTAAAATCTCCGCACGCTCGATTAAGCCCTGCTCATCCTCTTCCATCTTGCGCGCTCTCGTTAACTATGTGGTACCGGTATTAGTTATTATGGACCCGGAGCGGTTACCGTGTGTCAAAGCAGCAAAGCGAGAAGGTGAGGAAATCAGGCAAGCGTTGCTGGCGCGCTGCCTGCTGCGAACCGACGCGAAGATTATCTCAAATGAGCATTTCATTTACCTCCCGCTCTCACAGCCATTGCCCGAGGTCGAACTACGCGAGCTTCATATCAGAGAACTGACCACACGCGAATTCGAAATCGCCGAAAAGCGAAAGAGCATAGAAGACCTTCTCGGCTTCAAGCCTGCTTTTGAGGTCGTTGGTGATATCGCGGTGCTCACCGAAGAAGTAGACCAGTCGAAAGAAGCGGCAGTTGCCGACGCGATCATGGCGCTGCACCGGAACATCAAGGTGGTTGCCAAACGCGTTTCCGCGGTCGAAGGCGTTTTCCGCACGCGCCGGTTAGGAATAATCACGGGCGAGCACCGCACGGAGACGCTCCATACCGAGAACGCGTGCAGGTTCATGCTCGATCTCGAGACGGTATATTTCAACCCGCGACTGGCAGGCGAACGGCGGAGAGTTGCGTCGCAAGCGGCTCAAACCGGCAAACCTGAGGACGTCATTGATATGTTCGCCGGGGTCGGCCCGTTCGCCGTACAGATCGCGAAACGCGCACCGCAGAGCCGCATCACGGCGATTGACATCAATCCCGAAGCGATACGGTATCTCGTGGATAACATTCGACTAAACCGGCTCCAGAACGTTGACGCGATTGAAGGGGACATTCGAATGATTGCCCTGCGGTTCAACAACACCGCCGACCGGATCATCATGAACCTGCCGAAGAGCGCGTATCTCTTCCTCCGCGAAGCGCTGAGCATGCTCAAACCCGAAGGCGGGATCATCCATTTCTACGCGCTGGAATTCGCGTATTCCGCCGATGAAGGAGAGGAGAAGAAGGAGCGGAGTGAAGCACTCGACCGGGCGATTGAGCAGGCGAAAGAGCGGTTGGTAACAACCATACAGGCATTAGGCGCGGAGTTCGCCGGCTATACCGTGCACATACGAGAAGCGCGGAAGGTGAAGACCTACGCACCCTATGCGTATATCGTGGGGGTTGATGCGGAGATGAGAAGTACAGAGAAGTGCTTAAAACTCTCTGAACTCGAATGAAACAAACATGAATGGTGACCCTCTGAGGGATGTCTAAAGAGCGATTGCCTCCGATTGCAGGAGTATTCATGACTAAACGATTGGATTTTCTCGCATTTCATGGGCCCTGCTAGGCCATCATTCCCATTGTGGTGGTAAGTTTATAGAGCATTTATATGACCGTTATAAGGGTGATGCTAAGAGCTGACGCAGGGCAACGAATTTAAAGTGCGAAAATCAACCCTCTTATGACGAGGGAAAGGAGCTCCATTTGAGGCATATTTTCGTCAAATAACATATCTCACAGGCGTTTTAGCTCCACTAATCATTCCTAACTTGGGGAAGAACCTCTTTCCCGCAACGACTTACGCCACCACCAACTTCACGTACGCCATCTTCCCCGTGGTCCGGAATTTCGTCATCAATTCCTTTATCCGCGCCGCATCGCCCTCCAGAATGAAGACCTCGAGGCACTTGTCCTCCCGCAGGTGGTTGTGGATCTGTGTGTGGATAATATCCTCGAACTCGTGCTTGATCGCCGTCACCACATCCTCGACGTGCTGTGCATGGATGAGCAGGAGTACGGCGTTCAACCACCCCTCCAGGCGCTCCTTCTCCTTGCAGTCGGCAATGAGCATCCGCGCGCCGGCACGCATCACTTCCGACCGCCCAGAGAACCCGAGCTCTCCCTGCAGCTTATCGAGCTCCTCCAGGAGCCCACCGTTCAGTGAGACACTGATGATTGCCATGCTTGGAGTACACCGGATATTTGATTAATAATAGATATATAAATAATGTCCTAAATTTTATTAATAATATGCTTTTATATTAGTAATATGTACTGGTCATCATGCGAGCTGTTAGCAGACCTACCCGGTGGCGTAAAGGGGGCGTGGCCGTTATAAGTGTCGTGATAGCCGCTGTCTGTGTGCTCGGCTGCATCGGCCCGGAAGAAGCACCTGCAAACGAGGCGCGAATCAACGTCATCGTCAGTGTCCTCCCGCAGGCCGATTTCGTCGAGCGCGTCGGCGGCGAACACGTAGCAGTAACCGTGATGGTGCCGCCAGGAGCTAGCCCCCATACGTACGAGCCGACTGCGAGTCAATTGCGTGAGGTAAGTGAGGCTGAGATCTATTTTATCGTTGGTTCCGGCATGGATTTCGAGAACGCATGGCTGGAGAGGATAATCGGGATTCACCCCGAGCTGAGGGTCGTGAGTTGCGCGGACGGCATCACGAAGCACGGAACCGACCCACATATCTGGACTTCGCCGGTTAATGCAAAGATGATGATCGAGCATATCTGTACCGGGCTCGTTGAGATCGACCCCGAGCATGAGCCGGAGTATACGGCGAACCGGGACGAGTATCTGCAAGAGCTCGATAACCTTGACGCTTACATTCACGAGCGCCTCGATCCCGCCACGACCTACCGTGCATTCTTGATCTACCATCCTGCATTGGGCTATTTCGCCGCTGAGTACAATCTCACGCAGATCGCGATCGAACATGAAGGGAAAACGCCGACCCCACAGGTCATCCAAGATTGTATCAACTATGCCGAGCAGTACAACCTCTCGTACATCTATGTCGCGCCACAATTCGCGACAAAGGACGCCGAAATGATTGCAGACGAGATAGGCGGGCAAACCGTTTTTATTGACCCGCTCCCAAGAGACTATATAGCCACTATGCGCAGCATTGCGGCAGCGCTCGCACTTGAGCTGGAATGACTACCATGCCGCCAGAGAATGGTGAGATTGTCAGGCTAGAAGACGTTTGGCTCCATTTCGACGGCGTGCCCGTGCTCGAAGGGATTAATCTCTCCATTCAGCAGCACGATTTCCTCGGTATCATCGGGCCAAACGGCGGTGGGAAATCTACCCTCTTGAAGGTCATTCTCGGGTTACTGGAGCCGACACGGGGGAAAGTCACGGTCTTTGGCCACACACCAGAGCAGGGCAGGAGATACGTGGGGTACGTCCCGCAATTCAGCCTCTTCGATCGCGATTTCCCCATCAGCGTCTGGGACGTCGTGCTGATGGGCCGCGTGGGGCATGCCAAGCGATTCAGCAGGTATAGCGACGAGGATAAACGATACGCTCAGAACGCGCTCGAGACCGTTGAGATGCTCAAATTCCGGAATACACGGATAGGAACGCTCTCGGGCGG
>CAZFWT010000049.1:0-10601 GCA_964522635.1 uncultured Halobacteria archaeon | reverse complement strand
AGACCGTTGAGATGCTCAAATTCCGGAATACACGGATAGGAACGCTCTCGGGCGGACAGCAGCAGCGCGTATTTATCGCACGCGCACTGGTGACCGAGCCGAGACTGCTGCTCCTGGATGAACCAATGGCCAGTGTTGACTCGCCGATGCAGACAGAACTGTACGAGCTCTTCGAGAAGCTGCGCGCGCATATGGCGATCGTAATGGTCTCGCATGACATCACTGCGATCTCCATTTATGTGGATACGGTCGCGTGTCTCAACCATAAGCTGTACTATCACGGGACGAAAGAGTTGCTCGCGGAGGATCTCGAGGCCGCATATCAGTGCCCGGTTGAGTTGATCGCCCATGGAGTCCCGCATCGAGTCCTGAAGGAGCACGATTGACATGCTAGAGCTTTTACAGTACGAGTTTATGCGGAACGCGCTTGTTGCCGCGCTCTTAGCCAGTATTGCCTGTGGCATCATCGGTGTGTACGTGGTGGTGAAGCGGATTGTATTCATCAGTGGTGGAATCGCCCACGCCGCCTTCGGTGGGATAGGTTTGGGCTACCTGCTGGGTATTGAGCCGCTTCTGGGCGTCGTTCCGTTTAGTATCGGCGCCGCGCTGAGTATGGGCATCGTGGGCCGGCGCACGAGAATCCCCGAAGATACCGCTATCGGCATCCTCTGGGCGACCGGAATGGCACTGGGTGTCGTCTTCATCGGCCTGACCCCGGGCTATGCACCGGACCTCTTTGGCTACCTCTTCGGGAGCATTCTCGCCGTGCCCGCATCAGACCTCCTGCTCATGCTGATAATGAACGCCGCCATAATTGTGACGGTGATCGCGCTCTACCGCGAATTTCAGGCGATTTCGTTCGACGAGGAATACGCAACGGCGATGGGACTGCCGACCGAGCGGCTGTACCTGCTTCTGTTATGCCTCATTGCGCTCACGGTGGTGCTCTTGATACGGGTCGTGGGCGTGATCCTCGTCATTGCGCTCCTGACCATCCCCGCAGCGTTGAGTAAACGATTTACCCATCGCTTGAGCACCATGATGACCCTCTCGGTCCTCCTCTGTGCGCTCTTCACCACCGGTGGATTATGGCTCTCGTACATTCTGGATCTGGCCTCCGGCGCGACCATTGTGCTGTTCTCCGGATGCGCGTTTCTCATTACCACTGCCCTGTTCCGGCACCAGTAGCCACGGATATGCACGTTAGAAGATACACGGTTCTCTGCCTTGAAAATCGAGGGCGACCCCATACCTTTATTTAATCCGCGGAAAAAGTAGGGGGTGAAGGTGAGACGGAATCATGAAGATCATAGCGATCATCGTGGTGGTGGTGATTGCGCTCTTCATACTGCTGCCCATTCTCCATGGCGATGCACCGCTGCCTGAAGATATGTCCGCGGGCGCGATCGGTCAGTTCATCGGTGGGTTCGTACGATACTGGATCGACGCCTTACGGAGCGCTTTTGGTGCAGAGTAATTCATTCCGTTCCCGCGAGTACCGACCCGTGCTCGCTCATGGTAGCTCAGAGCTAGAGCTTCCCCGCCGCCTCGAGCCGCTTCCGTAAGAAGTCCGCGTCGAGCGATGCAAGCAACCAGCCCGCACGTGGCCCTGATGGCTTCCCCAGCAGCGCGATATATACTGCCCTGAAGATCTCCTTCACCTCCGCGTTGACCTGCGCGGCGACCTCGTAGAAGGTGTTGTGCCACTCCTCTGCGCTCAGGTTCACCTCACCCTGTAACGCCTGAGCAAAGAGCCACAACGCTTTTTTCTGCGATTCTGAGAGCTGTTTTATTGCTTCGACCGGTAATTCCGTCTGCACCTCGAACTTCACGTGCTCTGGCGCATAGATGCGTAGCCAATTCTCGGCGTATCGCGCTTTCTGCCGTATATCCGCCAGCTCCGCATCGTTCGCTTCATGGATCTCATAGCCGCTCCGCGTGATCACCTCAAGCAGCGTGGTGAAATCGCCGCGCGCGATCTGCACGAGCGTGATGAGATGCCGGAACGGGATCACTGCCGCGACACCGCGCCCGATGCCACCCACCTCGCGCTCGTATGCGTCAACGAGATTGAGCAGCGGTAACGCAGGGTTGAATTCGATATGCTTGTCCGGCCAGACCCGGGCGATGACGTACTTCAGAATCTCGGGCGGCACGGCCTCCAGCATTTGATGCACCGGGATGTTCGTCCCCCGTGAGGATGACATCGCGGTCACGCTCGCCTTCTCGCCCGCTGTATCGAGCTTCAGAAGGATGTGCTCAAAGGGGATCGGATACGGCGCGGGATAGTTATACAGCTCTTCTGAGATGCGCTTCCCTGTGTCGAACGAGCCGCCGGGTGATGCGTGATCTTTGCCAAAGGGCTCGACGGTCACCCCGAGGATCTTCCAGCGCGCCGCCCAATCTACGCGCCACGCTAATTTTCCGCCGCCTGTTAACGACGCAACACCAGTATTCCCGCACGCGCACGCGTAATACACAATCTCCTGCTCAAGATCGTAGCCCGTTACCTTCGCGGCATTGATCCTGCCGCACCGCTCACAGAACGGGTTGAACGGCGACCAGTCCGCCGGCAGGTCGCGACCTGAAACGTCCGTGATGATCCGCGCCAGGTCGTCCTTTTTTCTTAACGCCTCCTTGATCGTCGCCACGTACCGCCCCGATTTGTAGAGCTCATCGGCACGAAAGACCTCCAGCTCGATTCCAAGGATCTCGAGCGAGTCGAGGAACGGCTGCACGAAATGGTCAGCATAAGAAGGGTGACAGCCATACGGATCAGGGATCGCAGATAAGGGCTTGCCGACGTGCGCTTCATACTCATGCGGGAGGAAGGGGTAGCGCCGCCGCAACGGATCGAAGGTGTCCGCAACATAAATGAGCTGTGCATCCACACCCAGATCCACGAGCGCGGTGTGCACAGCGTCCGCAACGATGATCTCACGCAGATTACCCACGTGAATATCCCCGGAGGGCGTAATGCCCGTGGCCACCACGTGCTGCTTCGCTTTCCGCTTCGCCACGATATCGTGAGCGATTGCTTCTGACCAGTGCATTGCTAAAATAAGGTAGTGCGATGGGTTTAAAAGATAGAAGATATCACTTACGGGTTTGGGAATGCCGCACTGAATTTTCACGTGCGTTTCCGCCACCGCTTTCTCGCAAAAGATAGAGATGAGATGAGATGAGATGAGATGAGATGGACATAGCAGCGATCCGTAGTTCCCAAGTGCTCGCGCAACTCAGTACCGTACGGAACGCTGGCGGGCTTATCTGCCGGGTTCGGCATGAGTCCGGGAGTTTCCCCGCCGCTATGGCCGCTATGCCCACTGTATACAGATCGCTTTTCGGCATATAAAGTTTCAGCGATTTGGTGGCTCCCCCCACCCTTCCGACCGAAACCCTTTTTATACCGAATGGCATAATGGTACATATCGAACCGCCATTAGTAACCTCCGCCGCGCGGGGGTGCTGCACACACCCCCGCGACGGCCCGCCTCTCTTGCGGTATGGCTTTCCGACGATATCAGGCATCGCAGAAAATCGAACCGCTCTTCCCGAAAACTGCTCAATGGTGTATATCGGCGCCCGCCTGCGATACTTGCCTCCGCGCACGGCGCGGGCCATGTCGGTCAGTTCCACATGCCGCTGCTCTGCTTTTTGCGTGTACTATAACAATTGTTATATATCCCTTTTTGGGGATAAAACCTATAACCTTTATATACGGATTGGAACTCTTCTGCATATCGAAGGTGGTTAACAATGGAAAAGAGAAAACAAATTCTTGGACTTATCGCGGTCCTGGCCATCGCCATGGCCACGATAATGGCTGGCTGTGTCAGTGAAGAAGGCCCGGCCTCCTCCTCGCCGACCGCAACGCCCGAAGAGACCGCATCGCTCATGGTCTACTCCGGCGCGGGCATGAGGAAGCCGATGGACGAGATTGGCACCGTTTTCGAAGAGCAATACGGCGTGGAGGTTGGGTACAACTACGCGGGCTCGAACGCGCTGCTCAGCCAGATGGAGCTGACGCAGGAGGGCGACTGCTATATGCCCGGAGCGACCAAGTATATCGACATCGCGACCGAGAAGGGATTCATCGATTATAAGCAGAACATCTGCTATCACATACCGGTAATTACGGTGCCCAAAGGTAATCCCGCGAATATCACGGGTCTCGAAGACTTCACCAGGGATGATGTGAAGCTCGTGTTTGGCGATCCCCAGGCCGCGGCAATCGGCAGTACCAGTGTGAAGATCCTGGAGCAGAACAACCTCTACGACGAGGTCTGGCCGAACGTGATCGCGACCTTGCCCACCATGAATGAAGTGATGATGCAGATCGCAATGAGCCAGGCGGACGCGTCGATCAACTGGTGGGATACGGTCAAATTCGTGGACGAGATCGATGTTGTTGAGATACCCAAGGAGCAGAATATCATCAATATCGTTCCAATAGGACGAACCACGTTCTCCCAGCACCCGGAAACCGCGCAGCAGTTCGTCGATTTCGTCGCCTCAGACGAGGGCAAGGCGATCTTCACGAAGCACGGGTTTATCACCTATCCCAACCCGGAGTACGAATAGGTGCGCTTGCTGACTGAGCTGACGATGAGGAAAGAGCAGAAGGGCAGTGAAGAAGAGATACGATACCGGCCGATCGGGGTCATTCATACCGGGTTCCGGGACAAACAGGACGCGCCCATCCAGGGTGTCTTTGGCAAAGAGGCGAAGGGTGAGGTGGCGGTCTTTCCCGAGTTCGCGGCGGGGCTCAAGGACATCGAGCACTTCTCGCACCTCATCCTCATTTACCATTTCCATCGCGCCGAGGGCTATGATCTAATAACAAAGCCGTTTTTAGAGGACGAAGAGCGTGGAATCTTCTCTGTACGGCATTTCAAGCGACCAAACCCGATTGGCTTCTCGGTGGTCAAGCTCGAGAGCGTGCGAGGGAACGTGCTGGCGGTCAGCGAAGTGGACATCCTGGACGGCACGCCGCTCCTCGACATCAAGCCGCTCGTGCCGCTCTTTGACCATCGCGCGGACGCGACCAACGGGTGGCTCGGCAACCCGCGCCTGGATATGAGCAGGGGCAAAGCGGGCAGGCATCGGCGCGAATGAGTGAATGAGGAAGGAGCAGAAGCAAAGATGCTGAAGGAGTTACGAGAAGATAAGGTCAGGACCTTCTCGATCTTCGCGAGCTTACTGCTCACCGCATTCATACTTACGCTGATCGTCTGCATCGTCACGCACACCACCGGGCAGGCGTTGGCCTTGAGCATGCTCACCGCGGAGATCCGGTTTGCTATTGAGCTGAGCTTGCTCACCTCGGCTACCTCGACGCTGCTCTGTATCGCCATCTCGATACCGGCGGCCTACGCGCTCGCCCGCTACGAGTTCCGCGGGAAGAGCTTGATCAATACCATACTCGATGCGCCGCTGGCCTTGCCGCCTCTGGTCGCCGGTGTGGGGCTCCTGATCCTCTTCGGCACGACGAGCTTTGGAAAGGGGCTCGCCGAGCAGGGCCTCGTATTCGTCTTTACGCCGCTCGGCATCGTGATCGCGCAGTTCTTCGTCAATGTGCCCTTCATGTTCCGGATCCTCAAGGGTACGTTCCAGGGCATCAACCCGCGCTACGAGCACGTGGCCAAAACGCTGGGGTGCACCGACGGCCAGGCCTTCTGGCGGGTGACGCTGCCGATGTCGAAGCACGGGCTCCTCGCTGGCTCGGTAATCACCTGGTCAAAGGGCATCGGTGAATTTGGCGCGGCGCTCATGCTCGCCGGGGCGACGCGGATGAAGACCGAGACCTTGCCCATCTCGCTGTACCTGAACATGTCGTGCGGCGAGCTCAACCTGGCCATAGCCGCAGCTACGATACTCATTGTGATCTCGCTCGTCTCACTCTTTATCTTCGAGCGCTACGGAGGGTTTGCACATGTGTTTTAGGCCGCTTAAAGGAGCTGCGGATATTTGCAAGAGAGATTAGATGATACGAATAGAGAACGTTTCAAAAGATCTCGGTGAGTTCTTCTTACGCGATATCAGCCTCGAGATCCAGGACCAGGAGTATTTCGTCATCCTCGGCCCTACGGGCGCGGGGAAATCCATCCTGCTGGAGACGCTCGCCGGGATCTTCCGGCCTGACACGGGCAAAATATTCGTCGACGACCGTGAGATCACGAATGTCCCGCCGCGTGAGCGGAACATCGGCATGGTCTATCAGGATTACACACTCTTCCCCTTCTTGACGGTCGAGGAGAACATCGGCTTCGGCTTGAAGTCGCGCAAAATGGAGAAGAGCACAATCAAGCGCAAGGTGGATGAGCTCACCTCGTTACTGGGCATCGAGCAGCTCGGGCACCGGTATCCCGGAACGTTGAGCGGCGGCGAGCAGCAGAAGGTGGCCATCGCCCGCGCGATCGCCATTGAGCCCAAGATACTCCTCCTCGACGAGCCGCTCTCCGCGCTGGACTCGCGAACGCGCGATTACCTCCGTGAGGAGCTGAAGCGTGTCAAACGCAAATTCGGGATCACCATGGTGCACGTGACACACGATCAGACAGAAGCGCTCGTGCTCGCGGATCGGATCGCGGTATTGATGCACGGGAAGGTGATGCAGGTGGGGACGCCGTACGAGATCTTCAGCAAGCCGCAGACCGAGGAGCTGGCCGATTTCGTCGGGATCGAGAACATTCTGCGCGGTATGGTTCAGCGCACGGAGAACGGCGTGGCTGAGATCGAGATCGAAATTCACGGGAAGATCCGCGCGGTCTCTGAGATCCACGAGGGCGCGGTGAAGGTCTTCATACGGCCCGAAGACATCCTCCTGTGTAAGAGTAAGAGCGAGTGCAGTGCCCGAAACGTCATGGGCGGTCGAATTACCGATCTGCAGGACATCGGCCCCTTAACCCGCGTGACCCTGGATACCAACCTCGTTTCGCTCATCACCAAGCAATCCCGAGCTGAGCTCCAACTCCAGCAGGGCGACCCGATCTATGCGACTTTCAAGGCGACCTCGGCACACGTGGTGAGCGCGTGACATGAATGATCGTGGTCCTCTCCACTGTTTGTTCCCCGCCCTCGTTGTGTCCAAGTGTGCGAAGCTATGGAACGAAATGCCCGGAGCATGCGTGGAACCGCGCTGGAACGAGTACCGCGGCGACTACCACGATAGCGCCTTTAACCGAGGCTGACCATACAGCACGGCATCGTCTACCACTCCCGGATTGACCGATGAATGATACCCCCACGAGTGGCTGTATAGCTCATCACGGGAAAAAGCGAAAGGCTTTTATATCGAGTGGTACTATCTTGCATCTCATAGGTGATAATATCATGAAAGCAAAAAGAAGTGAGAGCGCAATGGTGGGATTAGCACTCGTGCTCCTCGCCGGACTCCTCGTGGCAGTGCTGGCTGCACCGCCCATGGCCGCGCAAGAGACGCAGGTCGTCAAAGTCTTCCATGCAGGCAGTTTGGCCGTGCCGCTGGAACAGGCGGAGCAGCAATTCGAGGCACTGCATCCCGAGATCGATGTCCAGCGTGAGTCGATGGGCAGTGTCGCCTGTGTGCAGCAGATCACGGAAATCGGGAAGAATGGTGATGTGCTCGCATCCGCGGATTACTCGCTCATACCGAGCATGATGTATCCTGACTACGCCGATTGGTACGTCCGATTCGCGACCAACGACCTGGTGCTGGCATACAATCCCGAGAAGAGCATGTACGCCAATGAGATAACGCCCGAGAACTGGTACGAGATCCTGCGCCGTGACGGCGTAATCTTCGGGTTCTCGAATCCGAACGATGACCCCTGTGGCTATCGATCAGTCATGGTCTTCCAGCTTGCAGAGCTCAATTACGGCGACGACCAGATCTTCGATGAGCTTATCCTTGAGAATACCGCGATCACGATCACTGAGGAAGCAGACGGAACCTATCATATAATGACACCCGAGGATCTGCAGCCAAACACCGAGAAGGTAGACATACGCCCGAAGTCGGTCGAGCTGGTGGCCTTTGTGGAGGAAGGCGGGCTTGATTATGCCTTCGAGTACCGGAGCGTAGCCGTGCAGCATGAGCTCGCGTTCGTTGATCTGCCGCTGGGCGTCGATCTGAGCGCGGTAGCACATGCGGATACCTACAAGAAGGTCCAGGTTGAGCTCGCGTCTGGAGACGTCCAGACAGGAGCACCGGTCGTGTACGGGATAACAGTACCATCGGTTGCCGATAATCCGGAAGGGGGTCTGGAGTTCGTGAAATTCGTCATCGGCGAACCAGGTCAGCAGATCTTTACGGACAACGGGCAGCCACCCATCGTGCCGCCCGAGGGCAGCGGCGAGGTCCCTGCTGAGCTTCAGGACATCGTGGAGATGGAGCACGGAGCGGCAACGCCCACACCGACCGCAACGGCGACACCCGCGCCTACTCCAACGCCGGAAGAGCCTGGGTTCGAAGCGATCGTCGCGATTGCTGGCTTGTTAGCCATCGCGTATCTCACGCTGAGGAAGCGACCCACCTGAGCGGGCGAAGAAATCAGAAAGGGGAACGAGTCATCTGTCTGTCGTTCTCCCTCTTTTTTTACTTCTTCTTTCGGTTCTTTCGGACTGGGGTGCCCGTACGCACGTAAGGACACAACCGAAAACCTTTTATAGCGACTGGTACTAAATTGCATATCATGCAGCCGCGGGATACACGCTGTCTCTTCCCTCTGGATTTACCTCCTCCAGAAGCACCCGCATAGCGCCGCGTGCCCATCTTTTACCTGGCACCGCTGTCCAGATAGATTAAAGCACACAAGCGCGGATATCGTTAGTTATCCGCAGAGGCAAGAGGCTTCCGGGTGCTGCGGTAAAGCGTACGTACTCCCTTCGCGGACGCGTGCGATAGTCATTTGTGCCCGGAGCGGGGTCCTCAGTAATTATAGCTCCTGCTCCTTCCACAGCGGGAGAGGAACCTTATAAGATAAGAGCAGCAGGTTAGTAAGTATGAAAGGCCGGCATGAACTGGAATCAAAACTGAAAGGAGAGAGCCTGGTCAGAAAAGGGCTGCTGAGACGGTACGAGAACCGTGAACAGGTAAGAATTGCACCGCAGCTCAATATCGTCAAGATCGGTGGTCACGGAATCATTGATTACGGCGCGCCGGTTGTTCTTCCGCTGGTCAAGGAGATCGGTAAGCTTTCGAAGCAGCATCAACTGCTCGTCGTCACCGGCGGCGGCGTGCGGGTTCGTCACATCCTTGATATCGGGCTCGATCTGGGCATGCCAACCGGTGTGCTGGCTGAGCTCGCGGGCAAGATCAGTGAGCAGAATGCGATCATGCTGGCGGTTCTGCTCTCAAAGTACAACGCAATGAGAATCCATGTCGCTGACCTGTTAGAGATAACCATGCTTCTTGCGATGGGTATCCTCCCGGTCATCCATGGAACCCCGCCCTATGGCCTGTACGAGCACCCGCCTGAGATCGGAATGATTCCGCCGCACCGGACCGATACGGGTGCGTTCCTTATGGCAGAGGTGTTAGGCGCGAAGAATTGCATCCTCCTGAAGAACGTTGACGGGCTGTATACCGAAGACCCGTTTAAGAACCCCGCTGCCGAGCTCATTGAGGATGTCACCGCCGAGGAACTCCTGGAGATGGATCTGGACGACCTCGTGCTGGAGCGTAAGGTCATCGAGCTGCTCCGGGATGCGCATAATATCCGTGAAGTGAAGATCGTCAATGGCCATAAACCAGGCACGCTTACTAAAGTGCTCCGTGGGGAAAAGGTCGGCACCATCATCAGGTCTGCTTAACGCTTAGTAACTCGACACCAGTCCCCCCTAATCACTCGGTGAGGGGTTTAGGCTCTGAACTCGCCAGTTCGATCCTCTGCCACAGGTCATGAAAGAGCTCGCGGCCAAGCAGTTCTTCGAGCTCTTCCTTATACCTGGTCGCCATGTGCTCGATTAATTTCCGAGTCCCTTTCAGCGTCGTCGAGATTCCCACTCGTTCAACCCGGGTGATCAGGCCATCCCTCTCCATCATCGCAAAGAAGGGGAGTATGTAGTAATGCGGCACCTTGAGATAGTCTGCCAGCTTCCGTGTCGTGGGGAACTGTATGGCAATGGAGCCCGCAATAAACTGGATGGTGATGCACCGGTCAACACGGAGCATGAGCTTGACCGCCGCCTCAAAGATCCCCGCTTCGCTCAATGGTTCCATTCTGTCTGGTTCACCAGCTAATGAGAAGTGGGGTTGCAATCCCCAACCCCCATCACTCCTCTTTCATAGAGCCTCGCTCTTCCTCAGGCACGGCATGAAGATAGACCAGCTCGGCACCTACATCCTTCGCGATCTGCTCAAGCTCGGTCTTTCTGAAGTGGGTCCCTTCGATCTTCAGGTGCGCCTCATCACCAGCTCTGGTGACGGCAACGACCCTGAACATTGGCTGCTTGACGCCACTTCCCACCTTCGTGCGCCCTCGCACGTAGATCTTGGTCGTCATATGTTACCACCCCCTAACAATAGCTATACCAATTGGTATATAAAAATGTATGGTTCTTGACAGTATCTCCGAATCTAAAACAAGAGTGGGAAAACCCAAGCTGAACATCAGCCT
>CAZFWT010000048.1:0-15371 GCA_964522635.1 uncultured Halobacteria archaeon | reverse complement strand
TTCTGAACCCGCACGTCCACATTAACAGGAATGGAATAGACAAAAGCGCCTCCTGGGCTGGGTACAGCGAGATCCCCCCGCACTATCGCTTTGGCAAGCCTTTAGCTCGATGCTGGTAAGACTACAATTACGAGATACCCGCAGATACACACACCTCTGGACTGCCAACCGCGAATGGCTGAATCACGTGCACTGAGTTCGAAGATGCGAATGGCAAGCGAGAGTGCTACTGGATGGATTAGAATACCGCACCGCACACGAAGGCGAGCAACCCCAGACCGAGGGCCACTAACGTCTCCTTTCTCAGTGCAGCATAATCCGCCGTCTCAGCGCTCCGCCTCCACAACACCCAGCAGGTATGCAACAAGAGCACATCAGCGAGCAGCACGGGGAGCAGATACGCGGGATTGAAGAAATACGAGCTCTCGACCGAGAAGATAGGTATGACGCTCAGGAGGATGGCGAGCGAATATGAACCGACGACGACTCTGCTCGCGATTTTCACACCGTAGATTCGCGCAAAGCTCTTGACGTCCCGCAGCGCGTCACCTCTGAGATCCGCGATGTCCTTCATCACCTCCCGCCCGAACCCGGCGACGAATGCCATCGCGGCAAGGACGAGAAGTATCAGATCAATCCGGGTAGGGTCCACGATCAAGCCGCCGAAGATGAAAGGGATCGCCATGGTGAGCGCGATATAGACGTTGCTCACGCCGAACAATTCCTTCATCTTCACATCGTAGAGCATGCCCAATACCGCGGAGAGGAGCGCGAGTGCGAAGAGCAGCGGATGCAAAAATGAAGCGGCGATGATACCGAACGCGGTGGCGAGCAGTGCAATGAATAACGCTTCTCGCCGCGTAAGCTCGCCGCGCACGAGTGGCCTATCCATCCTTCGGTTCGCACTATCCGATTCGAGGTCGCAGTAGTCATTCAGGGCGAACGTACCCGCCTGGATGAAGAGCGCGGTAAGAAAGCCGAAGATCGCACCATCTGTAAGGGTGAATACCGAGAGCCCGTCAATCGAGGCCGGTACAAAAATCCGGCCGCCCGCAACGATGATCCCGATGAGCACGCCGAGCCCGTACATCAGACCGTGCTCGAGCCTCGTTAACGCCCATATCGACTTCAGTTTGCGGATCATTCATGACCCCTTTAGTAAGTAAAATAGACGGTGCTCAAAAGCGTGAATAGTGCTCTTTGCTCACACGTTCTTTGTGAGAGAAAGGTTGAGACGGAGTCGCTGGGATTCGAACCCAGGTCGTCAGGTCCGGAACCTGACAGGATATCCTCTACCCTACGACCCCTCGTCACTCTCTACTAACTAACTCATTGAAGCAGAAGAATAAGTTAGTTACTTCCTTCACTTCTTCTTTCTGAGCACCTCGATCCCCGGCAACGGTTTCCCGAGGAGATAGCGCAGGAACGCACCGCCAGCCAGACTCACGTGCGCGTGCTTCATCCTGCTCCGATCGAAGCCCACCTCGCTGATCGCTGCGGAGGTGTGACCACCGCCGAGGAGCGTGAAGGCTGGCGAGTCGGCAATCGCCTCGAAGATCGCGCGTGTGCCCTCTCCAAAGCCCTCCTTCTCGTAATATCCCGCGGGGCCCTTCATGACCACCGTGCGCGCGTTCTTGATGATCTCCGCGTATTTCTCCATCGTTTCATGGCCGATATCGTAGATTGGCATATTTGATCTGACCTGATCAACCGGAATCTCCTCGCGCTTACCGTTCTGCTCGATGGCGAGATCCCAGGGGTATTTTATCTTCCTGCCCGCCCGTTCCTGTATCTCCTTTGCCCTTGTTACGCTCTCCAGGAGATTCTTATCCACCTTCATCGGGATCATCCCGTTCGCCACCATGAAGAGATTGCCGATACCGCCTGTCGTGAGGATATAATCGACCTTACCGGAATCGAGCGCGAACTCGATGATATCAAAGACCTCCTCGGGTTTCACGCCACCGAGCACGTACACACTTGGACGTTCGATGTGGTTAACCGCGCGTTCCAGCGCGCTCAGCTCGCTCTCCATGAGCCGTCCCAAACAGGCCTCCATGAGCGTGGGAAAACCGACCACCGACGCGTGCGCCCGGTGCGCGACCGAGAAGGCATCATTGATGTACAGATCTGCGAGCGGTGCGAGTCGCTGGACGAAGATCGATTGTGCATGTTCCGCGGGCGTCTTATCAAGCGTCTCCTCGGCGAGCAGTCGCACATTGTCCAGGAGCAGCACCTCTCCATTCTCAAGCTCGCGGATCGCACGGCGTGCTGCCGGTCCGATAATGTCATCGACGTACTTCAGGTTTACGATCTCATTAAGTAGGTGCGCATGCTGCTCCAGGGTGAGGAACTCCTTACCGCCCGCGCGACCCTGGTGCGCGAGAATCACCACCTTTGCACCATTCTCCGCAAGCTCACGGATCGTCTCACCATTCTCCACAATTCGCTCCTTCATCTGCACCTTGCCATCGATGACGACCGAGTTCAAATCCGCTCTGAAGAGCACGGTCTTCCCCGCAACGTCGAAGTCATCCAGCGTAAGAAAATCCGCTAACACATCTCTCAGATTCATTGCCTACTCTTCACTTCAAGCCTTCAACCCAGCAGCACACGTCACAGACCTAATTCCGCAATGCGATTCATCATGTCAACACAGCGGCATGAATAGCCCCATTCGTTGTCATACCAGGACAGCACTTTCACCAGGTTGCCTCTGCCCCCGATCACGTTGGTATACTCAGCATCGACGATGGAGGAATAGCTATTGCCGATATAATCGATGGACACCAGCGGTTCATGTGAAACGGCGAGTTTACCCTTGAGCGAGCTCTTCGCCGCTGCCTCGAACGCGCTATTGACCTCTTCGGCCGTGTTATCCCGCTCCAGCACGGTCACGAGATCCACGATCGAGACGTTGAAGGTGGGGACTCTTAAGGCAAAGCCATCCAGCTTGCCCTCCAACGCAGGCAGAACGACACCCAATGCTTTCGCCGCGCCGGTCGTGGTTGGTATGATGGACATTGCCGCGGCCCGCGCACGTCTCAGATCATCGTGCCTGCCGTCGAGGATCTTCTGATCGTTGGTATACGCATGCACGGTAGTCATAAAACCTTTAACGATCCCGAACTCGTCATTCAGTATCTTTGCGACTGGCGCAAGGCAGTTGGTGGTGCAGGAGGCGAGCGAGATGATCTTGTGCGCCGCATGGTCGTACATCTCGTCGTTGACACCCGGAACGATAGTAACGTCAGGCTCCTTCCCCGGCGCGGTGATGAGCACCTTCTTGCTCCCCGCGGTCAGATGCTTTGACGCGTTCTTCCTGTCTCTGAACGCGCCGGTTGATTCTACCACCAAATCCACCGCTAAATCAGCCCAGGGCAGCTTCTCAAGGGCTGTCTCCGCAAAGATCGGTATCTCTTTACCGTTCACTACGAGCGCGTTCTTCTTCGTGTTCGCCTCTACGGTTTTATCAAATATGCCGTGCACGGAATCGTACTTCAGGAGGTGGGCCACCCAGGAAGCCTCCGCCCCTCGGCTATTGATCGCGACGATCTCGAACCCCGAGCCGTTCTGCAGCGCTGCACGAAAGAGAATTCGACCGATTCTCCCCCATCCATTTATCGCTACCGTTATCATGAAGGGGGATATGCGCTCCTTCTATATAAAGTTTACTCTACATGTGCCACAGAATTACCAGTATCGGAACTAGTAGGACGCCCATGGCGTTGCTCCGTTTCACACCGAAACAGATCGGAATGAGCCCGATGCAGGTGCCAACGAGGAGCACGAGCAGCCCCAGAAGGCCGGTGAAGAGGAGAACGAGCGCGACGAGGAAGAGCGCGATCACGATCAGCAGCGCACGGTACGGCAGATGTGAGAACCGCAGCGCGAATTGCTTGCCGAGATATTTCGTGATGAAGAAGGAGCAGGGTGCGGCAACGAGCACCACGATGAGCAAGTAGAGCAATGCCGGCGGCGGGAACGAACCTTCCCATGGCTGGATGGTCAGAAGACGACTGAGCGCGATCGTGGTGCCGCTGCGTGCACGCGAGATGAGGAAGAGCGTCTCGAGACAGAAAACGACGTTGGCCGTGTTGACCCCGCTCAGAGTTACGATCACCTGATCTGGCTCGCGGTTCCGCCGTGCGAGCATCGCCATCACGGTGGCGTGGGCGGACGTGATTCCGGGTAAGAAGCTGACGAGCGAGCCAGAGATCGAGCCGGAGAGAACGGATTTGATGACCTCCGCTTTCTCGGTCACCGGCTCCTTGATTTCCTGCTCCGGGATCTCAGGCGTGTGGAGCAGCGAATAGAAGATGGTGGAGAGCCCGAAGAGCCCGGTAAGTGCGGGGAAGAGCATCGTGGAGCTGAAGAGGAATGGCGCGTGCACCGGCATGTCCAGGATGACGTATCCAAATATCCCGGCGAGCAGAAAGACGAAGGCAGAGAGGAGGATGGCCTTGTATGCTTCCATCCGTTCGCTGAAGCTCTCGGTGAGAATGAGTAGCGTGGAGATCCCGATGAGCAGATAGAGCATCAGGCTCTGGATGAGCTCGTAGAAATGGAGTGAGGAGAAGAGGATAAAAAAGGGGATGATAAAGAGGAAGGAGAAGATGATTGCGCCGAAACTGCCCATTGCTGAGAGGACGGTGGCTTCGTACGCGCGGCCTTCCAGCAAGAGCCGATGCGCGGGCAGTAACGCGAGTGCCGTTTCACCTTCGGGCGCGCCGAAGAAGGCTGCAGGGATGAAATTAAGAAACGTATGGGCGACCGAGGCCGCGAGAATGATAGCTGCGACCAGGAGCAGTACGGTATCAAAGGGCAGCGCGGCACAGAAGGAGCGCGGCTCCGCGAGGATCGCGGGCGTGAGTGAGAGCAGGATAACGGCCACGTTATTAGGGTGGAAGCCGGGCACGAGCCCTGTTATCGTGCCGAGTAGCACGCCGATGAGTGAAGATGCGACGAGCAGGAGCAGCAGAAAAGCGGGGTCCATCTTTTGCGTAGCGCGGTGAACTTCGCGCACTGATGGTTAAATAGGTTTTACGTAAAGTAACTGTTTATGCTCATGGTGTCTCGTTCGTTCTAACTAATCCTGCAGTGGCATACTGTCCCCTACCTAATTAAAGAATGAGATAGATAGCTACCAGCCGAACGTATCAGAAGACGAGGCTTTTCAGCATAAACGGCCCCTCGCGTTCGTATCCGAACCGCTCATAATATTCTCGCACACCGATCCCGCTCATCACGGCTATCTTCCTGTACCCCGTGTCAACCGCAAGCTCTTCTGCTTTTCGTAACAAGCGAGCGCCGTACCCGCGATGCTGCCAGCTCCCGGCCTTCCGTTTTCCCAAACCCACCAATTCACTGTACACGTGGAGTTCTCGCACGAGAGCAGCATCCTTCAACTCCGGTCGATGCGGTTCGGACGGGAATCGTAACCGTAAAAGCGCGATTAAAATGTCGTTCTCAACATCCTCGTACGAGATGAAGTGCTCCATACCCCTGCATGCGTCGTACCGCTCCATTACCATGGCGATATTCTGCTCGGTAGCGATACGACCCGCCAGGCGAGCAAGCCCCGCCTCTCTGCATCGAATGCATCGACACTGGTAGCCCTCCTCTCGCAATCGCTCTTGTACCAGTTGTCGCAGATTGCTCTTCTTTACGCCCGCCTCGATGAACTGCGCGGGAATATCACGCTGAATTCGCTGTATCCGCACCCACGTCGGAATGATCCGTTTCGCAGAGGCGATGATCTCAACGGCTTCGGGTTCACGGAACGGCACATAGTCGCCTCTGCGCCACTGCTCGTATAACTGTGTCCCTCGAACCACGAGCGTGGGGTAAATCTTGAGATAATCAGGCTTGAATTCGGGATCGGAGAAGAGCCGCGCGAACATCGCCTTATCCTCTTCAACCGTCGTGCCGGGCAGGCCGAGCATCACGTGAAAGCCGACCTTCAGGGCGCTATCCCGTGCACAGCGGTTCGCGGCGATCGAATCTTCAACCGTGTGGCCGCGCTGAATCCGCTCTAAAATCGCATTTGAGACCTGCTGCACGCCCAGCTCGACCTTCGTCGCGCCCAGCGCGAGCATGCGATCTATCTCGCGTGCCGTTGCATAATCGGGCCTCGTCTCGAACGTTATACCTGTGTTTCGGATTGCTCTGCCCCGTTCTGCACTAAACGCATCCATGGCCGCCAGACACCGGGTTACAAACCACTGCTGGTATGCTTCGGGCCGTGCGGTGAGCGTCCCGCCCATCAGGATCAGCTCAACCTTCTCGAAGTCGTGCCCGATCTCCTCGACTTGATGGAGCCGTGCTCGTACCTGCTCATAGGGGTCGAACCCGTGCTGCGCCGCGCGGCAGGCTGCGGGCTCTTGGCCCACATAACTCTGCGGTGACTCGAACTCCGAAGTCGGCCCACCCGGGCACATGAGGCACTTCCCATGCGGACAGGCATAGGGCGAGGTCATTACGGCCACGGGAACCACGCCTGAGGCGGTTCGCATCTTCTTACGCTTCAGATGCGCTCTCACGTCCTCACCACTCACTTTCAACACATCGGAGTGCCGTGGGAGGCTGGCTAAGCGGTATTTACCGCTGATCTCCTTCTTGAGTCGGTTTATACTCTCCGCCTCCTGGAGCCCCTGCGCAGCCATCAGCTCTGCAATCTCCCGGCAGGCGAGTTCATAGGCGTTTACCTGCGCGTCTGCAGTCGCTTTTGTCTTCGTTGCCATCCGCTCCTCTCGCTAATCACGCGTACCCGTCCAGGTCTTCGGTATAGGGTTTGCGCTCTCGCGCCCTGGCCTCTTCGATCTCTTCTGGCTCCTGCTCCTCGTGAAACACCGGTTCGTGCCGTCTTCGCCGCTCGAAATCCGCCGTATCGATCTGAAAACCAAGTATCTCAGCGACGCGCACCACCAATTCCTGTGCCGCGTCAAGATCGGGATATTCAGGATCCTCGGTGTTCTGCGTTGTGCTCGAAAACAGGCACACGCCCTCAATCCCCTTCATCATCCCGAATGCCGCGACGAGACCGGAGAAGCCGATAAACATATTGACGTGCGTCTGCGTGATGCCATACCGGGCCATCTCATCGAGTACGTTCGTATCCGTTGCGCAACAGGTCATGCCCGACTCGATCACCTGCGCACCGAGCGAAAACACCCGCTTTACACCTAGCTCCTTCAGAATATCTGTAACCCGGTCAACGACCAGATGCTGGTTGAGCGGATCATACGCTTGATAACCGCTGATGAGCACGAACTCCTTGTCTGCCGTGCCCGATCCGCTTTTCGGTTCTACGATATATACCTTAACGCTCGGCAGCTCAGTGAGCTGATCTTTCGTGGTGAGCGCACCCGCGTGACTGGGCGCGCCGAGATATGAAGGCCCATAATAAATACACGGAAACCCATAGGAGTAGATTTCAGCGTATAACCGCGGCTGTAATTGCTCGATCAACGTATCGACCGCGATTTTGCCCACGGATCGCAGTCCTGGCGCCCCCACGATCGCTATCGGGTTCGTTAGCTTTATCGTAGTAAGCGTATCGCGGTACGTTACCCATGCCTTTCGCGTTATGCCCATAGTTAATGTAGGACGTTTCTTTTTTAAAAGCACGGGGATGAGAATCGTAGCGCATCGTGGCGCACGTACCGAAGAGCCGGAGAACACGCTCCGGGCGATCAAAAGGGCGGCCGAATGCGGTGCCGATCTGGTGGAGATCGATCTCAGACAGAGCAAAGATCACGAGCTCGTGGTTATTCACGATGCGACAGTGGAGCGAACGACCAACGGCTCTGGCCTGGTTGCGGCGCAGACACTTCAGCAGCTCCAGAGACTGGACGCGGGCAGGGGTGAGCATATCCCACGGTTATCCGAAGTCCTTTCTTTCGTCCATCACCTGGGTATCGGACTGGTGATCGAGTTAAAAGAGCTGGGTATCGAGGAGGCCGTTGTGCATGACGTGGTTTCAGGAGGTATGGCTCAGAGCGTTATTATCGCCTCGTTCTTCCATCCCGCGCTCCTCACCGTGAAAGCGCATGCACCGCGAGTGAAAACGGGGATCATTCTCTCTTCGCTGCCGGTTTATCCGGTGCAGGTGGCGCTGGATGCCCGAGCTGAGATCATCTTCCAACGGTATCCACGCCTCACCCGGGACTATGTGGATGCGGCGGCGAGGCATGGCATTGAGATCTATGCCTGGGTAATCAACACGCGAGAAGACTTTGAGCGTGCAGAGGCACTTGGTGTCGCGGGCATCGCGACTGATAATCCCTGCCTCTTCACCGCGCGGTGAGCTGAGCATGGGCCAGTAATCGCTGTCGCGCTACGCTAGTTCAGCACCACCCAGTTACTTCGTGGAGACGATCTTGATAATATCCCTGTTCACCAATTCGTGCTTCTCACCAAGGCGGAGTTTGGTGCGTGCATCAACGCCATAAAGGCAGCTCTCGCCGATGTCAGAATGCACGGCGAAGGCCAGATCGCGTGCGGTACTCCCGCGTTTGAGCAGGAATGCGTCAGGCAGGATTCGCCCGCTGGAGTCGCAGAACTTGTGCTCGTCCTCCACCGGATAGGCGACAACGTAGTCCAGCAGATCGAAGACCGCGTAATTGAGGATCGTCTGAACCCCGGTCCCACCGTGGGCATGCAAGAACGCTCGTATCTTTTCCAGCCCTTTGCGTTGTTTCTCCGTGAGCTCGCCCACGATCTCGAAATCCGCATCGCCGGGCACGTAGGTGATGAGCTTGTTCTTTGCTGCGGTTCGTAACGCGAGTTCAGCGGCCGCGGAGCAGGGAATGACCCGTTCGCCCTCGCTCGCCGCATACCCCTTTTTCAGGTTCTCGAGGTTCTCGTGAGGCGCATTATCAGCTTTGTTCGCCGCGATGACCATCTTCTTGCTCCTCCTGATGACTGCGGCCGCCAGTGTGTGGAGGTCATCGTCGCTCCAGGACCTGAAATTCGCTCGGTCAGGGCTCGTAGGCTCCAGAAGCGCGGCCTTTATCTGCTCCTCAGAGACGCCGACGCCAGTCAGTTGCTCAGCCAGCAGGCGCTCGATCTTCAGACCCTCTAATTCCGCTTTTCGCTCTATCTTACGCCAGTTGCGCTTGATTATCCCGCAGACCCACAGGTTCAGCTCTGTTTTGAAGAACTCGAGATCTTCGTGGGGATCGTGGCTCCCAAGATCTACCACATTGCCATCCGCATCTGTCCCACCAGCGGCATCGACGACGTGGATGATCGCTTCTGCCTGTCTGAGCTCATCCAGGAACTCGTTGCCCAATCCGCGGCCCTCGTGCGCACCTCTGACCAGACCCGCGACATCGAGCAGCCCCATCGGCACGAATCGAACACCGTCAACGCACTTCCCGCACGATTTACCGCCAAGCTCCTGCTGAATCGCCGGTTCCTGACACGGACAGTCCACCTTCACGTACGCGATCCCGGTGTTCGGCTTGATAGTGGTGAACGGATACGAAGCGATCTCAACGTCTGCGAGCGTGGCCGCTTTGAAGAAGGTTGATTTGCCCGAGTTCGGCTTTCCCGCAATTGCTATCGTGATCATCAATTGGTTACCTCAATCTTCGCCGGAGATCGTCTCCAGCTTACTGACTATGCTCCAGATCTGCGCTCGTGTATGAGCGGGGGTGTTCGGGTTGGAGCTCAGCTCATCGAAATCAGAGATCACCGAAGCGACGCGCATGGCTAGAGATTCCTCGCCGTTCAGCAGCTGGTCTTTTAATTCGCCCGTCGATCTCCGCAGGTTTCGCGGCACGGTGGTATCGCCAAGGATATCATCCAGCATCTCAATACAGCGATGTACCACCTCCTCTCTCTCTGCCGGTTCCATATTATATTCCAGTATCACCCCAATTGTGCCCGTGTAACCGGGAAAAGAACGCAGTAGCTAAGCGTGCTAAAGAAGCTTCACTAACTAACTACCTAAACTATTTCGCCCGGCAATAAAAATAACTTTGCGATGTTAAACGAGCTGCAAGCTCCAGAAGAAGCGATACCTGATGCGCTTACGGGCACTGAGAAGCCAGTCATCCTCTTCTTGCTTGGGGCGGTCGATGTCGGCAAGACCCACACAGTTACGGCACTTGCGAACCGATTTTACGAGCAGCAGCTCCCCGTGGCCGTGGTCGATGCAGATGTCGGCCAAAGTGATATCGGGCCGCCGTGCTGCATCGGTATGGGCCTGGTAGAGCGGAAGCTGCGCCGACTTTCGGATGCGCCGCTTCGCGGGCTCTACTTCGTCGGCGATGTCTCGCCAAGGAGCTGTACCAGCGAGTGCGTGCAGGGAACAGTAGCGGCGGTACGGAAGGCCACCACACTCGGGGCAGCGGTGGTGATCGTGGATTCGACCGGTTGGGTGGAGGGCGAGGCAGCAACGGCGTTTAAGCTCCAGGAGATTGCTGCGCTACATCCGGCACTGGTTCTGGCGATTGAGCGCGGGGATGAGCTGGGTCAAATTTTGACCCGCCTGACGTGCCCCGTGCTCCGGATACGCAGCTCGGAACACGTGCGAACGCGAACGCGCGAGGAGCGGCGGGCGCTACGAGAACGTGCGTACACTGCGTACTTCGAGAGGGCACGAAGACGGGTTTTTGAACTCAGGGTCTTCGCGTGGCCGCCGGCTGAGGGGAGCATTGCAGGGCTTTATAGCAACAGCAACGGAGATACTTCACGCGGTAGCGCGGAAGTCTGCGGGCTCGGGATCGTTAATACCCTGGATCTCGACCGTGGCACGGCAGTCGTTGCTACCCCGGCGCCCGTTGAGAACCGTGATGGCGCACTGATGGCGATAGGCATGATAATGCCCGGTGCCGTAAAGCTCATGAATGTCCAGGGGCGCTGGAAAGAGGTCAGGCCCGATCGTTTACTGCCCTCAAAATCTGAGCCCGGCAAGGATGCAGAGGAATAGTGCTGCGGCAATGAGGTCTGCGGTCGAGCCGGGATTGAGCCTTGCACTTACGAGCTCGTTATCGAATGCTTCTATCTGTTCATGTTTGCAGCCGTTATCCACAATCTCTTTCGCTCTCTTCTTCACGTAGCTGCTCCGCTCAGTGCCGAATTTCATGGTGATAAACGTGTCCTCTTCTGCCGCGAGCAAGCGGAGATAAGCATGCGTGATCGCCTCATTGATCCGCTCAGTTCCTGCCAGCTCGCTCAGGAGTGCGGCACTCGTGAAGGTCCGTTCAAATCCGCCCACCAATTCGCGTGAGATCATATCGTAAGCTGCGGAGATCTGAAATATCTGATAGAGCGTGTACTCTTTTGCTCGTATCTCGTCGATCGCCGCTTCGCTGGTCAGATCGAATTCGGGCACGGCTGTGCGCACTTTGACCCTGGCCTTCGGGAATGCCTGGTACACGTCGATTGCGTCGTCCACGGTGGTGCAGCGCATTTTTTCCGTTGCTGTTCGTTGTAGCTCGAGTGGATCGTAGCACTCGCACGCGCCGGCAGCCATGGTCAACGGAACGAGCAGGAGTAAAGCGCCGAAATGCGTGTTCCCACCGCGTTGCCATGCACGACTCTCTTCAACGCCGCGTTTCACCAAGCTTCCCAGACCCGTGCCCGTGCTGCGACCCTGCACGGCGGCATCCCTGAAGATCGGGTAGAGCGCAACAGAGGAGGCGAGGAAATGCTCGTAGCTCGTATCAGCGAAATCGTGAGTACGATCTACGTTTCCCGGCTTCGGATACGCAGACACTTCCAGGAGCAGCGCCAATTGCGCGCTTCGTGCAACGTCGTCCTCGTTCATGCTCGCTCGCGCCGAGCTAGCGGTGGTTAAGCAAAAGGCTCTTGCTGTATGTAAGATTTAAACGGTGAAATTAAAAAGAACACGATGAACCGATCGATGGCGAAAGACCGCTCAGAGCTGCCTGGATCAGTGCTTACAAGCGATCATATAAGAGCGCTGTTACAGGTCAAACCGCCCTTAGTCGAGAACTTGATTGATGTTGACACGCAAACGCAGCCGAATGGTGTGGATTTGACGGTGCGGCGGATAGAAAAGCTCACGAGCCCGGGCTGCGTGGATTTCAGTAACGCAGAACGGACGCTCTCGGAGACCGAGCCGCTCGGGTTTGCCGATGGTGATCAGGTCTTCCTGCGGCCCGGCGCCTACAAGGTCATATACAACGAGATCGTTCATCTCCCGAAGGACGTGATGGCCTTTGGCGCTCCGAGAACGAGTCTCATCCGCTGTGGTGTTACCCTGGAAACGGGGTTCTGGGACGCGGGCTACGAGGGGCGGAGCGAGTCACTGCTGGTGGTTTACAACGAGCGTGGCTTTGTCGTGATGCGTAATGCACGTCTTCTCCAGCTCGTCTTTGTCAAACTCGCCGATGTTCCAGACAATGGCTACTGCGGGATCTACCAGTCAGAGAACATCGATCAGTGAGAAAAGCAGTAGCTTGCTTGCGTAATGCACGAGGCGCGAATACAATACACTACATTACTCGCGCTGTCGTGCGATCCGATAGATGTCTACCGGTATAACCTTCCTGTCCTTCTGGTGGAAGGCGAACCGCCGTTTGAGTGGGAATGCGATCGGGAACCGGTCAATGGTGGTCGCGGGGAGCAGACGCCTGA
Organism: uncultured Halobacteria archaeon; assembly: GCA_964522635.1. GTDB lineage: Archaea > Halobacteriota > Syntropharchaeia > Alkanophagales > Methanospirareceae > JACGMN01. The sequence continues at coordinate 2,759 of CAZFWT010000048.1, read as the reverse complement.
TGAACGCCTCACTGCCTGCGTTATGGATCGAGTAGACGACAGGCGCGATCACAAGCGCTTTCTCCAGGAATGCGCGATCCGCATGCCGGTTCTTCCACTGTGCGCCGAAGGGCGGATTCATCACGATGGTATCACCCTCGTCTTCAACGTCCTGGATCTCGCACTGCCTGAAGTCCATCTCCACCCTGAACGTCATGCTATTCTTTCGCGCGGTCTCAAGCGCTTTCCCGTCCCTGTCTATTCCGATGACCGCACGAGCACCGAGGAGCTTAGCACCGATGCCCAGGATGCCATTGCCGCAGCCGAGATCGTAGACTACCCGGTCGGCGATATCGCCGTGACTGAAGGCGAAGAAGAGCAATTCAGCAGCAACGGGCGCAGGTGTCGCGTACTGCTCGCTCTCGACCTCAGGCTGCTCGATATCCTCGACGCGTTCCAGCATGATTTCCAGCTCGCGTTTCTTCATTTGTCCTCCCCAGCGGTCGTCGGCGCGGTGTGTGTGAGAGAGCGCGAAAGCGAAGAGAGTGAAAAAACCGCACTATATATATGTAAGGTCGTACAAGAAAAGTGCAGAAGCTCATCGTGATGTGGCCATTGCTGAAATGGCCTGAAAAACTGAAGTAAAGTAACGTAAAGTGAAGTAGGTGATACTGAACATGGATTTGTTATGGTTGGCTCCCTTTGCGGGACTGGTGAGTTTGGCATTCGCGGCGTACTTCGCCCTGTACACGCTGAAGCAGGACTCGGGCAGTGAGCAGATGAACGCGATCTCAGGCGCGATACAGGAGGGCGCGTCAGCGTACTTGAACCGTGAATACCGGACGATCGCGATCGTTGCTGTTATCGTCGCGGCCATTTTAGTGGTTGCACTTGGTAACGCGTTTGAAGGTGGGTATCTGGATTCCGGCAGGGTTGCGCTCGGATTCCTGGTGGGTGCCGCTGGCTCTGCGGCTGCGGGCTATATCGGCATGTCCGTCTCAACCCGTGGCAACACGCGCGTTGCGCAGGCCGCCTTCTCAGGCGTTCGGAGCGCGCTCGACATCGCGTTCAAGGGCGGTGCGGTAACCGGGCTCGCGGTGGTCGGGCTCGCGCTACTGGGCACGAGCATGTTCTACATCGCCTTCGGCGGTGGCTCGCACGCGGTCGATCTGGTCGTGGGCTACGGCTTCGGCGCGTCCTTGATCTCGTTATTCGCACGGATCGGGGGCGGGATCTACACGAAAGCGGCCGACGTTGGTGCAGACCTCGTGGGCAAGGTAGAAGCGGGCATACCGGAAGACGATCCGCGTAACGCTGGTGTCATCGCGGACAACGTGGGCGACAACGTGGGCGACTGCGCAGGCATGGGCGCGGACCTCTTCGAGACGTACGTGGTGACGGCGCTGGCGGCGATGCTCATCGGCGGCTTGATGGTCAATGCGGGCAACGTATCGAGCATCTTCCCGGGTGTGGCGAGCGCGATGACGGTAATCGAGTATCCGTTAATTCTGGGCGCAGTCGCGATCTTCGCCTCGATCATCGCGGTCTTCGCGGTGCGGATGGGCAAGGAGGAGAAGATCATGCCCACGCTGTACAAGGGCGTGTTCACTGCCGCGATACTCAGTATCATTCTCTTCTTCCCGATCACCATCACGCTGTTCGGTAATAATGCAGCAGCGTACTCGCTCTTCGGTGCCTCGATCATCGGGATCCTCATCATGGCGCTTATGGTCGTGGCGATCGAGTATTATACGCAGGATCATGCGCCCGTACGATCAATAGCAGACGCGAGCAAAACGGGCGCGGGCACCAATCTCATTACCGGGCTTGCGGTGGGCATGATCTCGCTGGGCTGGCCCGTGCTCATTATCTGCAGCGGTATTCTGGTCGCGTATCTCGTGCCGTTTGTGGTGACGGGCTCGATGACTGCAGGTCTGTACGGAATCTCGATTACCGCGGTTGCCATGCTCTCGGCGACCGGGATCGTGGTCGCGCTCGATTCTTATGGGCCGATCACTGACAATGCAGGCGGCATCGCGGAGATGGCCGATTTGCCGTCCAACGTGAGGGACACGACCGACAAGCTCGATGCTGTTGGTAACACGACGAAGGCTGTTACGAAGGGCTATGCGATTGCTTCCGCGGCGATTGCAGCATTAGCATTGTTCTCGGACTATCTGCACAAGGTGAATTTACCGCCGGAGAGTTTCAGCCTCTTCAATCCGCTCGTGCTCATCGGGCTGCTGATCGGCGGGCTGCTGCCCTTTATCTTCAGTGCGGTGATGATGCGTGCCGTGGGCAAGGGCGCATTCAAGGTCGTGGAAGAGGTGAGAAGGCAGTTCAAGGAGATCCCTGGCATCTGGGACGGCACGGCGAAGCCGGAATACGGCAAGTGCGTGGATATCGTTACCGCTGCGGCGTTACGAGAGATGATCGTGCCTGGTATGATCGCGGTGGTCGTGCCGGTGGTGGTTGGGCTCGCCCTGGGCGCGATCGCGCTCGGCGGGCTCTTGATCGGTGTGATCATCTCGGGCTTGATGCTCGCGTTGATGATGGCGAACGGTGGTGCTGCCTGGGACAATGCGAAGAAGATGATCGAAAACGGCTATCTCGGCGGTAAGGGCAGCGATGCGCACAAGGCCGCGGTCGTTGGCGATACGGTCGGCGATCCGTTCAAGGACACCGCGGGGCCGGCGATCAATCCGCTGATCAAGGCGATGAACATGGTTGCTATATTATTCTCGTCGCTGTTCCTCGCCAGTGGTGTGCTGCCACTGTGA
>CAZFWT010000047.1:0-15575 GCA_964522635.1 uncultured Halobacteria archaeon | reverse complement strand
GTGCTTGCTGCCGAAGCCATGCCGCCAACGAGTAAAAACGCAAGTGCCACACAAAGTGCCACCAAACAATACCGAGTACCCATGTTTTGTAACATCTTCCCGCTTTTCACCCCCATGTTAATCTCATTAAGCGCCCGCATGCCGACGCTTTTTCATGATAGCCGTACCAGATGAGGGGTATATGTGGTTGTGTCGTTTTAAACTTTTCGGTTTAGTGGGGCTGTCAACTTCTATGGTACTGAGGATAAAAACAGGTTTTTTAACCGGTATTTCGGTATTCGAGATCTTGTTGGAAGCAGATTTTGCCGCAACTCCAGCGCCTTTGCCACTCCAAGGCGGGGAGACTATTTATAGCCGGATTGCCAACACACCAACGTACGATCATGAAGCGAATAGAAGAGCTGGACGCGTTCCTGGTAACGAACGCGGAGCTAAGAGCGGCGATCGAGGCAATCGGCTGGCGGGCCTTCATCGCGGAAATAAAGAAGGGCTTTGAACAGAGCTCACTGGGCTACAGCGTCACGCCGCCGAAGGTCTACGTGAACACTGCCGTCTCGGACATGCGATGCATGCCCTCGTATTTGCCGAAGTACAACCCCCAGTACTGCGGAGTGAAGATCGTCTGTGTCGCGCCTGCGAATAAGAAGATCGGTATCCCAACGGTCCTGGGCGAATATTTGCTCCGTGATGCGGAGACACAGCAGTTGCTCGCGATCCTGCAGGCCGAGGAGATGACCGCATTTCGCACCGGCGCAGCCACAGGCGTGGCGACGGACGCACTGGCGCGCCTGGACTGCGAGACGCTCGGAATGGTCGGCGCGGGCAAGCAATCGTATTACCAGGCAAAGGCGATTCTCACGGTACGACCGTCGATCGAGCAGATCAAGCTGGTAGATCGTATTCAGGAACGAGCACAAGCGTTCAAAGCGCGTTACGAGCCGGAATTCGGGGTTGAGATCACCGTGGTCAACCTGGAAGCGGCGGTGGATGCGGATATCCTGACGACCGTGACGCCGGCGACCGAGCCGTTCATCTTCCCCGCGCAGCTACGCCCAGGCATGCACCTCAACGGGGTCGGTGCAGACGCGAAGACGAAGATCGAGTTCGCTCCGGACGTACTGCGGCAAGCACGGATCATTGTGGACGACTTAGCACAGTGCATCCATTCGGGCGAGGTCTATCAGGGGCTGGAGCGGGGGATCATCACCGAGCGAGACCTGATACCGCTGGGTGACGTTCTGCTCCGGAGACAGGCGGGGCGGACGAGTGCAGAGGATGTCACCTTCTTCAAATCAACTGGCGTGGCGTTCCAGGATCTGATCACGGCGATCCTGGTCTTCGAGCGGCTGAAGAGATGAGAACATAAGCGGTAACGGATGAAGTTCTGAGAGACTTGACCTTCACCAAAGCACTGCAACAGCTGATTATGGGGTAAGCAAAGGTAACGACATACAGTGGCATATCAAACCTCTGATTACTCTACCATTCGCTATATAGTGGCCAGCACCTCATGCACCGCTTCGGGGCTCGAAACGACGATCGCACCGTTCCTTTTCAGCGCGTCCACCCGTTTGGTGGCCTCGCCGTTGGTAAAATCCCGCTTCGCTATCGGATCGCTCTCGACGAGGATCACGCCCTTACCCAGCCGGGACAAGGCCACTTCCGCCGCTTCGACGTTCTTCAGGTTCCCGAACCCGACGGGGATATTGCAGAGCACGACGGCGTCCGCATGGCGGATCTGGTCAAGCTGTGCCTGAAACGCGGTCTCGGTGATCGGCGAGAACGGCGCTTCTGTGGTTACGGGTATCTGCAAGAGCTGCGCTACCTCGTGATCGCTGTCCAGGAGGTTAATCACACCGGCGGTCACGGTGTACCCCTTCTCGGTGAGGAGGTGCATCAGCGATGTGCCCGCACCGCCGCCGCAGATGAGATGGATGGCCTTCCCGATGTGGCCTTCTCGTGCTGATTCGATCTGTCTGCTTACCGACGAGGGCACGGGCGAGACATAGCACTGGTTCGTGACTGCGTGTCGTTTCACGAGTACATCGGCACCGAACGCGGTCTTGATATTCGCTGCCGTTAAGACCGCGTGGGGAGCGCCCATCGCGATGATCTTTCCGCTGCGGAGTAATACGAGCCGATCACAATACTGCGCGGCCAAATTGAGGTCATGGATGACCGCAACGACAATCAAGCCTCTTTGCGTGGTTAACCGCTTGAGCAGCTCCATGATCTCGATCTGGAAATTGATATCGAGGTGCGAAGTCGGCTCGTCGAGAAGGAGTACTTTCGGCTCCTGCGTCAGCGCACGTGCGATAATGACCAGCTGCCGCTCGCCACCGCTCAATTCCGTCACCGGTCGTTCAGCCAGCGGCCAGCAGTTGGTCAGCTCCATGCTCCGCCGTGCAATCTCGATGTCCCGCTCGCTCTCCAGCTCCAGCCGGCCCAGATGGGGAGTACGGCCCATGAGCACAACGTCGAGCGCGGAGAACTCGAACTGAATGCTGGTATCCTGTGGTACCGCAGCGAAGCGCTGCGAGAACTCTTTATCCTTCATCTGTACCACTGCCGTACCGTCCAGGAGGATTGTGCCCGTCCGCGGTTTCAAGATGCGCGCGATCGTGCGTAAGAGTGTGGTCTTGCCCGAGCCGTTCGACCCGATGATGCCCAGTAGCTCGCCCGTTGGTGCCGTGAAGTCCACACCTTCCAGCACCTTCTTGCTGCCGTAGTACGCATCCACGTCCTTTATCTCTAGCGCCATCGCCATCCCCGGTAGCAGTAATTACGTCGTGTCAGGTGCCTCTTATTCCTCGTTCACCGCAATCTTCACCAGCGTTGGTCTGATGACCTTGCCGCGGAACACAAACCCTTTGCGCAGCACTTCGCGCACGCTGTTCCCCCCCTCGCCGTCCCCGGCAGGCACCTGGGCTACCACCTCGTGCCTGAAAGGATCGAATTGCATGCCTTCCGCCTGGATCTCCTCGAGTCCCTCACGTTTCATCAGCTCCATGAGCTGCTTCAAAGTCAACTCCACGCCCTTCATCAGCCCTACTGAATTCCCGTTCGCCTTCGCGTGCTCGACGGCGACCTCTAAACTCTCCTGGATCGGTAGCAGATCGAGCATGAAGCATTCGCGAAGCCGGTCGCCAAGCTCGCATTTCTCACGCTCAACAAGCCGCTTGTAATTCTCGAAATCCGCTCTCAGGTATTGCAGCTGGCTCAAATACGCCGGATCCTTGCCTGTGGATAGCTCTTCGGCCTTCTTCCGCTTCTCTGACAATTCCTCCTCCAGAATCTCCAGGGCATCGCCGATCGCATCCAGCTTCTCCTCGGTCAACCCGTTCGGATCAGCCAGCATCTCCTTGATCCGCGCCAACTCTTTCACAATACCGCTCAACGCGCCCTTGACACTCGTGAGCTCGCCTAACTCCGTTTCGACGTTCTTACTGCACGCCGCGGCATCGCGGGACAGACGCTCGATCCGATCTTTAAAACCCGGTTCTCTGCGCTCGTTGCTCTTTTTCATCGTTTACAATAGACCACACCAATTGATACCAGTACTTTATTACCCGTAGAACTAAAAATCATTGATAGATCCTCCAGAGGTTTCTCCGGTTTACTATGCTGACTGTATCAATACTTGACGGATATGTTGATGAGCCAACCTGCCTCGGTGTGCCGCCGTACATCAGTCCGTACCCACGCTATATCGCTGGCGCAGTCTGGAATTATGACCGCACCGCACGGGTCGTGTATCGCACGATCGATCAACTCCGAGCAGAGCGATCGCTTTTAGCGTTATTCGCACGATCTGATCTGGTCGTGGTCATTGCAGGCATGGCCGTTCCTGGTCGATACCTGTCGGGGTTCCCGGCCAGCCCGAACGAGCTTCTCGCATTCCTCGATGGCCTGGAAAAGCCCGTGAAGGTGCTCTGCGGCCCGGCTGCCCGGTATGGGTTCGGGTTGGCGGGCGGTAAACCAGTGCGTGATCCCCGTTTCGTTGCAACGGTCTTTGACCTTATCGCGCAGGGTGATGGTGAGATCGTTGTTGCCGAGCTGCTGCGCAACAAGTTAGACGTGGATGCGGTAGATCCCGCGCTCTGCCGTTTAAACGCCGGCATGATACGAGATTCCGCGGTAAAAGGCGCGCGAGTCGTGGAGCAGCATCCGCTCTTCCCCCACTACCTCATCACCGAGATCGAGACGTATCGGGGATGTCCGCGCAGTATCCATGGGGGCTGCTCGTTCTGCAGTGAGCCCAGCAAGGGCCCGCCCGATTTCCGGCCCGTCTCGGACATCATGAGCGAGATCGCGGCGCTGTATAGCGCAGGCATTCGCCATTTCAGGCTCGGCAATCAGCCCTGCATCTTCTCCTATATGGCGATCGGCGCGGGTGAGGTGGAGTTCCCGGAACCCAACCCGGACGCTCTCGAGCGATTGTTTCATGGTATTCGTGCGGTCGCGCCCGAGCTCAAAACGCTCCATATCGATAATGCCAATCCGGGCGTCCTCGCGCGCTATCCCCGGGAGTGCAAATGCATCGCGAAGAGCATCATACAGTATCATACGCCCGGCGACGTCGCCGCACTTGGTGTAGAAAGCGTTGACCCGGTGGTGATCGCGCGGAACAATTTGAAGGCTGATGCGGACGAGGTTCTGAGTGCGGTAAAGCTCCTTAATGAGGTTGGTTCAGCGAGGGGCGCGAACGGGCTGCCCGAGCTCTTACCCGGCCTGAACTTTGTCTTCGGGCTTGACGGCGAGAGCAAAGATACGTTCCAGCAGGATTACCTGTTCTTGCAGCGGATCATGGATGAGGGGCTTCTGCTGCGCCGGATCAATCTCCGACAGGTCATCCCCATTCCGGGCACGAAGCAGTTTGAGCTGGGGGATAAGCTCGTGAAACGCCACAAGCACGAGTTCCGGCGGTTGAAGCATCATGTACGGACCGAAATCGACCGCCCGATGCTGAAGCGCGTCGTGCCCCATGGCACGGTCTTGACAGACGTCTACATGGAGATCCGTGAGGGCAACGTGACCTTTGGGCGGCAGCTCGGCAGCTATCCCCTCCTCGTGGGGATTCCGGGCGTGCTCTCGCTGCATCTATTTTTGGACGTGAAGGTCATTGGCTACGGCTATCGCTCGATCACTGCGATCCCCTATCCGCTCGCGGTCAACACCGCCTCGCTTGAGACGCTCACGGCACTGCCGGGCGTTGGAGCGAAGCGAGCAGCGAGGATAGCAGCACGCAGACCGTTCAGGAATGCGGGCGAGTTCGTGCAAGCCCTCGATGATCCCGAACTGGGGCAGAAACTGCTCGAGTATATAACTGTTAAATAAGGACAGCGGCAAAAGGTGGTTAGAGGTAATGTTCCTTGGCATAGACGTGGGCGGGGCGAACACGAAGGTAGCCACTTCGGATGGCGTCGTTGAGTCCCTGTACGCTCCGCTCTGGCATAGAAAGGTCTGCCTCTACGAGGTGCTCCCCGAGGTGCAGCAGCGGTTTGGAGCCGAGCTCGAGGCGATCGGTGCGGTAATGACTGGCGAGCTCAGTGACTGCTTCGCTACGCGCCGTGAGGGCGTTCTCTTCATCGCAGACGCCGTGGCGACGACCTTTGAGGATCCGCGGTTCTTTGACCGCAGGGGTCAGTTCAGAGCCCGTTCGGCGGTGGAGACCGACCCACTTGCTTTCGCCGCGACCAACTGGCTCGCATCCGCAACGCTCGTGGCACAGGAGTACCGCGATGCGATCTTTATCGATATCGGCAGCACGACAACCGATGTTATCCCCATCATTGACGGTTCGGTAAGAGCGCAGCGCACGGATCTTGAGCGCTTGAAACGTGGCGAGTTAATCTATTCAGGCGTGTTACGCACGAACGTCGCGGCATTGCTTCAGCGCGTGAAACTCGCTGAGGACGAGGCGAGCGAGGCGTGCAGGGTCTCTTCAGAGCTCTTCGCCATCACTGCGGACGCGTACCTCGTTCTGGGCGAGATAACAGAGGAGAAGTACCGTTGCAGCAGCCCGAACTGGTACGCCTTCGTTGGCCGTGAGGCTGAAGAGAAGAGCCGAATAAGCGCTTTACAACGCTTAGCGCGGGTGGTCTGCAGCGACCTGGAAGAACTTGGCGAGACAGGTGCAGCTGCGATTGCCGCGCAGGTGAAGCAGAAACAGGTCGAGGAGTTACGAACTTCGTTAGAACAGATGAAGACGACCTATGGCCTAAGCCGTGTAGTAGCTGCGGGAATCGGTGATTTCCTCGTCCGTGCGGCTGCGGACGCGGTGAATCTGCAATTTGTCTCGCTCGCTGCACGATGCGGAACTGACGTGGCCGCCACGTTTCCCGCGTTTGCACTCGCCAAGCTCCTGGAAGCAGAGGTTACGGGAGGCGAGCGGTGGTGAAGAAGACCGTGCGAGTCACAGGCTTAACCGGTGGCATGGCGAGCGGCAAAACGCTCGTGCTCCAGCAGTTCATGAAGCTCGGCGCGTATGTAATCGATTGTGACGTGCTCAGTCGCGAAGCGGTCATCCCGTGTTCGATGGCCTGGTGGGAGATCGTGCGATGCTTTGGCACGGAGATCGTGCGTAACGATTTAGAGCTTGATCGTAAGAGGCTGCGTGACCTTATATTCAGCGATGCTGAGAAGCGCGTAGCGTTGGAAAAGATCGTCCACCCGGAAGTGAAGCGGAAGATGAGGGAGCGAATCGCGGCGATTGAAGAACTAGCAGCAACTGATCGCACACTCGTGGTTGTCGACGTCCCGCTCCTGATCGAGGCAGGTGTGCAGCACGAATTCGATGCCGTTGTTGTGGTCTATAGCAGTGAGGAGACGCAGATCCAGAGAATCATCGACCGGGAGGGCGTTACGAGAGCGGAGGCACGAAAAATGATTACTGTACAACTACCCCTTAAGGATAAGCTCCCATTCGCGGATTACGTTATAACGAATGAAGGCACGCGTGAAGAAACGGAAAAACAGGTGCGCGAGATATTCGCAGAGCTTTCGCCTTGAGATCCAGAGCTCACCTAAATGCCGCTGATTTTCGTCTTTGATAAGCCTATCTCTGCAAGGACGAACAGGTCAATTTCGTCGGCCAATTCGGCGAACCGCTCTTTGAACGCCTGAAGCTGGGTCCGAGTCTCGTCGCTCACCTGCGCGACCTCGAGCTTCTCTTCGAGCTCTACCTCTTTGTGATAAATGTCGTCAATCAGCATGAAGATGCTCGGCTTTCTGACCTGAATCGCCCGAAAATCATCCATGACGTCCTCGCCCTGCTTATACCGGGCTAGAATCGCATTCCACTCCGCGGTGATCGCGTCACGGTCTCTGACAAACTCATCGAGTGTTCCCAGGAACGCTTTTGAGATAAACCGCTCTTTCTCCTCTTCTTCCACCATCGTCTGTGATGTTTTTGATGTCGTCCAACCCTTAAATACTTTGCGATTTCTCCTTCGCCACCGTGCACCGATGCTCAGCCACCCGTGGACTTACTACGTACGTACCTCACACAGGGTTCAGCGCGGTCACCTCACGCACTTCGACCGCAAGGCCCCGTCGTGAGGCAACCATCTCCCAGCCCGCCATCTTCGCACGGCCCACGCCGAACGCCTTCTCACCGCTGAAAAGAACCTCGTCGTTCACCCGAATCGCCGCGCCTGCGTCAACCACGCCGGGTGCCAGGATCGAGCCCCGGGGCAGGAAATCGCCTATATGTACGGTATATGCGGCTAGCAGATCCGCAATCCGGCGCGCGCCATTTAGCGTGAGCGTTAGGAGCCCGTATGTCGGCACAACGCGCGCAAGCACGGCCCCGTCTGCGCTGAGTTGATAGGCGGGGAACTTACCGGTAATCTTCAGCCGCCTCCTTTCAGATTCTGAAAAGAGTGCACGTCCCACACCGCGCCCGAACTGATAGTCAGCCATCGCCCGGAGCATGCTCGCTTTATGCTCGAAGCCTGGCAGTCGCTTCGTGTCGCCGCAGAGCTCTGCGAGTTCCTCACGCAGTCGCTGGAGCGCGCTCGATGCGGTCATGTCCTCGTCCACATCGCAGGTGGAGATCACGTCGAGCCCTAAGTCAGCCGCGACACTGAAACACATATCGCGATACGCACCGCTGAGATGTGCTACTATACGCTCGTACCGCGGGCTATGAAGCTCGAGATAGTTGCGCAGACACGATGCGACCCATGCGCGCTCCTCAGCATCCCAGTGGCCTGTTACAGGGATGTCGTAGAATGCCGCGGGGTACACCACCTCCAGCTCGCGCGGGACCACACCGAGTGGTGACGTCACAATCACTTCGTGAACGTGTCCCCGGTAGGGCGCGATCGCGTCGCTGAACTTCCGGTGCGATGGTGACCGCGAATAGGGCTTCCGCGCCGAGCAGGGCAAGAGCAGCAGAATGCGCCGCTGGGGTGGCTCATAACGATTCAAAACACGGCGCGCAAATCGCTTCACCTCGACCCTCCACAGAGATTCCAGCGTGTTCGCCATCATCACACAGTTCCGCGAGACCGGCGTTCGCTGCTCGAAATACGCTTTCTCCTCGAGATCCAGGAGGCGCAGTACTGCAGTCAAGAATGGCGAGGACCGCACCCGCAGCTCGGTGTACTCACGCACCGTGCCGGCGCGTATGTGCGTCCTGACTTTCTTCAACTCCTTCTCGAGCAGGAGCGAATTGTGCTGCGCCAAGAGCTGTGCGCGCTCCTTATTATCCCGTTCACGTAACTCGTCTGCACGTATTGACGAGCAGACCGAGCAGACGCACGGCAGCTCTTCCAAATCTGATAACTCGTGAGCGCCTTCTTCTGTATGGTACAGGCCCTGATAGCCCTGGATTACGGCACTCGTGTCGTCCACAAGGTCAACGCCCATGTAGATCAGCACCGCGGCATTCTCGGCCGTGGCGATGCCAGGCACCCATAACGCGGTATCCGGCGGGATCGCCTCACGAGCTGCGATAATGCGGCGAACGAACGCTCGCGGACTGTACAGCAGCGCGGAGGCATAGGAGAGCACGTAGCAATCGACGTTTAAGAAAGGTATGGCTTCGTTCAGCTTGCTAAAGAGCGGATGAACGGAGGGCAGGAGCACGGCACCGCGCGGGGCGTTCCAGTTCTCTTTCTGGCATAACGCGGCGAAATCCGCAGCTTCAACTGAGCGGACTGCAAAGCCTTCTTTACCGCTGCGTAAGGAATCACCATGGAAGAGCAGCGGTGTCTGCTGCTTCTCCCCGTTCAACGATAGAAGACCAAGGCGTGCCGCGCCGTCTCTTCTCCTGACCTCGTAAAAAGTGCTCATCTGCAACTATTAAAGGTGGCGAGCGTTTTTGAAGCTTCGGTGTTAATGCATGGTCGTGTCTTTACAGGCATCGTTCTCAAAGAGAATTCGATAAGAATCAGAACGATACGGTAGGAGTTTGGACCTTGATCAGAGTTCACCAAATCAAGGAACTCAACAAGAGCTTACCAGATCGGTTTTGCATGCAGCCTCACCACACCCGTGCCGCGCGTCGCGCCAGGGTATAGGCATCTTGGGGCTCACGCAGCAGCGCCTCGTCCAGGAGCAGGTAGGCTGCCTTCGTGTTATAGTAAGGCTCGCCCTTGCGCGAGAAGACCGTGAGAATCTTGCCCTCGTGCCGTGTCTCCACGCCCTCGCAGAACTCGTGACTGCGTATGACTGTCGTCACGTTCGCCATCCGCAGAAACTCAGCGGTAACGTTCCGGCCAAAGAGATTACCGGCACCGCGGAAGGACTCAAAACAGCCGTTCGCCTCGATCGGATCGTTCCAGAGGAGTTCTTCGAACGTGCTCGATGCTGGATGCGAGTCACGTGCGTAGGCCACCTCATTGAGCGAGGCGACGTGACAGGGCACGCCGGCGTGAACCAGCATGTACCGGCCGGCGATGAGCGTCGCGTAGGGCAGATAGGACCACAGGTCCTTCAAAGCACGGTACAGCTCCTTGCCCTGCTCGCCGAAGCGCTGGATGAAGTAAAAGGGCAGTTCATGAGGCCTGAAGCTCAGATCCGGCGGGCCTTCGTGGTTACCGCGCATGAGCATCACGCGGTCGTTGCCGCCCTGGAGCGCCTTCAAGGTGAAGACTACGTAGTACACCACCACGCTCTCGTCGCCCCGATCGCCGTAATCGCCGAGGAAGACGATTCGATCCGCTTCCGCGACCTCTGGCTGCTTCAGGATATGCGTTAAGCTCTTCAGGTCGCCGTGGACATCGCCGATCACCACCACGCTCTTTACCGATTCGGGATCGATCCGCACCATGCCGCTGCCCTTGCGTGCGCCCAGCTCAGTTTGCAGCGCCTGCTTTACGGTCGCCATGAGCGCGGCGAACTCGTCTGCATCGACTGTAAACCCCTGCTTAACCCACGCATCAACCTCTTCTGTGTTCATTCATAGCCCCCGGCCGACCTTCCTTCGGACGTGGATTTTTCTGCCCCCACACATAATACTCCTTTGACCTTTTAGTAAAGGAGTTAGTTGTGCATGGATTCGTCGAGCTTCATTGGGCCGGACTTACCGAGCAAGCCACTTACCGCGCAGTTACTGGTAATCTCCACGCTCTTCCTTCTCTTCAGCGTCGTCATCGGCGCGGTCATCACCGTCCATCCGCTGTACTTAGAGCAGTTTCTCGAAGCGCCGGAACTGGTTGGACTCGTGGCCGCGCTCTCCTCATTCTCCGGAATGCTCTTCAGCCTTCCCACCGGCATCCTCGCCGACAGGTTCAGCAGGAAACGAATGCTCACCGCCTCCTTCCTGCTCCTGGCCGCCGTTCTGCTCGCCTTCTTCCTGAATACCAGCCTGTACGCGTTGATCGTGTTACAGCTCCTGTTCGGGATGGCCATGGCCCCCGCATGGGTGATCAGCGAGGCCGTCGTGAAGGAGATCTCACCCAGCGGCCAGCGCGGCGAGTTCCGGTCGGTCTACGGCACCTTCGCCAATGCGGGGCTCTTCATCGGCCCGGTGATCGGCGGACTGCTCGCGGACCGATTCGCGCTGCGAACCCCGTATATCTTCGCTGTGGTGCTGCTCCTTGCCTCGTTGACCTTCATCATCAAGCTCACGGATAACGCCCGTCAAAGCACGCGCGTCACTGACCGGTCCGTGTCGCATCACGAGGACTTGCGAGCGCTGCTCAAGGAGTTCAGTCAGCAGCGCGAGCTGATCGTTCTGGAGCTCTGCACCGCCGCGCTCTTCTTCTGGTATTCCGCCCGCTGGGTCTTCGGGCCGCTCTTCCTCGAACGGCTCGGGTACAGTCCGTTCGTCATAGGGCTCTGGATCGCCGTCTCGGCCTCGCCTTATCTCTTCTTTCAGATACCGCTCGGACGGTTAGCCGACCGGAGCGGGAAGACATGCTTGATCTGCCTCGGGTTCGTGATTGCCTCGATCTTCATCATCCCCTTAGGGTTTCTGCACTCGCTCCCGAGCCTCATGGTAACGATCTTCGTGATCTCGCTGGGCACGACCCTTGTGGAGCCGCTGATCGAGGCGCGGGTCACTGATATCGTGCCCCGGGAACGATACGGCGCATACGCGGGCATCTTTGAGTTTGCGAAGACGTTTGGGGTCATGCTGGGCCCTGTCTGCTCTGCGCTCTTCGTCTTCCTCTTTGGCATCACGTATTCCTTCATCCCTGCAGTTCTCTTCTTCGTTCTGGCGTTTGCTCTTTTCCTCCGCACCAGACAAACACTCTGTAGCGGAGTACCGTTGTGAAGGCTGGAATTTGGGGGGAAGAAGAACAATGCCGCTCAGAATAGGACTCACCGGGAAGCCGCGAATAGGCAAGTCCACAATCGTCAAGGATGTTATCGGACGGTTGAAAGCGGAGGGCGTGCCGGTGGGCGGCATGCTCACCGCCGACCTGCGCGAGCACGGATGCCGAGTCGGGTTCGCCATTGAAGACATCCGCACCGGCGAGACGGGCGTTCTGGCGCACGTGCAGCTTCCGACACGAGGCCCTTCGGTGGGCAAGTACACCATCAACCTCATGGATCTGGACGGCATCGGTGCGCGCTCGATATCAGAGGCCACGATGCGACCAGAGATCGAGCTGATATTCATCGATGAAATCGGCACCATGGAGCTGAAGTCCAGAAGCTTCATCGAGACGGTCGAGCGTGCACTGGAAAGTGAGAAGCACCTCGTGGTTACCGTCCATCAACGCTCAACGCACGAGCTGGTGCAGCGCATACGAGGAACGTTCGAGATCCTGGAAGTTACCGAGGCGAACAGGGATGAAATGGCAACGATTATCATGAAGACGGTGAAGAACAGTCTTAATGGTGAGGGCTAGGGACAATTCACACGTCACCATCCACGCAGGATAAACCCAGTTGCACATAAAATCGGCTTCTGGCATCGCACAAACAAATGTGCCGTCAGTTATACTCGTAAAGATAGAATTTGGAGTATGACTAAACCCCAACCAAAATTACCGTCAATTTTTGGGCTTGACGTCTCAAAATATCTCCTGCCCTCAACACGAGAGACAACCCTGAATTTCACCATAGCACTTCTTCAACTATCTTTCCATCTCGCTCTTATTTTATCGTAAACGTAACCGACGATTGTACCGAAGATCGCATAAACCAATACCGAGATGATTAACTCGCAGTGCGGGTACATAAACAATGAGCTGATATAGCCTAAACCAAAACGAGCGAAGAAACGCACTAAAAATAGTGAGATGGCACTAATATGTCCTGTTACCAATGTGATAGCTGTACCAATCACACCGACTGCCCCGCCTATTATCGCGCCTATCTGCCACGATTTCAACTTTTTTAACCAATTTCTCTTTTCCATTTTAGCCCTCAAGAAGATCAGGAGAAGCTCTGATTACAGTGCTATCCTCTTTTAATAGGTCCAGTGTGTGTTCGATCTCTTTATACTGCACATTCTCATCAAATTCGATGTATATCCATTCAACTTCTTTTGCCTCCAGCGAGTATTTATCAAGATGCTCTTGAAGTTCCGTTATACTATAATTCTCCATCATCTTTACCGAAACAATTTTGGAAGAAAACGAATATCTCTCCATCTTCCTGTTTTACTGCCGTGAGTTCTATACGTTCCTCTTCCAATAAAGTCTCCTTTAACGTGTTAAACTCGGCCACGGGGATTACGGTGTAATAAAGCGGGCTGATCCAGTATACTCTTCTTGCGGTAAATGATACCGGTAGGTTCTCGCGCAAAAGCTCTTCGGTCCCAGACGTAATGTTATCCTCTTTCAAACCTAAACGAATCCCACCAGCGTAAAGTCTACCCTCATAAGTGTTCACTGCTATCACCCAAATAACGGCTGCTATGAGTACCAACACTACTACAATCATCAGATTTTTTTTGTTCGTGATTTTTAATTCTTATAGCTTAGTTTAAGGCTGTTTAGATATAACACCAGACATTTCAGACATTTTGCACTCATTAACATGTTTAGCGACCTCATTCCACTGTTCTACCCTCTCAACCCGTTCTTCGGCGGGTATTTTGTCGTAGATTGACCATGCTCCAAGTTCACCTTCCTTTTCAGGTTCTTTTAATGGGACCACTGAAGATAAGTATGCGTCTATTATAACCGTTTTTTCTTCTTTGGCTCCCGGTTTTACTAAAGTTACCATCACACCCTCTTTTGGATAGCTATAACACACAGGTTTTGTAGAGCTTATTTTGTAGTTTGGATATTCGTTTTCTGCTACTTCTATAGCCTTCTGTGCTGCGGTTTCTCTATTCAACGGTGGACTTAGGATTACCCTATGTAATGAACTGCCAAGCACTTTACTGGCAGCCATCTCCATTTCACCAATAGCCCTACCATCCTTTGTCACTGTAAACTCGTAAAACAACTTTTTCCCGTGAATATCATAGACAGTTACCGGGCCTTTTTGCGCTTCTGCACCCTCCCAGTCTTCTAAACCTGGAGTGCCCTCTGACACCCAATCTGTGGCAAATACAACTGCATGTCTCCACGCCGTATCTTCGTCTACATAGAAGTCTTCAACTGGATAGCCATCCTGAGAAGCCCCCGATACAGAATTATCATCATTGGTATCAGTATTCACTACCATCACCCCAACAAAAGCTGCTGTAATTGCCAACACCACTACAATAACCAATTTTTTGGTTCATGTTTTTTAATGCTCATGATCTATAATTTAAGTGCTTGAAACGTTTAAATATTTTCACCCTTCAAGAAGATCAGGATAAGCGCTGATTACATTATTTTCTTTTTTTAATAGATCCAGTGTGTGTTCTATCTCTCTATACTGTACGTCCTTTTCAAATCTTACATACATCCTGTTAACCTCTTTTACTTCCAGCGAGTATTTGTCGAGATGCTCCTGAAGTTTGTTTGTATCGGCATGAGTATCATCTAACAGGCTAATGAAAGCGTATATATCTCCATCTTCCTGTTTAACTGCTATGATTCCTATTCCTTCGTTATCCCTTAAAGTTTCTTTTAAACTGTCGAATTCGGACGAAGGAATAACTGCGTAATGCCTTATCCTGTCCTTATTTTGCATGGTGTAAGAAACAGGCAGATTATTATCTAGAATCTCTTCAATCATGGATGTGTTATTATCTTCCAAATCTAAACTAACTCCAGCAGCGTAAAGTCTGCCCTCATAAGTGTTCACTGCTATCACCCAAATAACGGCTGCTATGAGTACCAACACTACTACAATCACCAGATTTTTTTTGTTCATGCCCTTTAATCCACCTATTCTTTGTAAACTAACTGATAAAAAAAATAAAAATGTGAAGGTTAATAATCCTCCACATGGATGTCTGTAGTGTGTGTTCTCAAAATCCAGGGTTCCCAGTACACGAGCCCTTGGTCCACAGGCCAGGGGTCATTTATATATATGAGGCTGCCTGTATCATAGTATCCTCTAGCACATCGTGCATGTCCGGTAATACCACTCTTTAATGGCCTATTAGCGTTTATTTCACCTGTTTCACCGGCATATGTTGCGGAATAATCATCAGACCCATATTTCCACAAGCAATGAATGTAGTAATACAGTTGATCTGAATCGCTTGCCCCGCCTTCGTCGGGTTCGAGTCCCATACAGCTAGCGACGTAACTTTGTGAATGTGTTGTCCCGTGGTATTTAGCGATCATTTGTCCTGTGGCTGCTGCACAATAGTTACTGTAGTCTTGAGCGTATAATGGCACGGACAAGGTTTTGGTGCTCCTACTACCTCTCACGATGCCAGTTGATAACTGATCCGCTATGAATTCAGCATCGCTGTCCCATTTTTCTATCCTCTTTGCCCGTTCCTCTGCGGATAATTTGTCGTAGATCGACCATGCTCCAAGTTCACCTTCCGTTTTAGGCTCTTTTAATGGGACCACTGAGGCTGAGTACACGTCTATGATAACCGTTTTTTCTTCTTTAGCTTCGGGTTTCGCCAGAGTTACCATCACACCCTCTTTTGGATAGCTATAGCACACAGGCTTTGTCGATTGGTATTTGTTTAGCTCACTGTAGACAGAGCTCGTGCGCGAGTAACTTTTGCAGCTCGTTGTAGATGTCCAGTCCTTGCAATCGCCATGTTG
>CAZFWT010000046.1:13912-16725 GCA_964522635.1 uncultured Halobacteria archaeon | reverse complement strand
AAAAGCACCGACAACTGCTTCAGGTAATGGTTTTGAGATGGAGACGTTCATCGCATAATTATACTCCACCGTTCTCCCTGGTTCAAAAAAAGTCCTCCGCACCTGCCTGCTCTATTCGTGCCTCACCTACTCAGGGAGTAGTTAGTAGCCTACATGGTGCAGCGCCAGTTGATCTCCGCTGTCTTCGTGTCCTCGGAGACGACACACGCAGGATTACAGCCCGGCATCACTGTGAAGGGCTCCAGATCGATCCACCAGGTGCGCGTGTATTCGTTGTACATCCAGGTATCAGTCAGCGTTCCCTCTTGCGTGCACGTGCTATTCTGCGCGATTGCCCGCGCCTCCTCGTACGTCAGATCGGTACTAAGGTTATCTACGAAATACAATTTTATCGCCGGTATCCAATTTTCGTGCCGCTTGCCGTTCACGTCCACGAACTCCTCACAGGTAATCCTGCCACCTGTTACGTTTTTACTTTCCGCGTGGATGATCTGCGGATACGAGCCCGTTTTTATCGTGTAGTTGTAAGTCTCGTTCACGTGGAGGGTGAACGAGTTGTCAAACGAGATGTTGTGCCAGTCACCGGTATAGCCGTTCCACTGAGCTGTTACAGTCCAGCCGGTGCTGTTCCATATCCGCACGTATTCGGTATGACCGCCGGTGCCGAGATAAGGATAGGTGTACAGTTTTGAGACGGTAATGTTATAGAAGGGCGTAATGGTGCCGTTGTGCATGCCGGAGATGCTCGGGTAGGTGCCGGCACCGGTATCGAACGTGGGCACGAGCGGTAACCAATCACCACCGTTTACTATGCGGTCAGAAGAATTATAGGGAAGCAGTGTATCGCCGAGGCCGTCGCTGTTGGTATCTTTGCCCGCATAGTCGCTCCAGTAATTGCCAGCGAGCCACGAGCCACCGATGATGTTGGTGCCCGGCATTTTGGTGGTGTTCCAGACGTTGTTACCGGTATCGTAAGCATTATTTTCGTTCTCAAAGTAGTTGTTATAAATGTGGTTATTTGAACCACTACAATAAATGCCGTAGTCCTCGTTGTTTGAAACGGTGTTGCCCGTAAGAATGTTCTTGTTCGAACCGATTAGCCAAATACCGTACTCGTTGTTGTTTAATACAGTATTGCTCATAAGAATATTATCACTGCTAAAATCGAGTTCAACACCCCAGACGTTTTTGGAGGCGGAGTTGCCAGTAAGAGTGTTTTTATTGCTCGATTCAAGGACAATGCCGTACGAAGTAAGGGAGGCCGTGTTGTTCGTCAGCGTGTTGTTGCTCGAAGAATACAGGTAAATGCCGTCCCAGCTGTAAGAGACGGTATTGCCCGTCAGCGTATTGTTGTTGCTCGAAGAATCCAGCCTAATGCCCCAGTTGTCATTCCAGTCAGCAGTGTTGCCAGTCAGAGAGTTGTTACTCGAAGAATACAGGAGAATACCGGCAGTGTTGTCCACAACGGTGTTGCCTGTGAGCGTGTTGTTGCTTGAAGAACTTAGGTCAATACCAATGTGGTTGTTCGAGACGGTGTTGCCCATGAGCGTGTTGTTATTGCACGAAGCATACAGGTAAATGCCGTTGTGCTGATGCGAGTTAGCAGTATTG
The DNA here is from genome assembly GCA_964522635.1 of uncultured Halobacteria archaeon. GTDB lineage: Archaea > Halobacteriota > Syntropharchaeia > Alkanophagales > Methanospirareceae > JACGMN01. The sequence continues at coordinate 15,114 of CAZFWT010000046.1, read as the reverse complement.
CCCGAAAGGGTGTTGTTGCTCGAATTTTCCAGAACTATGCCGTGGTTGCGGTTGTTCGAGGCGTTGTTGCCTGTAAGATTGTTGTTGTTGCTCGCAGATCTTAGGTAAATGCCGGCGTCGTTGTTCTCGTTAGCGGTATTGTTCGTGAGAATATTGTTGTTCGCTGGGAAGAAGTAAATACCGCAGTCGCTGTTCTCGTTAGCAGTGTTACCGGTTAGCGTGTTGTTGCGCGCTAACGACAGGTAAATGCCGCTGTCGTTGTTCGCGTTAGCAGTGTTGCTCGTGAGAATATTGTTGCTCGAAGAATCCAGCGCAATGCCCTCAAAGTTGTTCCCGTTAGCGGTGTTGCCCGTGAGAATATTGTTGTTGCTTGCATCAATCAGGTAGATGCCACCAAGGTTGTTCGTGACGGTGTTGTCCATGAGCGTGTTGTTGCATGCAGCATACAGGTGAATGCCGCCATCATTGTTCGAAGCGGTGTTGCCCGAAAGGGTGTTGTTGCATGCAGCATACAGGTGAATGCCGAACCTGTTGTTCGAGACGGTATTATTTGTAACACTGTTATTATGTGAGTAAACTAGAATTCCTGCTATCGGCCAACCACTCGTGTTTATCGCAGTAAAGCCGTCCAGAATAATGCCATCGTGAGAGAGTGTAATTGCGCTCCCATTGCCGCCGGCATCCACAACAGGTCTGCCGCCGCCCGTATCATTGCCGCGCAAGATGAGCTGCTTCGTTACGTTTACGCTTTCATGATACGTCCTTGAGTCTACGATGATCGTGTGCCCATCCACCGTATCCGGATCATCGATCGCCGCTTGTATGGTGGCAAAGTCCTCACCTGTGTCGAGGTTATGGACCGGAAGCAGGATAATAAGGTAGCTCTCGCCATTGAGTGAGACGGCGCAATCAGACGTGTAGTTCCCGTACACATCAACGCGATCACCGACGGCGATATCAGAGTCGTAATATCCAAATGGAGGGGCTATCACCAATCTAACCATGAGCGTATCACAAGAAGTCTGCGAACCCGAGATAAGCTCTTCCACCGTTACATTCCACCATAAGGATCCCGGTTCCGGAGGATTCTTAGCCGTGACCGTACCCTTGAACCGGATCTCCTGTGCGGAATCAGCACCGGATAACGCAAGTATCAGCATGAGGAGTATCGCCACTGCCGCGGCAACGCCGATTACTTTCAG
>CAZFWT010000046.1:0-13812 GCA_964522635.1 uncultured Halobacteria archaeon | reverse complement strand
CAAGTATCAGCATGAGGAGTATCGCCACTGCCGCGGCAACGCCGATTACTTTCAGCCGTATTTTGAGAGTCCCCGTCATCGCGTTTAGCGCTTTCTTACTCTTATCCATTATTACCACTCCTTGCCCGTCGGTTCGCCGTGCACCTATTTAAGCTTATCCGTTTCGTACAAGCTCAGCTTATGGTCGCTAGAAATGAAACGTCATCACTTTCCAGACAGGTGTTATGAAGATGGAAGAAAGTGGCAACTTGGAGTCATTACTAACTTGATTTTGGAGCGGGTACCGCCCATCGAAACTCAACATCTACGAGATTTGACGCACAACTCGCCGGGGGACCAGCGTCAATGAAACTTTACCGTTTCTCTAAGTTAAGGCCCGTTACGAAGACCGGTGAATTCGCTACCTTCGAATCGCGTCTGACACGCGGGCGTGTGGACTGGAAATCCGGTCCAAAACGAGCGGAGAGTTTATAATAGACGCGCGATAAGAAGTGATAGGGAGTAAGCTAACGTATATGCTCAGACTGAGGTTCCACGGTCGGGGAGGCCAGGGTGCGAAGGTGGCGAGTCGGGTGCTCGGTACGGCAGCATTTCTGGAGGGCTGCTCTGCCCAGGACTTTCCACTCTACGGTGCTGAACGGCGGGGCGCACCGATCGCGGCCTTCACCCGTATCGGAAAAGCGCCCATTATGGAACGAGGGGTCATAACAGAGCCGGATGTCGTGATCGTTATGGACCAAACCCTCATGCGTGATCCACGGGCGAAACCGGTGTCTGGACTGAAAGAGGGCGGCGTTGTCTTTATCAACACGTCCTGCAGCCCTGAGGAAGCGCAGCGCGAGTACGAGCTCGCCGCGCAGGTGCTAACGCTGGATCTCACGAAGATCGGGCTCGAGATACTGGGCATACCCGTTCTCAGCACGCTCGCAGGTGCCGTTGCCGCCCGTATCGTCGGGCTCAAAGAAGCATCATTGCTGGCTGCGGTGGAGCAGGAAATCTCTAAGATCGTAACGGACAGCGCGCTCGTCGAAAAGAATCGAGAAGCCGCCCGGCGCTCGTTCAACGCCCTTACACCGGTGGAGATAAAGACACGCAAGGCCGTTCGAAAGGGGAGCGCTGTCATAAGCATGCCTTACGAACCTGCGCTGGTCTCCAGCCCCACGATCAATGCCATCGGCAATACCCCGCTCCGCAAGACGGGTAACTGGCGCGTCTTCAGACCGGTCTGGGATCTTGATCTCTGCACCAAATGCACGATCTGCGCACAAAAATGCCCCGAGGGCTGCATTGCGATCGATGCGGAGGGGTTCCCGGTGGTTGATTACGATAACTGTAAAGGCTGTCTGATCTGCGTGGAGGAATGCCCCCATGGGGCTATTACAGCGATACGAGAGAATCATACTACGTCCTCATCTGCGCGGGCGAAAGAACAGGAGCAGGAAGAGGAGGTTGTGCAATGAAGCGAGAAATGCTCACCGGTGATGCCGCGGCTGCCTGGGCGGTTAGGCTTGCTGAGGTGGATTACATCACCGCGTACCCTATCACCCCGCAGACCGAGATCATCGAGGCGTTGGCGATGTGGATAGCAGAGGGTGAGATGGCGAGCAAATTCGTCATTATGGACTCAGAGCATTCCATGATCGCCGCAGCCGGCGCGGCCTCCGCGACCGGTGTGCGAGCATTCACCGCGACCTCGAGTCAGGGGCTGCTCTACGGGTTCGAGATGCTCTATGCCGTCGCCGGTTGGCGCGTTCCCCTGGTGCTGGTCAACGTCTCACGGGGCTTGTCCGCGCCAATCACGCTCGAGCCAGACCATAACGATGTCCTCGCCGCGCGCGATTCTGGTTTCTTGCAGATACACTGCGAGACCTGCCAGGAGGTGCTGGATTCGATCCTGATGGCATACCGGTTAGCTGAGGACGAGCGGGTGCTGCTGCCGATTATCGTCAATCTGGACGGGTTTTATCTCTCATTTACGCGTGAGCCCGTTGAGGTGCCGGACGCCGAGCGGGTAAATGCCTTTCTCCCGCACTACCGACCGAAACATGCGTTCTTCCGGGCGAGTCAACCGATGGCCCAGGGCGTTGCGGTTCTGGGCGGATCGTATTACTCATATTTCAAGTATCAGATGCATCTGGCGAGCCGGAAGGCGCTGGAGGTCTATAACGAGGTCTGTGCCGACTTTGAAGCGACCTTCGGCCGCACGTACGGCGCCATCGAGGGCTATCTATTGGATGATGCCGAGCTCGTGCTTGTGATGACCAATTCCTTCTCAACCCTGGGGAAAGCTGCGGTCACTGCGGCCCGCAAAAGAGGCACGAAGGCAGGGCTTTTGCGGATACGGCTCCTGAGACCCTTTCCCGATGCAGTGATTAAGGACGCACTCAAAAATCGTAAGGCCGTGGCGGTCATCGACCAGAACATCAGTATCGGCAAGGGCGGCATCCTGCATGCAGAAGTTGCCAGCTGCCTGTGTAACGAGCACCAGGGCCCGCTCGTGCTCTCATTCATCGGCGGGCTGGGCGGGAAGAATATCAGCACCGATGAGTTCGCGTTCATCTTCGATAAAATGCGTGAAGCCGTCGATACGGGCGAGGTGCGGCCAACCCACCACCTCCTGTATACGGAAAAGGAATGGGACGAGATGAGGAGATTGAAGGAGATCGCAGAAAAGGGATGAACGATATGGAGCCTGAACAAATAAAATCGATCAAGCAACTCCCGCGCGAGGAGGTCCTCTTTCCGGGCACACCTGCCTGTGCGGGCTGCGGGGGGATCTTAACCCTGCGGTATTGCATGAAGGCTCTGGGCACGAGGGTTGTTATCGTGAACGCGGCAGGCTGTTTCACACTCCTGCCTATCTACCCCTACAATCCGTTTCAGAGTTCCTGGTTGTATACCGCGATGGCGTGCGCCCCTGCCGCTGCGCAGGGTGTGCGAGACGCTCTCGACACGTTAGTAGAAACAGGCAGACTCGATCCGGAAGAGGATTTGAAGGTGGTTGTATTGACCGGTGACGGCGCCGCATATGATATAGGCCTCTCCTCGACCTCCGGGGCGATCTACCGCGGCCTCGACTTCTATTATATCTGCTATGATAACGAGGCGTATGGCAATACAGGCTTCCAGTGGTCCGGAGCGACACCGTTCGCCTCAAATACCGGAACAACCCCGCTGGGCGTTGGCGCCCACAAACCCAAAAAGGATCTCTTCGCGATCTGGAACAGTCACAAGCCACCCTATCTTGCTACTATCTCGCCATCCCATCCCGTTGATCTCTTCAACAAGTTGAAGAAAGCCGAGCAGTACAGAGGCCCGAAACTCTTCATTGCGCTCTCGCCCTGCCCGCCCGGCTGGGGCATCGAGCCCTGCCGCGCCATCAAGCTGGCGAAACTGGCGGTTGATACCGGTGTCTGGCCATTAAAAGAGGCGGTTTATGGCGACGTAACACATACGGTCGTGCCGCGTAAATTGAAGCCGGTGGAAGAGTATCTTAAGGAACAGGGACGTTTCGCTCATCTCTTCGAGCCCGTGCGACAGGAAGAGACGCTGAAGAAGATACAGGAGATCGTAGATGAGTACTGGAAGAGATATCAGCTTCTTCTTTAGCCCGCAATCGATCGCCATTGTCGGGGCATCGCCGAAACCCGGCAAGCCGTCGCAGGTCATCATGGAAAACCTTAAGAGGATCGGTTACCCGGGGGCGGTCTATCTCGTCAATCCCAACTACGCATCCATCAACGGCGTCAGGTGTTACCGCTCATTGAGCGAGATTCAGGCGGTGATCGATGTGGCGATCTTTGTGCTGCCAGCACCGCTGGTCATGGAGATCATGGAGCGCACGGAGAATGTCAGAGGTGCCATCATTGTGAGCGCAGGGTTCAAAGAGACCGGATCCGCCGGGACGAAATTGGAGGACGAACTCAGAGAGCTGGGTGCGCGAAAGGGGATACGGATCATCGGTCCGAACTGTATGGGCATCTACGACGCAATCTCCCGAATTGATACCTTCTTCACACCAGAGGAGCGGGTGAGAAGACCGACGCGGGGCGGCGTCTCCATACTCACGCAGAGCGGCTCGTTCGCCGAGCTGATCATGGTTGAATTGGCCGCACAGGATATCGGCGTCGCCCGGATCGTGAGTTATGGTAATCGGGTTGATGTCGGTGAGTCAGACTGCCTCGAGTTCTTGACGGACGACGCGGCAACGAGAGTTGTGGTCATTTATATGGAGTCGGTAGACGACGGAAAGCGGTTTGTCGAGGTCGCATCACGCTGCACCAGGAAAAAACCGGTGGTGGTCGTGAAGGTGGGCAAGCGGGAGGCGGCAATTCATGCCGCACGATCCCATACGGGCGCAATATCCGGGCGATACGAGATTTATAAAGCCGCATTTATGAAGGCCGGGATCATTGAGGTGAACGGCTACGAAGGGCTCAAGGATGCCATTAAGGTCCTGAACACCTACGAGCTGGTCGCGGGGAAGCGGGTTTTGATCGTGACAGACGGCGGTGGCGTCGGGGTGAGTATTGCGGACGCCTGTGAGGATCTGGGTCTTGAAGTGAGCGAGCTGAGCGAAGAGACAAGAAAACGTCTGAGCTCTCAACTGCTTGGGTTCTCCACAACCGGTAATCCGATCGATTTGACCGGCAGTGCTATTGATGCGGATTACGTTAACGCCCTCGAGGAAGGGTTGAAGGATAAGTTCAACCTCGCTATTGTTACGGTACTCTGGGGCGCACCGGAGATCACCGAAAAGCTGGTTGATGACCTGAAAGCGGTCAGGGATCGCCATAAAGTACCGCTCCTCATCTGTACCCCCAACAGCGAGTTTGCACGAAGAATGGCAGCGCGCTTCGAGGAGAATGGCATGCCGGTATTCTTCACACCGGAAAGCGCAGCGAGGGCGGCTGCGGGATTGGCTGGTGGTAAGCGGTACGTAAGTCAGAATGATGACGCCACCAAACGCGTAACGTAATCAAAGCGGAAAAATGAATAAAGAAGAGGCAAAGAAGCTCGTACATGAGGCCGCAGCACAGGGACGGCACATGCTTCTTGAGCCTGAGGCAAAGGCACTCGTAGCCGCGTGGGACATTCCGGTCCCGAAGTATGTCCTGATCAAGGGGCCGGAGGACGTGCGCGTGAAAGCAAAGGACCTTTCTCCGCCGTTTGTGCTCAAAGTGGTCTCACCAGACATCATCCATAAACGAGACGTCGGTGGCGTGATCCTGAGTCTCCAGGACAGTGAAGAAGCGAGCACTGCGGTTCACGAGATGACGCGGAATCTAAAACGATCCGCGCCTGAAGCACACATAGCGGGGTTCCTTCTGGTCGAGATGATCCCCCCGGGGATCGAGTTGATCGTGGGTGGGCTGCGGGATCCGCAATTTGGCCCTGCAGTGATGTTCGGCACCGGCGGCATTGCCGTGGAGCTCGTGAAGGATGTGAGCTTCCGGCTCGCTCCCGTGAGCAGGGAGGAGGTTTTTGCGATGATGCAGGAGGTGAAGAGCTACCCACTTCTGACCGGGTTCCGGGGGTCCAAGCCCATGGACGTGGAGCAACTGGCATCTGCAGTTATGGCGCTCTCGGATATCCTGCTGACGCTGGAAGAGATACGCGAGATTGAGATCAACCCCCTTATCGTTTCTGAAGCAGGTGCTGTGGCAGTGGACGCGCGAGTGGTGCTATCTTTGCCGCGCACCGCACAGGGCACTTGACCGATCGAGGAAGAGCAGCGAAAGCATAAGAAGGAAGAAGAAGAGAGGAAATAGAAGGTATAAGCGAGGGGATGGAGGATGGACGTATTTCGATTCGCAGATGAATTGGGGCCGGCCAAGGTCATTCACGTGTACGAGCCCTCGGTGGGCCTCAAGGGCGTGCTGGTGGTGGACAACGTGGCCAGAGGGCCGTCAATCGGGGGGTTGCGAATAGGGCTGGAGGTGTGTACCGAGGAGTGCTTCCGGCTGGCACGAACCATGACCTTGAAGAACTCGGCTGCCGATCTGCCGCACGGGGGCGGTAAGTCGGTGATCTACGGCGATCCGCGGATGCCGAAAGCAGAAAAGGAACAGATGATTCGTGCATTCGCCAGCTCACTACGGGAGATTCAGGAGTATATCTTCGGGCCGGATATGGGCACGGATGAGGAGTGCATGGCCTGGGTGAAAGATGAGATCGGGCGTGCGGTGGGCTTGCCCTGCGAGTTCGGTGGTATCCCGCTCGACGAGCTTGGAGCCACTGCCTGGGGGCTCAGCCATGCCACTGATGTCGCGCTCGAGTACTGCGATTTCGAGCTGGATGGGGCGCGGGTCGTCGTCCAGGGCTTCGGCGCTGTGGGCAAACACGCTGCACGGTTCCTTACCGAGAAGGGCGCGTTACTCGTGGGTGCCGCAGATTCCCGGGGTACGATCTACAACCCCCGGGGGCTGGACGTCGACGCCCTGATCGCATTGAAGGATGCGGGCAAGAGCGTGACCGAGTCTACGGCTGGTGAGAAGCTTGACCGTGACGCGGTGATCGAGCTCGAGTGCGATATCTGGATCCCGGCGGCGCGGCCCGACGTGATCAACGAGACGAATGTGAGCCGTTTGAAGACCCGGCTGGTGCTGGAAGGTGCCAACATCCCCATCACGCAGGGTGCGGAGCACTGGCTGCACGAGAAAGGCGTGCTGTGCGTGCCCGATATTATCGCCAATGCAGGTGGCGTGATCAGCGCGGCCATGGAGTACCGCGGTGCTTCACCGTCGGCCGCATTCCAGGCCATCGAGGAGAAGGTGCGGCTCAATACCCGGCTGGTGCTCGGAGATGCTGCGACGCGAGGGATTATGCCGCGTGAAGCCGCGGTCGAACTCGCGCTGGAACGGTTGAAGCGATGCATGAGCTATCGCCGCTGGTCACTGTTCTCCTCAGCGCCCGGGTTCGTATGAAGAGTGTTCACCGTTTAGCTGATAAGACCGAATAACAGCTCTATTATGACGGTATTGCTAGACAGTATTTGGTTGGCTAAACAAACACGTGAGGTTATACTGACGGTGAAAAAAACTGAGTAACTGCTCATGAATTATTGTGGCAACTGATGGTTGCAATTCATTGTGGGTTGGGTGCAGCGATCTTACTACTCCCCCCGTTGCCACATCCCTTTCTCTTTCAGCTTTTCGATAACCTCCTTCTTTCGCTCGAACTCCATGGTTCTGAGCTCTTTACGCTTGATTTTACCACTGATCGTCTTCGGAAGCTCGTCCACAAATTCGATCTCGCGCGGATACTTATAGGGCGCTGTTATCAGTTTCACATGCTGCTGAATATCCTGAGCAAGCGCTTCGGACGGCTCGTAGCCCTGTTTTAAGACGATAAAGACTTTCACTATCTCGCCCCGTAGCAGGTCCGGGCTGGGAACCATCGCGCATTCCAGCACCGCCTCGTGCGAATTGACCGCGCTTTCAACCTCAAACGGACCGATCCGGTAGCCTGAGCTGATACTGACGTCATCCGCCCGCGACTCGAACCATATGTAACCCGTCTCGTCCATCCGTGCGAGGTCTCCGGTAAGATACCACTGGCCAACGTAGCACTCTGCGGTCTTATCGGGCTTGTTATGATAGCCTTTGAAGAGCATCGGATGCCCCTTTGCAATGGCAATCATGCCCTTATCGCCCGTCGGCACGCGCGTGCCGGTCTCCGGGTCAACGATCGCGCCCTCAACACCCGGTGTGAACCGACCCATTGACCCGGGCTTGATCTCCATACCCGGTATGTTGCAGGCCACCACGCAGGTCTCCGTCTGGCCGTAACCTTCGCGAACCGCTATGCCGAACTTCTCCTCGAAGTAGCGAATAATGCCCGGTGTGCACGGCTCGCCCGCAGTCAAAATAACCTTCAAATCACTCAAATCGTAGCGCTCGTTCGCATCATCGATTGCGGCCATCGTTCTGAGCTCCGTGGCAGTCATACAGGCCCTGTTGATCCGCCATTTGGCCAGCAGCGCGAAGAACTTCTCAGGATCGAATCTGCCAGCATAATGGAAGTTCGTCGCGCCAGCATTGACCACCGCGCCCAGGGGCGCCCAGTACCATTTCGTCCATCCGGGTTCCGTCGTTCCCCAGCAGAGCTCGTCCGATTGGGTATTCCACCAGTAGTAGCGATTGAGCCGGTCGTAACAGTACATCACCGAATGGGTATGGAGCACGCCCTTTGGTGCACCCGTCGTCCCTGAGGTGTAATTGATGACCAGGGGATCAATTGCTGTGAGCTTTTCAAGCGCTAGATCGCGTGATGCCGAACGGACCTCCTGCCGAAAGTCCCGCCAGCCCTCTCGCTGCCCCACGAAGAAGCGGTTCTCACGTGAGAATGCGCTCGCCAGTGCCTCGATCTCAGCAGCAATGGTCGCATTACTGGTTACCAGCGCCTTGACCCCGGCATCCACCATGCGGTATTCGATATCCGCTCGCCTGAGCATGATGGTGCTGGGAACTGCAACGGCGCCGATCGCCCAAATGCCGATACTCGCCGTATAAATATCCGTGCCCCGCGGCAGGAGCACCATGACCCGATCGCCTTTCTGGATGCCTGAATCGCGCAAGACGGTGCCAAATCGTAGAGCATTCTCCCACACTTCCCGGTATCCTGCTCGCTCTACCGTTCCGTCCGGATGCTCCGTGATCGCTATCACCTTCGTTCGATCCTCGGCCCACCGTCTTACCACCGCTACAAAATTGTAATCCTCGGGTATGTCCCACGTGAACCTCTTCCGTTCCGCCTCGTAATCGAATACGGTCAGTTCCTTACCCATTTCGTCAATCGCTCCTTATAGCAGCATATCAACGGCTGGTCTGCTGCCCTTCCACGCCTCGCAGAGCGGTAGCGTGTATACAGTGGCACCTCAAAGTAGGTAAGGATGACGTGCCGACCTCTTTAGCTTACTATCTTAGAGGCGCGGACTCATAAGGTGTGTGGAGAAGTCGCCAGGGCTTGATCTCCCCGCCTCTGCAGAGCTGACAAACCCAATCGAAACCTACTTTTATACTGGTAAAGAATAAGTTAGCGACTGCTCTCCATGAAAGTCCTCCAACTCTTCTTCCTCGCTGTACTCCTCGTACTGTTGATTGGCCACGCTGGTGGCCAGATTACGTTGGATGTTGACGTGCCGCCCGGCTGGATAGGGGATGCGTTTGAAGGTGATGGCTGGGGCTACTGGGCATACGGAACAGATGTCAGCTTTGTTGCAATATATTATGATTTTGAGGTCCCGGAAGAGCTCGTTGGTTATGAGAACGATCCAGATGCCTTATTTGCATATGCACGTGACTATGCAGGGTTCACGCCGGATGAATGGGGCATCGAATTCTTGGATGGCCAAACGGCCGGTCATGCACTGAGTACCACCGAAGACGGTTATGATGGTTACCTCGTCTATGTCAAAGACGACATATTCATTGAGATAGACTATGCCCTTACTTTTGGCGATTATGGCTCCGGAACAGCGTTAATCGATAGCATATCCATCTCGACAAACGGACCAGAACCGACGCCAACTCCAACGCCAACTCCAACGCCAGCACCGTCTCGAGACCTTGTAGCCTACTATCCCTTTGATATGGACACCGAAGACCATTCAGGGCATGGAAACGATGGCACGAACGATGGAGCAACGTTTGTCTCAGGAGTCAACGAAGAGGCGTTGCATTTTGACGGTGTGAATGACTTTGTTTCCGCCCCCGTGAATATCAATCCGGACGTCATGCCGCAGATGACCATAACACTTTGGGCTCGCGCTGATGCTGTTACCGGAACGATTATTTCACACGACAACGGGGGATATGATCGCACTATCGATATTGATTACCGTGGTGGTGGAACGGGCTGGTCTGCCTTTAGTGGAACCGGCGCTGTTCTGGGCTATCACCCGGTCACCGTAGGAGAATGGCTCTTTATCGCTGTGGTTTACGACCAGGCTGCGGGCACGGTGAAACTCTACGTTAATAACGTGCTCTATGAAGAAGCGGGCAGCCTCGGATCCGGCTGGGATTACCTCAACATAGGCAGGAACCCCTCATTCGGCGCGTATTTCCCGGGCACCATTGACGAAGTCCGAATCTACGATTACGCCCTCTCGGCCGCTGAGATACAAGAGCTCTATCAGAGCGTTTCTATTCCGCCTGCAGTAACGCCAACACCGTCTCCCTCGCCCACTTCGTCCTCCCGTGGCGTTACTCCTACCCCTACTCCTACCCCTACTCCTACCCCCACGCCTACCCCACCGCCTTCTCCCGTGCACAGCCCGACCCTCCAGCCCGTTCCGGGCATAGTCGGGACCGTAGATCCGCTGGAATTGAGTGCGACACTTGCGCACGGTGAATCGGTCACGGAGACGAAACGCTATACCACCGCAGAAGGCCAGCCGATTACACGTCTCGATGTGCTCTTCTGCTTTGACCTGACGGGGAGTATGGGCGAGGAGCTTGAGATTATGCAAACCGAGTCGCAGAATATCATGAACGATCTGCGCGAGTTCGTTCCTGATAGCGCCTTCGGCGTCGCGAGCTTCATGGACTATTCGGGAAGTTACTCCTTCCGGGGATACAGCGCTACCTACGGCGCGGTTGACGACTACCCGTGGGCGGTAGAGCAGGGAATTACGAGCAATACCGAGCTGATACGCGCGGCGATCAACAGCTTGACCCTTGGTGATGGACAGGATTATCCCGAATCTTACAGCCGTGCACTCTACGAAACCTACGCCGATCCCAATGTCGGCTGGCGATCGGGCGCGAAGAAGATCGTTATTCTGTTCGGAGACGATATCCCTCATGATCCTGCCTTCCAAACCGGTGTGGATCCCGGACGGGACGCTGAGGTGGGTACGGCTGACGACCTCTACTTTGACGAGGTGGTGTCTGGATTGCGAACGCACGGTATCACGGTATTAGCGCTGTATTCGGGCGTGGATCTCCAGCCCTGGGAGTACGTAACCGAAGAAACGGGCGGCAGCCTTTACAGGCTCGCTCATGCCGAGGCGGTACTCATACCCGAGGCGATCTCAAGCCTGGTGCAGGCAGAAGTGGAGCGGATCAGCATTCTCACCCTGCAGGCATCCTCCCCTGAGTACGAGGAATGGGTTTCCTTCTCCCCTGCTCACCATACCAAGGTCTCCGGTGGCGAGACGGTTACATTCACCGTCACCGTAACGATTCCCGAAGAGGCGCGGAGCGGTACCCATACCTTCTCGATCAACATCGTGGGCGACGGTACCGTCCTGAACACACAGACGCTCACGATCACCGTGCCGCCGCGAGAGATCGATCGAGGTGAACCTGAAGCGATATCCCACCTGGCACACGCCAATGTCTCCGTGAGAAGTAACGGCGACACCACCTTCCAATTCTCATTCATACCGTCGGTTCGCGAAGAGGCTGCCTGGCTCAGCCATCGGTTCGAACTTGCCAAAAGTCTCGAGATCGCACTGGAAAAGACCGTGATGCGGGATGTGAGCTTACTCAAGATCTCGAGCAGAGAGACCAGCTTCCTCGTTCCTGACCTGATCGAGCCGGTTGCCACGACGTACGTCATGCCTGAAGTGGACTTGAAAGCACTTGAAGGAGCGTTCCAGGCTGCAACCGATAAGGCAACGGATGGTGAGCTTGCACCCATTAGTATGGTGCCCACAACTGCCACCATTGTGTTCCCGGACGAGTACACCGAGACATTTGAGGGTACGAGCCGTATCCCCGAGACAGCTCATTCGGTCTTCGGGCCGGTTCAGCCGTGGATTGTGATTACAGATCCACCTTCCGGCGTCGTGCTGCAGAATGCCACGAGCGTCCACGTGCGAGCGAGTGAGGAGATCTCCAGAGTCTCGCTCGTTATACAGGGTGCCAGGTGGAGCGAGCAGTTTGAGGATACCACACGACCGTTCGTCTTCGCATGGAATGTGAGCCATCCCGCGATGGCTGGCGGCTTGTACCGATTGGAAGCGACGGGCTTTGCTAATAACACCGAGATCCAGGCGGCGAATGATTCGGTAGTCGTGGACGTGAAGCAGCCAATCGCGCCCCCCCTGACCATCATTGCCATGTTGATCGCGAGCATCTCCGCGGGTGCCGTTGCCGCTGCAGGCGTATATGCTGCGGGTATACGGGGTCTGCGCACGCCGAAAGTCAAATTATCGCTCCATCGGAGCGTCCTGGCGGCTCAGTATCGGACCACCTTCCCCGGCGATCTGCTCCGAATCATGTTCGGCATTCTCGCGCTCTCCATCGCCTACACGCTCCAGTGCACGCTGACGATGCGGACGGTGTTCTTTAGCTTACCCGACTTTATGCCCTTCTCTGAGCAGCCGCAACCGTTCCTCCTGCCCACCTTCGCGGGCCTGGCACCGAATGCTTGGGACATATTCCTCTTGATCGTTGCGCTTGTTGGCGTGGTCATCGTGGTTCGTGAAGCAGTCCAGTATTTCTTTGCGCTGCTCCTCAATGCAGAAGTTGGCGCGATCGTTGATCGGACTGCTTCGGGCATGATGTTGGTAACGGCTATCTTCGGCCATCCGTTCGGGTATCCGCTCCGTGCCATCCTGTGGGAAGATCTGAGCCCGCGGATAAAGGGGTTCATCTGCCTCGGGAACATCATGAGCCTCTTCTCATTGCTGGCTTTCTTTTACTATCTGGTCTTCGTGTGGTATCCCGATGAGTGGTGGGTGGTCTGGGTGGGAGGAGTGGGCATCCCGACCGTGGCGATGACCCTGGTCTATTCCTTGATTCCCTTTGTGGGTGAGGAAGGCATGGTCATCTACGAATGGAACCGTTTCCTGGCACTGCTGCTCTTTGTTGTTGCTGGCCTTGCTTATCTGACCTTCACGTTTAATCTGTCAGATCCTTTAACGCTCCAATTCGGCCTCGGAATGTTCTCTTTGAGCTTTTCTGGACTCCTGATTGGCGGTTTACTCCTGTACAGCTTTGTGAAATGGATCAATTTAATTTGAGGTGAGAGAAAAAGAGAGAAAAGGGGTGAGAAGATGGAATGGAAGAAAAAGGGATAGCAAGGGCGAAATGCGCGTCCCGTGGGGCCGTTGTGAGGAGCGAACATAACAAATTCTGCCCGAACTGTGGAGGTACGCCAGGTATATGACGGCGGAGACGGATCAGGTGATCAAGATGCTCATCAAAAAGGGCATCATTGCAGAGGACGAGAACGTGCTGTTTACCGCGAGACAGAAGCGGTGGTATAATTTGATCTGGCCAGGTCGGATCATCGTTACCGATGTCCAGGTGATCTTCTATACCATCACGTGGTTTGGCTACAATCTGGAGACCTATGGCTACGACTTCTTTCACAACATCAGCGTCAAGAAATGGCTCTTCTCCAGTAGTATCACTTTTGTTACTCGACTCGGTGTCGCCAAGATGAGAGGCCTGCCCCATGATGCCGCAAGTGCCGCGATGCAAGCTATCGGAAAGGGCATACGCGCTCGCGTCATGGCACAAAAAGAGCCGTTGCGTACAGAGTCAGCTATCGTGTAAACAGACCCCTCAGGGGTTTGAAGCGGCTTGGCCTCGACCACGGGAGCCGTAAAAAGTGACGAGCACCGGACGGCGCGACTTCAGGCGATGCGAATGGGACGGTGCAGCCGAGTTTAATGACGCACGGTCCCGGACATGCTTCCTGGCGCACCCCGATATATAGAATAGAGAACGTATGCGCGTGTGCAGCTCTAACCGCATGGAGTTAAACAGAAAAAAAGAGAACCGCTCTCCTTTCAGCCGCAGCAAACGTATTACCGCTTTATCGTGACGCCCGAATAGCTGAATGCGCCCTGCTTCA
>CAZFWT010000045.1:7034-17036 GCA_964522635.1 uncultured Halobacteria archaeon | reverse complement strand
TTGTGGCGGGTAGTGGAAGGTATATGTCCCCTATGACTTGACGGAGTTAAGGTTATAAAGCGCCCCTCCCCGGCGCCTCGCCTTCCTTCTTCGCCTTTTCGCCCGTCCGGGAGTCGCACCCTGTACAGGCCTCCTTTGTTTTTTTTCTTCTCTGCATCTTCGCGCTCAGGAGCGTAAAATGTTGTGAGTTATTTCAGCTTTAACTTAGTTAATAGCCTATAGCCTATTTATTATTAACTGTTGCCAATATTGTCGAAAGAAATCAATATTAGCGAGTGTTTGCTGTAACCTGTACGCCAAATAAGTTTCCTATAATTAGCTACGAGAACCTTCTCCTGGGAATCTGCCGATTCAACGAGGATTCCGGTGATTTCGATGAAAATCACCTTTAGACTGGGAGGATTAATGAAGCTTCTTTTCTTTCCTCCGCTTCTTATCTTCACCAAAACCAATAAGGCCCAGAAAAATAGTTCTTCGATCGCCTAGTGACATGCGGCATCACCTCAAAGAGCGCCTGAAGATCGGTATCGGCTCGCGTTTATGCTGCGATTGCTCCATCATCCGTTTCACCCGCGAGACCAAGGCAGGGTCATGGCCAGTTTGGCTCACGTCTGCAACGCCGCTATCCAGCAAGGTGAGGATGCGATCCAGCATCTCGTAGCTCATGCCAATCTCACCCTCGTCCGTTTGCCCAGCCCAGAGACCCGCACTCGGTGGCTTCTCGATGATCATCCGGGGAATCCCGAGCTCCTCGGCGAGCGCTCGCTCTTCTGTCTTTAACACATCACCGAGCGGGAGGATATCCGCGGCGCCGTCACCGTATTTGGTAAAATACCCAATAGAAAGCTCGCTCTTGTTCCCGGTGCCGACGACCAGGTAGTTCCGCGCGTTAGCGAAATAATAGAGACAGATCATTCGGAGACGCGGCTTGAGGTTCGCCACAGCGATATCTGCCGTTCGTTTTGCAGCGCCACCGGGCCGTTCTTCACCGGTAAGGAGCGTGAAGAACGCCGTGAAAATAGCAGAAAGATCAAACTCCTGCGTCTCGATACCGAATTGCGCGGCGACCAGCCGCGCATGCGCAACGTCCTCTGGTTGGGAATTGCAGGGAAGGATCAAGCCGAGCGTGGTATCAGGAAGCGCGCGTTTGCAGAGCACCGCAACGACCGAGGAATCAAGCCCGCCACTCATGCCCAGGACAACGCCCTGTGCGCCAGCCTCGCTTACGCGTTCTCGTATCCAAGCGCTGATGCGCGCCGCCAGCGTTGAGGTGTGCATGCCGTATATATGTATCACCGTCACCTAGATTTATACCAGGAGCTACAAATAAGTTAGTGTGACGATTTTTTTGCGATGATGAGAGCAAAGGGCTTGATCGCGCTGCTCCCCGTGAAAGGAACGATTGCTGCGGAGAGCTCAGTCTTCGGCTTCCTCTCATCTTCTACAGGCATCATTCAGGCGATCGAGGACGTAGAACGGCGGAAGCGTATCAAAGCGGTTATCTTCGAGATCGATTCGGCCGGCGGCACGCCCTTTGCAGCGAAAGAAATCGCAACGCGGATCAAAGCGATGAAGAAGCCCACGATTGCCTGGGTACGGGAGTACGCGACCTCAGGCGGCTACTGGATCGCGAGCGCCTGCGATGAAATTGTCGCGGACGAGCTGAGCACACTGGGCAGTATCGGGGTGCTGAGCATCCGCCCGGACATCGGAGTACTGCTGAAGAAGTTCGGGATCGATATCGAGACGTTGAAGACGGGTATCTACAAGGGCCTGGGGCTACCATACGAGACGCCCTCGGAGGAGGAGCGTGCGCTGCTGGAAGCGGAACTAGAGGAGATAAAGGAGTACTTCCTGTCGGCGATCGCCGCGAACCGGCAGTTAGACGAGGAGACGCTGAAGGAATTGGCCACGGCGAAGGTATACCTCGGCCGTGAGGCGAAGGAGATCGGGCTGATAGACCATCTCGGCGGCAAGGATACAGCTATCGCCCGAGCAAAGGAGCGCAGCGGGCTCACGCGCGAGAAGATCATCTCATACGATGAGCGCAGGCGTAAAGGCGTTTTGCGACGGCTGATCGAGGAGCTGTTCTGGTGAGCCACTTTCCTGGTGTGCGCCAATTGACGCCTCAGTACGGCTCGCGATCGCCCCACGATTCTTCCTGTTTGCCCGTCTCCGCCCGGTAGGTATCAGAGACACTGTGGACCTGCGCCTGGTATTTCTTACGCCACTCTTCAGTCTCCTTCATGAGCTGCTCTTTCGCCGCACGTTCAGTCTCGTAGCGCTTCTTCCATTCCTCGACCGTCTCAAACGCCTCGTCCGCGAACATGGTGCGGCTCTTTGCTTCCCAGAGCGCCGTCTCGTAGCGATCCCGAGCCGTTGCGAGGTCTTTGGAGACCTGGCGCAATTTCACGATTGAGCCTACCAGACAGGTCGCGAGAATAAGTGCAATGAGCTCCAGAATCATTGTTGAGGCACCACCCGTGATTGCGGACATGCTACGAGCATCCAGGCAGTCCATGCTCGTGCTGCACTTCGCCCAGCTCTCATTCGCCGCCAGATCGTTTCCCGTAAGGTTTGTTTCCGCATTCGTACATCTCCGGTCATCGAGCCCTTCGTGACACGCTTCAGCTTCTGTTTCTGGTTGATTGCTCAGTGATCACTAAACTAAACTAAATTAAATATGTTGAGCGCAAGTATTAATCAGAAAGCGATTTGCGGATGGCCCGGACTATTTCTGCAATGAGCGAACTGTTGGCGTTGAGGCGCGAGACCGATTCGGGAAGATGAGCGGTAAGAAGGCGGGCAATGAGCGGATACCATGGGACGAATACTGGATGAAGATCGTCAACGACGTGGCCCTGCGCTCAACCTGCGTGCGACGGCAGATTGGCGCTTTGGTGGTTAAGAATAACGTGATCGTCTCGACCGGCTATAACGGCGCGCCGCGCGGCTTTCCGCACTGTCTCGATGTCGAATGCCGGCGGGATAAGTTGAACATTGCCTCGGGCGAGCGCCACGAGGAGTGCGTGGGCGTGCACGCGGAGCAGAACGCGCTGCTGCAGGCAGGCAGGGATGCGGAGGACGCAACGCTCTATGTCAACGCATTCCCGTGCAAGATCTGCGCGAAGCTGATCATCAACGCGGGTATTAAGCGTGTAGTGATCTCGGGCGAGTATAGCGACCGAGATGGGCTGGCATATCTGGAGCAAGCGGGTATCAGGCTCACGTTTCTTTAATTCACGTAACGCACCGCGAGACCGGGGAGGACGATGAATAACAACAATCGATCGGAACGAGCGCAGCAGAAGCGGGATTTTGAGACCTACGCGGAGCTGGAGAGCGTAATAGAGGAGTTGAACGAGTCCGTGGATGCGATTATCGTGGAGGGCGCCCGTGATAAGAAGGGATTACGGGAGCTGGGAATCACCAAGGCGATCCTGATGTGTTCGACGAAGCCTGATACCGCGTTCATCGATGATCTCCGCAGCAGGTACAAGCGAGTCGCGATTCTCACTGACTATGACCGCGCGGGAAAGCGGTTCAATAAGCGACTGACCGTGCGACTGGAGCATGAGAGCATCAAGGTTGAAACTAAGTTCCGCAGCAAGATCGGGCGGATTTTGGGGCTCCGCGGCATGCGGGATATCGAATCGGTGAACGCGCTCAAAAAGAGACTTCTTTAACGCCCAGGGTCTCCAGCATACGCCTGAGCTGCCGCACACTGAGCTGGCCCGGTGCGAGAGCCTGCTCGCCCTCGAGATAGCCGTAGGTCAAGAGCGAGCCGTAAAGCGGTGCGATAACGCGCAGATGCCGTCCGAAGGACCCCATGCCGATCATCGCGATGCGCTTCCCCTCGCGCGTGAGCTCATGGGTGAATTCAAGCAGCATCAGAGTGTCGTCGAGCGACTTGGGCGTGAGGGCGATCTTCGCGATACTGCCACCTCGCTCGTGCATGCAGGTAATGATCCGCAGGAGTTCGTAGCGAGACCGCATGCCGGCGAAGTCGTGGAACGAGCAAATGACCGGCACGCGACGCTCGCGCGCCTTTGCGATCAGCTGCCTCCGCTCTGCAGCAGAGGAGAAGAATTCGACGTCCACCGCTTGAACCTCAACGGCGTCGAGAATACTGCGGAGTAGCGCGAGTCGTTCCTGTTCGGTGCCCGAGAACGCGCCGCCCTCCGCCCGATTTCGGTTTGTGACGATCACTGGGAGCGGGAGTGGGTCGAGGAACTCGGTGATTTGCGCGAGGCTCTGATCCTCCTGCTTCAGCAGGTCGACACGGAGCTCGAGCGCGTCCGCGCCTTCTTCGGCTGCACGTGCCGCATCCTGATGCGATAAGGTCCGCAACACGGCCACGATTACCGGTGCCCGTTTCAAAAAGACTCGCTCTGGCATTTTTTCGCGCACCTACCACCTCGCGTTTGCTGGTAAGAACAAAGCGGCAGGGTGTTTTAAGGATATGGTGTGGAGAGAGATGCCCTTACGAAAAATAGGGAAGACCGAGGAGAGGAGAGCTGTTTCCCGAGCGACTACGGCGAGCTGAGCTGACTGCGGCGCTGGATGTTGATAACCGGAACGGCACTACCGACCTCCCCCGTTCCGTCTCCAGTGCTGTGAGGAACTGAGGTGCTTCGCGTTTATCTGAGGCTCTCAACGAACTCCGCTTCGAGCACGGGCGCGGGCACGATGTCCAGGAACATAATACCCGCGTGCCGCAGGAGCTCCAGGAACCTTGTGGCGTCCTCATGTGAGAAGTTGTACAGCTGGAAGAGCTCAGCAACCGGTGAGACCAGGATGGTACTGCCCATCATGGTCGTCCGCCCTTTCGAGAACCGGTTGGTCGCGACATCCCGAATGAACCTGCTGACCAGTGCCGGCGCGCTAGAGCCCGCGATGGTGCCGGTGATCGCGCTGCGATTCACGTGCCGGAGGTACGCGGCTTTGAAGGTCTCGTAATGGGCGAGCTCAAGGTCGTCGATGACCGCATCGTAATCCTCAAGCGCGGTCTGCTGCACGAACGCCTTCAGAAACCGCTTGCCCGCTGCAATCGCGTCCCGCAGCTCTGCCGGGTCGTGGAGCAAGAGCGCGACGTATGGCTTGATTCGCGTCTCCCACAGCTCCATATCCGTGCTCAGCACGGACATATCGGTCCGGTACCGCACCCGGAACCGTAAGACCAGTGCGGCGATGTAGGTGCCAAGCGTTTTAGCATCGGACTCCACGAACTCCTGCCCGAACCAAGGTACCGTCTCTTCTTCTGTCATGGTAATAAGAACAAGGGAAAGGGGGGATATTAGGTTAACGTGACCCGGCACAGGAATCAATCTCGTCTCGGCCAATGACGGTACGAAGAAGCTGAAGCGGTGAATGCCGGGGGTTAAAAATGCAACAAAGAGAACTATGAGGATAGCAAAACAGCTCGTGCTAGAAAAGTTTAATGGTAAAGAGATACTTACTATGGCTTAGGGGGAGGTGATAAAAATGGTCCGCATTAGACCGTTTGAAGAAGGCGATACTGCCCGCCTGTTAGCTATCGAGAAGTTATGCCCGCACGGTAATGAACAATGCGCTGTGGGCGTGGATAAAAAATCGAGCATTACTGCGCGCTATGCGCTGTATGATAACTGGAACGTTCTCGTAGCCGAAGAAGAGGACGGTGCAGTTGGTGGATGGATCGGCTGGACCGTGAAGCAGTCGCCCATGCCACCAGGGCCATACGTCTATCTAGTTGAGGTGATGGTGCATCCGGACTTCCGGCGCAAAGGAGTGGCTACCACTCTGGTGAACGAAGCGGAGAAGCAGGCACAAGAAAACGGTTCAAAGCACCTGTATTGCTATATCTACGGCCCGAACGACGCCTCGAAAGCGTTGTTCGAGAAACTCGGCTATGCGAACATGAGAGCGCTCAAATCATGTGCAGTAACAGCCTATAAAAAAGCAGCAATCGCAGAAAACTATACGATCGAACGCGTTACAATAAGGGATATTCCTGCTGTGGTGCGGCTCATTAACGAGTATAATGCGGGGCGTGCGCACTTCGCACCCTACACACCTGAAGGGTTCGCAGCATATCTGAACGGAATCCCCGGATACGGCTTGAAGCAGTTCTGGGTAGCTCACGAGAAAGAGGCGGAGGGTACTGTAGTGGCCTGCGCGGGATTATGGGATTGGTCAGTACTGGCTGAGATGTGCTATACGAAAGAGCCGCGTATGTGGAAAGTGATGCGCACGCTATTAGGATTTTGGAGTCTCTTTGGTCGAATGCCGAGGATACCCGCAGAAGGCGAGTTTTTCAAGGTGTATTTCATGACCGATCACGCATTCGAACCGGACCACGCCGATGCAATGTCAGCCCTTATCGGCTCATTCAATAACGTCGTACTCGGTGCCAACCGTGATTTCTTCGTCGCCAACCTAGATCCAGACGACCCACTTGTTGCAGTACTCAAAAAGTTCAAACCGCAGATTGATACGTGGCACATATACGCCAAAGCACTCGAGCCCGGAGGCGAACTGCCTGCGTTCAGTCCCTTCTACGTGGATATCAGGGATTGTATTCTCTGAACTTTCTTGGAGATAAGGCGGTGAACATCCCCTTTGGAAAGCTGAAATAAGGACAAAAACGGCTATTCTTGTAAAAATAAGCTGACCTTCCCACATGCGTTATTTTAGTTTACCCAAACTCCGCAAGTTAACCCATAGGTAGGTAGCGCCTCAGGGAAGAGCGAGCACATCTGTCGTGCCCTCGTTGGCAGCTGTGTGCGAAGGATTCCCGTGGGCTCCGTTCTATTCTACGATCTGTGCCACCGTTGAGAGCTCAAAGTGGAACTGTGCACGCTGCAGCGCGAACAAAGATAAATAGGTAACTGCCCATAATTTGTAGTATTCTGCGCCAACCAAGCGTGCATCCGGTATGGCCGGGGTGTGGTAGCGGTTATCCCTGGGGACTGTGGATCCCTAGACCTGGGTTCAAATCCCAGCCCCGGCCCTCATTTGTAACTGCAAGCGTTCTTTGCCTACTGCTCGGCCCAAGTTCTTTAAACGAATCCTTTCAGCTTTAGTACGGTGCTGGTCAGAATTATCTCGCCCCGCCACCCCCACCACCAAAGCCACCACCGCCGCCAAATCCGCCACCGCCTCCGATGCCCCCAGCACCTGCTCCCGTTGCTACCGGGGTCGTCATCCTGAATACGTGCCCGAAGTAGAGTGGCATGTATATCGCTGCATCAGCAGTAACATCAGGAACACTCACCTGCAAGTGCTCCATCGCTTTCGCAACCTTATCGCCCACACCGAGCGCAGTTCCGTAGACGAGCCACTCCTTCCACATGGTCACATCTTCAGGTGCATACTTCCGGATCGATGCGAAGTCCGAGAGAAACGTTTTGAATGCATGCCACTCGAGTTTCTCTTTATAATAATCGCTCTTCCACCTGCCAAAGAGCGCCGCTGGAGCCGCCACCGGTGGAATCGCTTGAAGAGAAAGGATGACTGAAGCAACGAGAGCGGTTTGTACCTGGGGATACGTATCCCTGAAATTGAAGAATAACAGGATCATGACAAGCAGCGTGAGCGGAAAGGGAATAATGAGCTTTGCAACCTGCATCCGGCCGCCCATGACAAACTCTTCCGCGACGCTCTTATCCGCAACCTTCATCAAGCCACTCAATCTGCTGTGAATCACGCTGAGCCCGAGCTGCGCATAATCACCCATGCGCGCAGCATCCCGTAACTCCCCCATTCGTGCCGCAAAAGCTTTGGTGTCAAAGACGCCGTTTTCCGCGTAGTCTCGTAAAAACGAGAGCACGCTCTGCTCATACTCATCAATCCCCTCAGTAGGCTCTTTCAGGAATGTGATCCTCACGCTTCCACCCGACTTCACTATCCTACCTTGTTCGCCTTCCGTCTCTATCTTCAGGATCCCGCGCCGCTGCAAATCGAGCAGGGTTGCATAAAAGCCGTGCTCATCGAAATCAAAGGCGTCCCCTTTGAACACGAGGTTCACCAGCCAGGGCTTCCTGCTCTTCGGCACGTAGCTCAGGAACTTTGGCACCGTGAACTGTTTCTCTCTTCCATACTTGTAATAAACAAGCGCGAGCAGCACCGGAAAGAGGAAAATCAGTGCCAATAGGATAGAACTCACAGCAGAGAAGAAGCTGTAGGCCACAGAATATCGCGAATTTGCACTGACCGTTTTACCCTCAACGTCCGCTACGTCTCGTGGAAAGCCATCCATGCCACCAGCTACAATTTCGGGCTTGAGCAACAGCTCGAGCTCCAGAAGCGCATTCTTCGGGCTCGCGCCCGTTGCAACCCACGTATCTCCTTCATTGCTGATGTCCATTGGCGGGTGCGAGAAAAGTTGTACAACGGAATTATTCGGGTCATGAACGACGAGTGTAACCTGCTGGTACGGTAGATGTTCATTGGCGAGTTTCACATTCACGTGGCAATACTCAGCATCGCATTCCAACGGCTGATGCACCTTGAACAGAAAATCAACCTGGTACTCCCCCGCATCGAATCGTTCCGGCTTGTAGCAACCCGCCTCATTCCGCACTGCTAAGGAGCGAATATCACCTATGTATGCGGTTTGCGTAGTTGAAAGTAATGTTACATCACTGTTCCAGTCCTTCGTATAAGCGATTGTTCCTGGCGGTGCTGAGATGCTGACCGGTTCTACATACGGCTCACCGGGGTTCTCCCACGAAAGTGGCGCTTCCCAGACCCGATAGAGCATTCGGTACTTGCCAGAATCCGCTATTTGGTACCTGAACGATTCCGCAAGCGTCCCGTTTAAATACACATCAGCCCTGTAATGGCGAACGTAAACGTCTCCGTAGCCGGTGAGAGCGGCCGCTAGAAGCACGCCAGCAGAGCCAATCACGAAAACTGCCACTATCAGAATGGCGATCTGTTTCTTCTCACTCAACTCCAGCTCACCGCGGGCCTTCTCAGTTCCTCCTCGTTAAACTCGAGATACTCCATCTTCTTCAGACCGATCGAAGACCCCACGAAGTTTGAAGGCACGACGTCAAGCTTGGTATTGAATTCCTGAACGACATTGTTATAGGTGTATCGATGTCGCGCTATCTCCTCTTCCAGTTCTCTAATCGCGTTCATCGTCACCACGACAGTCTCAGAAGTCTTTAAGGCAGGATAATTTTCCGCAACCGCAATGAGACTCCCGAGCAAGCCACGGCTTTCCGCATCGATTCGCCCGAGTTCACCTGCGCCTGCTTTCCCGATGCTTGCTCGCAGTTGGGTGACCTTCTC
Organism: uncultured Halobacteria archaeon; assembly: GCA_964522635.1. GTDB lineage: Archaea > Halobacteriota > Syntropharchaeia > Alkanophagales > Methanospirareceae > JACGMN01. The sequence continues at coordinate 7,757 of CAZFWT010000045.1, read as the reverse complement.
GTACGTATCCCGTTCAAACCGTGCATAGCTCTTCACTGATTCAACGAGCTGCTCAATCATATCCAGCCGCTTCTTCAGGGCGACTTTCACCTGCCCGAGCGTCGCTTCTCCCGCATTCTTCAAGCTCTGGAACCGATTGTACGTCAGGAAGAAGTAAATAACGAGGCTGAGCACTAAAATTACGGCAAGCACAAGCAACACCACAAATAACGTATTCATTGGTTCTCTCGCTCCCCCTGTTGCCAGTCAGTAAGTGCATTATCGAACTGAGCTTAAAAAGGTATGGATGAGTGCATGTATTGTTTTGAGGGTCTCAATTTGTTGGAGGGTGAGAAAGCCTCCCGAATTTCACCGCCCAGTACGCCATTTTCTGTGCAAGATAAGAGCGTATGCCACGACTCGTTCTGTACTGTACTTCTTCTTTGTGCTCGTTAAGTAAGCGGTCAAATCTTCACCCGCGTGGTGCGTGACTTGATGAGTTCCATTGCGCCAGAGGAAACTGCCCGATACGTCATAGCGGTCTTCAACCACCATTGAGGTATACAAAGACCAGGAAAGAAAAAGAAAAGAACAGGAGCCCGCAAAAATGCCGGGACTCCAGTTCACTCACTCACTCGCGATTTGACCTATCTCAGGAACTTCGAGACGAAGGGCGAGGTTTCTCCTCTGCGCAGGAAGTGCCCGGACGGACCTTCACCGAGGAACTCAGAGAACCAGGACTCG
>CAZFWT010000045.1:2856-6934 GCA_964522635.1 uncultured Halobacteria archaeon | reverse complement strand
GCGCAGGAAGTGCCCGGACGGACCTTCACCGAGGAACTCAGAGAACCAGGACTCGTGCTCGATCTCTTCGTTCAGGATCGCCTGAGCCAGGTCGTAGGTGCGAGGATCCTTGCCCGCTGTCATAGTGCAGATCTGCGTATAGGCACGGACTGCGCACCGCTCCGCTTCCACGAGCACCTTCAGGATTTTGGTGACGTCGCTGACCTCCGGTAAGTATGCGGGTGGACAGCCAGATATGTCGTGGAACTTCTTCATATCTCTGGGTAGCGCGCCCCCAAGCTCATAAATACGGGGCACGAGCGCTTCGAAGTGGTTCCGGTCTTCGATGCGGGCGGTCTCCGCGATCTCCTTGACCCCCTCGCCCTCCAGGCCGATGAGATTGGCCCGAAGGATGGTGTAGTAGTAGTACGTGGTCAGTTCTGCCGCAGCGTTCTTGACCAGAAGCTCTAGCAATTCGTCGACATTGATTCCCGATTGCTCAACCATCTCACGCGTTACTTTTGCCATACTCTATCACCTCCTGCTATACCTAAGGTGCGCGACACAATAAGAAGTTTTCGATTGCATGTCCTGATGCAGGTGGTACTCTTCTCTCCAAAGGCGCGCCAGTGGTCAGCTCGTGCCAAAGATCAACGCCTGCGCTGGCGCAAACCAGACCAGATCGGCGTTAAGCGCCCGAATGAGCTAAGAAAAGTGCTATCAAGACGACGAACATGTTCATTGCAAGGCCTATGGCGATAACGATGACGATGAAAAGTCCAGCTGCGCGTGCATCATGGCAACCTATTACAGCTTATCAATAAGAAACTGTTTAGGACGGATGCAACTAAGAATACTCAAAAACCCTCATTTAGCTAGAAGTCAAAATAAAACATTTTTATATCAGCGATTTATTTATCAACTATAAAAATAGGAGGTGATACCTAATGAGCGATATAGATTTGACAGAAATAGAGGGGCATTTAACCAACATTGAGGGGCATTTAGCGAAAATTGCGTCTGCTTTGGATGAGATGGCGGAATTTTTAGCTCAAATATCCCAAACGCTCTCATCGATAGATTGGCATCAGAGCGTCCATACAGAAGAGTTGGACTGAAAAATTAAAGTACATGAAAGCGCTTCGAAAACATCATATTGGGATGGGGAGGAAAGAGATAGAGTGAAGACGAAGGCTTTTGAGAAGGCAAACCATAAACTCTTACTTTGAATCCCCGCCCCCCCTTTGACCAAAAGAGAGTTACCCAAACGCGACATCGAGCACCATCATCACCGCGAACCCGAGCATCGCGCCCATCGTCGCCAGATCAGCATTCCCGCCGCGCTGCGACTCCGGCACGACCTCTTCAACCACGACGAAGATCATTGCGCCAGCCGCGAAGGCCAGCGCATAGGGGAGGAGCGGGCGGGCGAGAATGACCACTGCCGCGCCGGTAACACCCGCGATCGGCTCCACGACGCCCGATAACTGCCCGTACCAGAAGCTCTTCAGTCGCGAGATCCCCTCGCGCCGTAGCGGCATGCTCACTGCAAGACCCTCCGGGAAATTCTGGATCCCGATACCTATGGCCAGAGCGACGGCCGCAGCGAAGGTGGCAGATGGATAGCCCGCGACGATGGCGCCAAAGGCCACGCCGACTGCAAGTCCTTCGGGCACGTTATGCAGGGTAATGGCAAGAATGAGCAGGGTGCTCCGCTGCCACGAGGTCTTGATCCCTTCGGCTTCCTCGATCGGATAGCCGACGTGGAGGTGCGGGAGCACCTTATCGATCATACGTAAACAAGCGCCACCGGCGAGAAAGCCCACCGCCGCCGGGAGCCATGCGGGCATATTCTGCCCGCTCGACATCGCGATCGAGGGCGCGAGGAGCGACCAGAAACTGGCTGCGATCATAACCCCGCCAGCGAACCCCAGCATGCCGTCCAGTACCTTCCTGCTCACCTCTTTGGTCATAAAGACCGTCGCGGCCCCCAGCGCAGTCAGGAACCAGGTAAACACTGTCGCGAGAAGCGCCTGCAGAACCGGATGGAGATCCTGCATAACCTCCAGCATAATATATCTCTTGTACCTGCGTGCTCGTATAAAAGCTCTCCGCTCTCTCGAGCATTACACCTGGAGTCAAGCGTCTGCTACTGAAGTAAAGCCGGGCCTTTTTTCGGACTTTTGGGTAGCAAAATCGCTCTGGCAGAGAACTCTCTGACCGAAAGGAAGGTCGAGGATGAAGCCCAAAGAAGTGGTGGCAGGAGGCGGCTTATTTCTTTATTACAATTACTTGTGGATGGGTTTCTTTCAAACCGCCATACCAATCATTATTAATTCCTCACCCGTTGCCACTCCAATTTTCTTTAATCTGTCTTTCATATTTTGTAGTGGCATATTCACGTTACTTTACTCCCTTAAATAACGTATACGTATAAAAGCCATAGTAGTGTTTATTATTAAAAATGTAGTCATCTGAACCAGGAGCACATAGTCTTTTAAAATCCTTCCAATCATCTTCACTGACTTCAGATTGTGATTCTCCCCAAAACATTTCAAATAGGACATGCAAAGCATTTCGATCGTTCTCACTTAATGGAGCTATAATATCACCCACATACGTTTTAACTAAAATATCAGTAAACTCAGCGTTTTGCAACCAATATCTTCCGTTTAATATATGCTGTAGTGGCTTCATTCCTTGGATAAAAGGTGCTGTTGCTGAAGAAGTTGTATTAAGCTGAGCTTCAAGAATTGGGTAACCCGGTAGTAATTTCTGCGAGGACCAAAACAATATAAAAACAGATCCCCCAGGTTTAAGTACACGATAAAATTCTCTAATAATTTTTAACGGGTCTTCCGCTGGACAACCCAGCTCTTTTTGACCTGGCCATACTGTGTCAATACTCATTAACCAATCAAATGAATTATCATCAAATTGTAGCGAATTGACATCCCCTTCAATAAATTGAATAGTAGCTGTTTTATTATTATTTTTAGCATAATGAATGAAATCCTTGGATTTATCTAAACCAATTACATGCCCATTTTCTCCAACATGTTCAGCCAGCAATTTTGTAACATAACCGATTCCACAACCAGCATCCAATCCTTTGCTTCCCGCCGGTATATGTAATGACTTTATAATAAAATTAAGTAAAGGTTCTCTAAATTTAGTAAGGCATTCATAAGTAGATAGTTCTCTTTCGAAATTTGGAGTAGTATTTTCTAGTTCAGTTTCCATTGTAATACCCTTCTAATTGCTATCTTGGTATGGCGCTATTACACACATGAGCCAGAAGGCGAAGGCCGGGGAAGCTGAGCTTCCGAAGAAGTCCGCCAGAGCCCAATGAAGGTGTTGCTTGTATCTCATTTATACACCCAGTGCAATACTTATCCATGAAGGTATAACCCGATTTAAACCGTGTGAAATCCATGGTCCAATAATATTCTTTGTCTTATAAGTAACAACTCCCAGCAGTATGCCCTGTGTAGCAACAACAATTAAAGATAGTGATGTGAGATGTTGTGGATGAGCAAGCACAAAGGCTAAAACAGATGTAGAATAAGCAACTTTTAGATTCGTAATTTTCCAGATATACAAGAGAAGAACTCCTCTGAATAGAAACTCTTCGTTAAACGCTTCAAAGAATAGTATTACATTCCAGTATAGAGAAGCTGGTTCTATTTTACCCCACCATATTATTACTGTGAGTATCGCAGTTATCATCAATACTCCGAGACCAAAAAGGATACTGATTGAAAGGTTCTCCTTTTTTATACCTGTTTGTAGTAACGCCGTTTTGATTTCACATTTCTCAAGATAAAGAATTGCGATTAGAGGAAAAAGCGTGAATAAGATAAATTTCCCCATGAAATATCCCAGAGATGGTTCAATTATCTTACCTAAATCGACAGTAATTCGGTACCCGATGACTATCAGAACGCAACAAATGGAAATTATCGCCACTTTTCGTAAGTTCTCTCTCTTCCATTTCAGGCAGTATATAATAGGGATAAGTAGAGCTAAAAGCATTAGAGCTATCGGGAACATTCCAAGATTAAGAGACAATGTTACACCTCATTCTTTGTGAAGATAC
>CAZFWT010000045.1:0-2756 GCA_964522635.1 uncultured Halobacteria archaeon | reverse complement strand
GTCCGCAAGTTCATTTGCCGCAGCGCATATCAGATAACTGATGCGCGTACTCATCGTGGGCTCAGGCGCGGGCGGCGCGACAGTCGCGAAAGAGCTCGCCGCTCAGGATGCTGAGGTCGTCCTGCTCGAACGCGGCCCTGTGGTAAGTGAGAAAGAGGCCGCTCACTGCTATGCTACTGCGCTATCTGAGGTTGATATCCTCAGAACCTGCTGCCTGGGCGGTACGACCCTGGTCTCCGCGGGAAACGGCGTACGCGCGTTAGAATCGGAGCTGCGTGCCCTTGGGCTTGACCTTCGCGCGGAGTTCGAGGAGACCGAGCGTGAGCTCAGGATAAGACCGCTCCCTGATTCGCACCTCGGTGCGGGCACCAAACGGCTCATGACGGCTGCCACAGAGCTCGGCTTCAGGGTCACAAGGATGCCTAAATGCATCGATCCCGCGGGGTGCACGCCCTGCGGCAACTGCGCCTTCGGCTGCCCCTACAACGCGAAATGGACCGCGCTCGAGTTCCTCGAGCACGCGAGACAGAACGGTGCAAGGATTCTTACCGACACGCCGGTGATCGATCTGGTGATGAGAAACGGCGCGATTGCCGGTGTGCGAACCGGGGACAGAATTTACGAAGCTGATATCGTCGTGCTGGCTGCGGGCGCGCTGGAGACGCCGCGGTTGCTGCAACGGATAGGCCTGCCCATCTCACCACACCTATTCGTTGACACGTTCACGACGATCGGCGGCGTGCTGAAAGGAATAGGGCAAAACAGCGAAGTACCGATGAACGCATCGATCAAGTGCACCGAGTTCGTGCTTTACCCGCACGTCTCGAACCAGCTCGTGCGAGCGATGACGGCAAACGGCATCACGGTCGCGTCAGAGGACATCCTCGGGATAATGGTCAAGATACCGGATGACGCGGTAGGAGCAGTGGCAGATGAGATAACGAAGCGTGTAACGACTCACGATGCTGCGCTGCTCGCTGAAGGCGCGTCGATTGCACGCACGATATTAGAACGGGCCGGTGCAGACGCGTCAACCTTTGTCGCAACGCCGTTCCGGGGCGCGCATCCCGGCGGCACCGCCCGCATAGGTGATGTGGTTAATAAGGAGCTCGCAACAGAGATTGAGGGCCTCTACGTCGCCGACGCCTCGGTGCTCCCCACCGCACCCGGTGCACCACCTATGGTGACGATCATCGCCCTCGCAAAGTACCTCGCCAGGAATCTACTCCGGTCGTTTTCAACTACGCCTTAAGGTTGTACAGCTCCAAATTGCAGATCGCTTCGTCCTTCCTGACCTTCAGGCAAATCTTGCAGATGCGCATCACCAGATCGTCAACTGTCCCCTGTACGAGATCGTCCGCAAGGTGTTTGATCTCCTCCTTCGCTTCGGGCGGGAACTTGAGCCCCGAGCCTCGTTTCCGCGAGGTGTACTGCGAGACCGCGGCCTGCGTAATGCCCATTGTTCGGCCAATCTCGCTCTGTGACCACCCCTGGTTGATTAGTTCCTTAGCCAGCGCCGCCCGTATGCAGGGCAGCACCTCCCAGACAATAATCTCACAGGGGAACTTCATTGGAGTTGTCCACTAGCTCTACCTTTCCCGTCGCAAGAATAAAAGGATTCAGGGCCAATAGGATATAACAGTTGTTATAGGCACGCGGGCGACTGTGACAGAGCTTGATTTCAGTGGAGCGGCACGATGGAAACGTTTATGCAGGGCCTGTGGACACGTACGGCAACAATTTGGGAACGTTGATGGTCAGAGACAGAGAGAATGAAAGCCAGAAAATCAAACGCTCCACGTATTCAAACCGGGGTCCGGGGAGGAGATGAGCTTATCATCCTCTCGTGGATGAGTGGCGGTCGCGCCCTAATTTCATAGGATTACCCGAGCCAGAGAGTCCCGAGATCATCATGGCGGCAATAAACTTCCTGGCGATGGTGCTTTTATACGCTTCTCTGGCCACCGTTTGCACACCGCTGGTAGTATGGGCGGATCTCTCAGAAACCAGGATTACGAATCTTTTTATGTAAAGTATTTCAAATATATTTGAAATACTCGAGATGCTACGTGAAATTGTGGAAGCGGGTGTGGATACGCTGCTGGAGTACCTCTCACTCCACGTTTTGTCCTGTTTAGTGCCTGCCTTCTTCATTGCCGGCGCCATTGCGGCGCTCTTATCAAAAGAGGTTGTGCTCAAATACTTCGGCGCGGACGCGAAGAAATGGCTCTCGTACAGCGTGGCATCCTGCTCAGGTACGATCCTGGCGGTCTGCAGTTGCACGGTGCTACCGATGTTCGCTGGTGTGTACAAACGGGGCGCGGGCATTGGACCTGCTACTGCGTTCCTGTACTCGGGACCGGCGATTAACCTCCTGGCCATTGTGCTGACCGCACGCGTGCTCGGACTCTCGATCGGAATCGCCCGAGCAATAAGTGCCGTCTTAATGGCAGTGGTGATCGGTATGAGTATGGCAGCGCTCTTTGAACGCGGTGAGAAGACGAAGGCTGAGAAACACGCAGCTCCGGCCATGGCGATGGTGGATAATACTGCGGAGCAGCGCCCCGGCTACATCACACTGCTGTTTTTCACGCTGCTCGTGGCGATTCTGCTCGTTGGCGCTTCCGGGCTCATCTCATGGGTCACGAAACTTATCGCACTCGCTCTTATGATTCTGCTGCTGGCTCTCGTCGTTATTCGCTATTATTCGAAAGACGAGGTGCGAGAATGGGGTAGTGAGACCTGGTGGCTTACCA
>CAZFWT010000044.1:4102-17101 GCA_964522635.1 uncultured Halobacteria archaeon | reverse complement strand
TCTAAGAACGTTTGAGTGGTTGGGGGGTTGGTAAGTCAAACCTTTTAGAAAAAGGTTTAATCCAAAACTAAATTCTTTTTTGGCTGGGTAGATGATAAGGGGTCAAGTGCTCATTTTTCTTTTGGTAAAGCTTTTCTTTAAAAGAAAAGGTTTTACATGAAATCACTCAGTGCTTTCTGCTGCTCCAGTGCGACGGGAAAGAGCGTCTGGATATCCTTCTCGAGCAGCTCCAGCCGCTGCTTCGTGTAGCGCGAGACGTGGTATTCCTCGGCGATACGTAACGAGACTTCGAGATATTTTCGTACGCTTGCCGCGTGCACGGTGGGCACGATCTTACCGCCGCAGCGTTTGCAGATGCCGTTCAACGGTATCCGCCGGTATTTCGCGTTGCACTTGTTACACCGCATCTTCTGCGAGCCGAACGCTCTGAGATTGCCCTTAATATCGCGTAGGAAATGGTTCTCGATGACCGTCTCCGCGACTTCCGTCTCGTTTACCGCACGGATCATCCGAGCCAGGCGCAGTTGCGCCTCCATCTTCGCGACCATCGTGTCCAGCTGTTTGTAGAGCGAATTTACCGGTCCTGCCGCGATATCAGTGGTTCCGTGCGTGTACCCAAACCCGTAGGTATCTCTCGGCTTCTCGATCCTGCTCGCGGCCGTTTCGATCTCGACCTCTTTGGGCATCTTGCCCGCACACGCCGCCTCATAGAGCGCGAGCGGATATTCGGACGCAGTGGAGACGTTATGCGCCTCTTTATCCACCTCTTTCGGGTTGATGATCGGGATGAGCACCAGCGGCGCGTCCATCTTCCCCCCTCGCTTCTCTGGTAAGAAGAAGAGCGAGAAATTGAGCAGAGCATCGAGCAGGAGCAGAACGGAGTCTTCATCGCCATCACAATTAGAGCTGAGCACAAAGTCGTTGATTAAAAAATTGTGATGATCTGCAACTTCAAGATCATATAAGAACTCAAATTCTGAATGGATTGCTTTGAGTTCCTTTACCTCGTCAAGGATACAATCACCGAAGGGCGTAACGCGAGCACTCCGCTCCTTTGGCAGCGCTGAAGACAAGGCCTCGTTCTTGCGCTGCACCAGAAACCCTATCGAATCACTGAATTTCCGCGCGTACGTTGATCTTATGGTGAGAGAGTACAGGTGAAAAAACGGGCGCTCACCTTTTTGCGCATAGAATCGCCGTGCAACACCGCCAGCAGGTTTCCGTTCGTGCTTCACGCGGTAGAAGATGCCAAATCGTAGCAACTGCAATCCAATATCCTGCAGGAGTTGCTCACTCACTGAGGAGCACGTCACCGTGAGTCTGTTCTTCTCTACAGATCCATCGCCTGAGAAATACGCACGCAGCAGCCACTTCATCTTCTCGCGCGGTAGGTTTCCCAGCAGTGCGGGAATTCGTTTCTCCGCTGCTCGTGTGCCAAGCTGGAGGAGATCGACAAAGAGATGGTAGAGTAACCGATTTGAAATGGTAAGCACCCCGCCTTTTCTATTCGGAGTAAGCCCGAAAACGTCCCGAACACACGCTTCCATATCATCTCGCAGCTCCTTCTCCCACGAGGCCATGCTTATCTGATAACACTCACCGTGAACAGCTCTCGCGTAACCCTCCGCAAGATAATAGCCGATAAGCCGCATGAACCGCTCATCGAGTCTGATTATTCGCGGAATAGAGGTATTGTCTCGTTTAACCCCGAGTTTGCATGCTCGTGGGAGAGTGCTCAAATCTCGTTCTGCCAACCTGAAAAGTGAATACAAAACGGGCAACGGTATACTGTCCCGGTAGATATAATTCCCCAATCCTTTAATCTTCAGTCCTATGCGCTCAGCGGTGACTTTGAGCCCGCCCAGCTCCTGTACTACCGTTTCTACGACATCGCGTGCTCCTCGCACCATAATATCACAAGAGAGCGTATCAAACCTCAAAAACGCCTCCAGGAGGTCGATTTTCTCAAGCTCTTTGCCCGTCATATCGAGCGTCGCGGCTAGTAACAGCTTATCGCCTTCAGTAAGCTCCAACAGTTTCTTAGAGCTCACCGTACCGTTCGACCATACGGTCATTCGATGCTCAGGGGAAGACACCCATTTCCTGCCCGACTTCGTCCGTACTTCAAGGAGATGTGCGGGTGCCGGCGTTTTGAGCACCGCTTTGACCTCCTTGAGTTCAAACTGGCTGGTCTCTGGATTGAGTGCGTACGTCTTCTTTCCGGGCACCGTCTTTCGTGTGGTGCCAAAATCATCAACAACTTTCTCTTTCTCGTTCGCAGCACGATAGAGTGACTCTAATTCCGTGGTTTGCACTCCTCGAGCATCCATCAGCATGATTTTAGTCGTTGGTGCCAGGCAATTGCGGCGTTTCGCTGCATGGAAAAACGGATGCGCGTAACAGGCCGACGCAGACGTGAACCCGATTATCCTGCTCAGGATACCGGCGGAGGTGTGCGGCGCCAGGCCAAGCACGAGGTGTCCGATGAGGTCCTCTTTGCGTCTGGCGTGGTAGAAGGGCGCCAGAGCGTAGAACTGCGCGAGCAATGCATCCACGAATTGAGAGACCCGTAATAAATATGACGCGGCATCGAGCGAGATGACAAGGTCCTGCTGCTTGAGCTCGAGCATTTGCAGCTCATTCGTGAGCTCTTCACCAAGGATATCATGGGTATAACCCAGCTCCCGCGCCTTCTCAACGCTCAGACCGATCTCTTTGGGATAGAAATGGGTGAGCGGAAGATTGGTGAAGTCGTAGCGGATCGTGCCATCCTTGAAGACCATGACATCGTGCTTCGCCCGCAGTATCCCTTTGCCCAAGTGCTCAGCCACCTTGTACTTTGAGATCAGCCCCTTCACGCATTTGACCTCCAGGTTGGTCGTGCTTGCGGGCTCACCGAGACCCTTCATAGTGTTCTCGTAATAGCTCCATAAGTCGATGCTGCGCTTCTTCAGCTCGCGGCTCTTATTCCTGGCACGCGTGGGAAGCTGGTCAGCGCGGCCCAACGCTTGTATCTCCAGCTCTATCACCGGCCGCTCAGTGGTCATTTTCAATGCTTCCTTCAATAATCTGTTCTTACCGCCGTATTCGCCCACCGGGAAGAGCGAGTGCGGTGCGGGCTTCATTCGCCGCTCCTTCGACTTCTCCGGCCTGCCCATCCGCATGCCGATCCGCGTCGGACCCTTGCTCCTCAACGTTACGCGCACAGAATCGTCCTGATGAAGCTGGTCATCCAGTCCAAGGCTGCGGAGCAACGCAACGGGCTCGTGGATCGCCACGAATCCCGGCTGCTCGGTCGTTCGATGGGGCACGAGCAAGTCCTCGAGCATGCGCTTCGTTCTTCCGGTCTCGTCGTCAGGCAGCAGGAGTGTGCTCGCATCGAGCACCCCGTTTGCCGATATATAGGCCGCGAGCTCGGTTCTGTCTTCCTCGGTCAGATCTTCCCAGAGATAGGTATACGCCGGATGGAGTGGCACACCATACGTGGCTGCGAGCTCGAGTGCTTCCGATTGGCTCGGTGTCTTCGAGCGCCATTTCGCGGCCTCGACCTCCGATTTCGTTTCCAACTCCTGCACCCACCATTCATGCGCATACGCGCCCGGCATAAGGCGGTGGCCGGTCTCCAGGAAATCGCCATAATCGATGAGGATCTCGCCGAGGTCAACGATCTCGGCAATGGTATCTTCTAACTCAGCAAGAGCTTCAGCATCGTCTAATCGCACCAGTGAGCCGTCCTTCAACTTCACCGTCGGGCCTTCGATCGAGTCCACCGGGACCACGCAGCCCGCTTTACCTGGCAGTTCGGGCTTTATCTGCGTGCCCGCCGCGGTGAACTTCAGCAAGGACATGGTCACGGGGTTCAAGCCGACCGTTTCGAGTCCGGTATTCCGTGCACGCCCATAGCGCAGCCGAAAGGCGCCCTTCGCGGCTGGACGACCGAATACCGGCCGGCCCGCGATCAAGTCGGCCAAAAAATCACGCTGCCGTTTCTCACCTTTCGCTTTGACCAGTCTGGTAACCCAATCCCAGCCCTCGAGCCCCAGGCGATCCACATGCCGTTTGATCTTCGGTGCCTTCATCGCGACCCCTTCTGTAAGCACAAGCACCATCCCGCCACGCACGCGGTCGGTCGCAACTCGCTGGAGGCCCATATAGCCGCCTACTTCACGCTCTTCCGTCGGGTCTCCATCGATACAGATAGGGCAGCTCGTCACGATCTCCCTGATCTCCTCATCGGTCGGCTTGTACTGCAACCCCGCAATCCGCTCGTAGACTGAGACTTCCAGCACGTATCGCCCGATCTCCTCTTCCCGTGGCTGATACGCGGCGAAGCCCATCTGTCGGCGAATGTAATCCGCAGCCAGAACAGAGAGCGCCTGAGCCGTTCCCCCTGCACTGCGTATCGGCCCCGAATAGAAGACCTTGATATACTCCGTCCCGTCATCATTTCGGTCTGATTCAACGCGGGCAATGCCTTCGATCGGCGCGGCCACCACGCCCTCCGTAAGGATCGCGACCGCGGTACGCACCGCATTCTCGATGGTCGCAACACGTTCAAACTGACCGAATCTCCGCTCGACGAAGTCCTGTCCTATACGTAACGCGATCTCCTCTCGACCGAGACCTTCCTTCTCCAGCTCGTGTATCCGTGTGCTCAGCCCTTTGACGCCGATGAGCGCCTCCACCCGCTCCGCAAGGTCCTTCGTGATATGGATCTCAGGCTTCACAGCGGGATCCAGCCCCATCTTGCGCGCCGCTTTCGCGATCTTCAGCGCTTCCGCGAGCCCTTCTTTTAACGTTCGCTGATAAGCAGAAGTCGAAGACATCGTAGTTTAGGTAATTTAGGTAAGTGTGAGCGGGGTTATAAGTCTTGCTCGTGACGGCTTTTGAATCGCGAACGAGGCAAAAATAGCGTCTCTATGCCGCTGGTTCCAGCGGGTGCTCACGGGCTTCAAACGAACTCAAGAGCTTCGCGTGGATGAGCATCTGCAGCGGTTCATCTTTCTCACAGCATGTACGTCTTCCCACGTTCCGGTAGCTACGTACGCGTTCCTGGTTGATCTCGGCAAGCATGGCCTGCAGCTCGGGACCCGAAACGTGTCCCGAGAGGTTAGCCGAGAAGGGGAGATGTGCCGAGACTTCGTATGCCAGCGTTTGTTGTGATGAGGCCGAAACCATTATTTGCCCTGACGCGAATGGTGCAGTGAGGGAACCGAAAATGGTTGGAATCACCTTGTATGGCGGAGCGGGTGAAATCGGTGGTAATAAGATTCTGGTGGAACACCAAGGAACCCGCCTCATGCTGGACTTCGGAACCCGAATGGGTTTTGCCTCGGACTTCTTTTCGGAGTTTCTGGGCGTTCGATCGAACACGGAATTGAAGGATAAACTCACCATAGGGGTTCTTCCCGTTATACCCGGAGTATATCGGAGAGATTTGATCATTCCAGAAGGCGTGGAGGATCTGTCAAACGACATATATAACCGGATAATCCCACCTGATTCGGAGCTGTTCAGGGTGCCAGGACTTATTACATACGACGACTACCACAGAAAGCACGGACGGGGATATGTCGATGGGATATTACTTACCCACGCTCATATGGATCATACGGGTGATATCGGTTTTCTTCATCCGGCTATTCCGCTTTACTGCTCAAAGAGTACCCTGACACTGGTCGAGGCTATTGACGATGTTACGAACTTCACGTCAGAGGCCGTACGGTCGAAAAGATCCTGTGTTGCGTTCACGAAGAAAGGAGCCGTGCCAGATAGCCCGAGAATAGATCATAAAGAAGTGCTGGTTCGCGATTGTAGGATCCTAGAGGACGGCGAAGAGCTGATCATAGGCTCCTTTAGTGTTACTCTGATAGAGGTGGATCACTCCGTTCCCGGGGCTGCAAGCTACGTCCTGACGTGCGATGGTACTGGTAAGCCACTTCGTATTCTTTACACCGGGGACATCCGGTTCCATGGTAATAAGGGCACTACGATCGACGATTACGTCAACGCGATAGGGGACGGTATAGACATCATGATCTGCGAGGGCACCCGGATAGATTCGGACTCTCAGCTTACCGAAGAGCTGGTCTGCTCTAAAATCACAGAAGAGATTGCCAGGACAGACGGCTTGGTGTTTGTTGAGTTCAGCTGGAAAGACACCACGCGCTATGAGACAATCAGTAAGGCGGTGGAATCCTGTGGGCGGACATTCGTTATAAACGCTCGGCTTGCTTACGTCTTGAACAAGCTGGAGCTAACACCATTGCCCGAGCACGTGTCGGTATTTCTGAAGCGTAAGGGGAGCTGCTTATACTCGCCCAATGACTACTCGACCTATAAGCATGAATATGGTTATTCCGTTGATAAAGATACGTGGACCGAGGATTCCAGTCATTACAACAAGGGTTTGGTGGCCGAAGAGATTAAGTCCAACCCGCACAAGTACGTCTTGATGCTCTCTTTTTATGATTTAGGGCAGCTGTTTGATTTAGCAGATGCCACGGGTAAAATACCGGGATCCCGCTTCATACGAGCACAATGTGAACCGTTCTCAGACGAGATGGAACTGGACGAAGAACGATTGATCAATTGGTTAGATGCCTTTGGGATTGGGTATAGTTTGGGTGAGACGCCGCTCCCGTTGGGATGTTCTAATCCCAGTTGCTTCAAGCTGAAAAAAAGGATAGAACGCTCACACGTTTCCGGCCACGCCTCCCGACCAGAGCTGCAGGAACTCATCAGCAAGATCAATCCGCGAATTGTGATTCCAGTTCATACTGAGCGCCCTGGAGCATTTGAAGAACTTGTTAAAGCGATGGGTAAAGAAATACGTGTGATTATTCCGGAATTAGGCGAGACTTACACGTTCTAAATGCGGATATACTGTGAATCATGACATTCCCTAGCGACATCAAGGATGGTTAGAAGCAGTATTACTTACTGATTGGCTTTTGCAGTTTGATGCAATAGCTAGCGGAAAGGAAAGTGTGTTTTTAGAGCGGACAAGGACGCTTCGCAAGCAGTAATTAAGTGTGTGTGATAGCGGATTGCTGCCCGTTTCTTCGACGGCCTAGAGAATGGTTCTTGTGCCATCCGTGCAGTGCAGTAAAGGGGGATATCGGACCGCAGGAAATGGATGTGCTGTGCGTGGTCTGCATGCGTGCGTGCGCGTGCGTGAGCGGCACGGCATCGATGCTTCGCTCTTCCGCTGATCGGCCCATGTGCCGCAGATATTCCTCGCGATAAAACACCCTGAGATCCGGCAGGGCAGCAGCCCTAATTCGAAGAAATCGGTCAGCGCCGCGCATTTACGCGGCTGGGCTGCAGGTTTTCGTCAAAGTAGCGACTCGCGATCGCGAAGCTCAGCCCGAAATCGAGCAGAATTCGGGTGCCGTCCGCGTCAAACAGTATCTTGTTCCCGCCGATCTCATTCGCACCGCCAAAGAAGCTGAGTGCGGGCATGGCTCTTCTAAATTATGCTAACAACAGCTAGCGCGAAAAAAGAAAAAAAAAGAAAGAAAAAGGGAGGTGAAAAAAGAAATCACCTCACGTACAGTGTGCCTTTCGCCTTCCGCTCGCCCATTGCGAGATCGCCGAGATACTTCTTATACTCAGCGCCATCAACAGTCGCGGTCTCGACGAATTTGAACGACGGCATCATCGCGGTCGCGCCCTTCACCATGATCTCACCACCGGTCATGTCGGCGCCTGGCCACTTTGCATCGCCCTCAATGGTGATCTTGCCGCCCTTCATGTTCAGCCCGGCAAGCATGTTCGCGTTACCTTTGATCAGGATCTCGCCACCGGTCATGTACTGAGCCGTGAGCTCCCCGGCATTACCGTAGACCGTGACCTTGCCACCGGTCATGCCCGTCATCTCACCGCGGTACATCGCACAGAGGTTGTCCTCCGCGTCACCTTCGATGACCAGCTCGCCACCGCGCATCTCCCGGCCGGCCCAGCAGTTTGCGCTGCCTTTGACCACGAGCTTGCCGCCTTCCATCATCGCACCGCAGTGCATGTCTACATCGCTACGTGCCTCGATCTCGCCGACTTTCATGCCTTCGCCGATGCGCTTCACACGCCTCAGATCGCCTTCAAACACGAGCTTCACGTCCTCCGCGCTTGCCGCATCGCCCGCGAGGCGCACCTCGAAGAGATCTCCGGTCTGCTCCTGGCGGTTGCCCCACCAGACCTTTACCGCTTTGATCTCAGCTTCGCTCTTGCCGAAGAGCTGATCAGGCGTTAACGCGTCCACCTCAACCGGAACCTTCGCGACACCGCTCACGATCGCGTCCTTCAATTTTAAGGTTATCGTCTGCATTTTTCTTTCTCCTTTTCCTCGATTAGTTAGCTCCGCCATGGTGCCTTGATCTCATACGGATGCGGCAGATAATGGTCCTGCACCGGGTAGTTATTGAAGGTCACGGAGTAGTACTTATCGAACCGGTCCTCCAGGGTCACGAGCATCTCGTCCATCAGTGTCTGGTCGCACTCCGGCGTCACGAAGATGGTTCGCCCTTCTGGTGTCGCGACTACTTCGCCGTCTTTAACCACGATCTCGCCAGCCTTGATGGTGTACTTCGTGTTCAGGAACGCCTTCTGGATCTTGCCCGCGTCGCGCTCCTCCGGCGTCATGTCGTAGATCGCAATGTCCGCGTCCGCGCCGATACCGAGGTGCCCTTTGCCGTGCTCGCTCAGTCCGAGTGTCTTTGCCGCCATGCCGCGGGTAATAATCGCGATCTCGTTCAGATCGTATTCACGATCGATTGAAGGCAACTCCGATCGGTCATAAATGGCCTTGTGCACTTCCGCAGCCAGCTCATCTCGCCGTTTCTTGCTCATGAGCATCGAGATGATGATCGGATAGCCGATGAACGGTCCGGCGTTCGGATGGTCGGTGGTCAATGCAACCTTCCACGGGTCTTTGACCAGCAGCGCGAGCTCCTGCCCGATCGCCCACTGGATGGTATTCACCGGCGATTTGCCGGAGTACAGGAATGGCGTAATGCCCGAGCCCGTCTCGAGCTCCACATCACAATTCGTCCATTTCCTGCCGGTGATTTGATATAAATCATACTCCATCGGACCGTCCGCGGTCATCGTGGTGGTGTCGCCCAATATGATCGATCCGATATCAATGCTCATATGGTCATTAACATTGATATACTCCGCAATCGACTTCGCCTGCGACTCGAAATCGCCCCAGGTCGAGCCGCCATACGAGTGGAACTGCGTGTGCGTTGCGTGCATCGTCGGTCGGTCTCTATAGGGTCTTATGCCTTTTACAAGGTCATAGGTAGCCTTGGTAACTTCGAAGTTCCCCGGATGACCGAGCATATTGGGGTGCACGTGAATGCTGTGTGGCATCTCGTACTTCTCCGTTGCCTCCGCTAAGCCCTTAACGATCTCCGCAGGAGTGACGTCGAAGGTCGGGACCGCGTCATGGAGATTACAGTTCTTTCCCCAGGCCCATGCTTCGGTTCCTCCCGGGTTTACCACTTTGACGCCATAGCCCTTTGTCGCCTTGATCATCCAGGCGATATACGCAGCCAGCAGATCGATATCCCCGCTCTTGATGTACTCCAGGGTCATCCAGTTGTTGTCAATGAGTGGCATTGCCGCGTTGTCCAGGATCGGGATATCAATAATCTCCTCGTGCGTGTGTCGTGCTGCCAGCGGTGGCATTGCGGCTTCCATCACAAAGGTGTACCCCATCATCGCATACCGGTAGCCGGTTGCAAAGGTATTGGGCACTGAATAGCCCGACTGGCACCTGCAGACCTTGGTCTTCGGCACCAGGCCCTTCCGACCATCTTCTGGTCGCATCAACCGGCCTGAGTTGACCTTCCCGCCGGCAATGTGCGCATGGATATCCACACCGCCGGGCATGACCACGCGCCCTTCCGCATCGATCACCTTCGGGTTCGAGACGGCCTCCACGATCTTCCCGCCCCGGATAAACAGATCCATCTGCTCGCCCTTCACGCCGTTTATGGGATCGAAAACCACGCCGTTCTTGATTATCAGCTCACTTTCTGCCGCCATCTTACTGCACCTCCTTTGCTCGTAACGCTCTGATCTCCGTCAGTATCCGCCCGACGATCTCCTCATCGGTTGGCACGTCCGAATCGATGATCTTGCGCAGTCGAATGGGTATATTGTCCATGCGATAGACGCTGCCCTCTGCATCGATCCCGCTCACTGCCGTTGGGATGACGATGTCCGCAAATTCCGTCGTTGGGTTCGCGTACGGATCTATCTGAATAACCGGAATCTTCGCCATGTGTCTGAGTGACGGCCCCGGGAAGTGCGCACCGGGATCAGAAGCGATGATCATTGCGGAATCGCAGTCCCCCCGCCAGAGGCAATCGGTCGCCGAATCCTCGCCGGGGTTGTACCACGCATACCCGCGGGCCATATCAATCGCGAAGGGGAAGCCGGTCTCCCAGGTAAGTACCTGGTTGATGCCCGCCACGTTGTAATGACCGCGGAGCGGCATGATGCTCGCCTTGGTATGCGTGTGCGCCGCGCGCGTGAATTGGATCGCGTTCACAATATTGTTGTGCCGCGCGCCCGTGTGCGTCACCCCCATACCGAAGAAGGTCATCACGAATTTCGCTCCCTTTACCATCTCGGCAATTTCCATCAGTTGCTCCTTAGGGACACCACCCACCTCATCGGGCACGACGTCCGCATGGCCTCGCAGGATCGCTCGCAGCGCAGAGAAGACCGGATAATCGTAGCCTTGCTTGATCTGCACGAAGACGTCCGCCATCTTCGCCGTCATCGTCTTCCGCGGATCAACGACCACCAGTTTCTTGTTCTTCTTGCCTTCTTCAGTCCAAAAGCCCTTTGAGACGTACGAGTAGCGCTTCATGTGGTTCGCATGCGCGTAGGCTGGGTTTGCACCCCAGTAGATGATGAGATCCGCCCGGTTCTTCACCTCGCCGAGTGTGCACGAAGGCAGCCCAACATCCTGGATCGCCAGCACCGAAGGCCCGTGACAGACCGAGGCCGTGTTATCGATTACCGCACCGAGCTCCTCGGCGAGCTCCACACCCACCTTATCGGCTTCGCAGACCGTTGAGCTCCAGCCATAGAGAAGCGGGCGACGCGACTTGTACAGGATCTCCGCCGCTTTCTTAATCGCCTCATCGTACGAGACCTCTTTCAGCTCACCGTTCTCCCTGATCATCGGACTCGGGATCCGGTGGTGTCCGAGCAACTTGGCCTTGCCCACCGAGCACGCGCCACGCTTCACCTTAACGACTTCGTTATTCTCCACTTCCAGCACAATATCATCGCACACGCACCCACACAGTGAGCATACAACATCAGTTAGTTCCGCCATTTTTACACCTTCTCCTTTAGTCCATATACGTCCGCATCAGCTCCGATATCGACAAAATCGGTTCTGTCGTCTTCTCCACCGTTGCGTCGATCCCCTTGAACGAGGGCATGCCGTTTCCGTTCGTGTCACCATTCACCACCGCGTTACACCAGGGACCCATGGGAATGAAGGCCATACCCGCGAGAATCCCGTCGTCCTGGTCAACTCTGACCACGACCTGCCCGTAGGCAGTCGTGACTTTCACCCGGTCATCTTTGGCAACCCCGAGCTTCTCCATGTCCGCACCGTTCAGATCGCAGCGAGCTACTTCTCCAAAGTACTCGTCCGAAAGTTTGCTGTCCAGGTTCTGGCCCTGCACGGCCGTTCTCCCACTTATCAGGTTAACACTAATTCCCTCCATTTTTCCTCCTGCTTTGAACTTTGTACACTGCTACTTAAATTTTTGGTGGTTTTTTACGCGAACCGTGCTATGCTATATACGACAGACACGATGGTGAAACAGGTCTACGGCATCCTCGGCGACCCCGTCGCGCATAGTCTCTCTCCGGTGATGCAGAACGCGGCCTTTACGCGGCTCGGTATGGACGCTGTTTATCTTGCTTTCCGCGTGCCACGCGAGGAGCTCGAAGGTGCGATACGGGGTGCGAAGAGCCTTGGCATCGCGGGGCTTAACGTAACGATACCGTTGAAGGAAGATGCGCTCCTGTTCGTAGAACCCGACGAGCTCGCACGCCAAATCGGCGCAATCAACACTATTGATTTCAGCACCGGAACGCCGATGGGCTACAACACCGATGGGCTCGGCTCGATACAGGCCTTACAAGAGCTGGTGGGTGATTTAAGGGGCAAAAAAGTGCTCATTCTCGGTGCAGGCGGCGCAGCAAGGGCGATTGCATTTTATCTCGACCATGAAGGCGCGTTAGTAACACTCGCAAACCGGACGGCAGTGCGTGCTGCTCAGTTAGCGGCCCGGCTCACGAACGCGCAAGCCATTGGCCTGGGCGCCGAGCTCAAAGCGAACCTCAAGGCTACTGATATCCTGATCAACGCCACTTCGGTCGGCATGCACCCGCGTGTGGAGGAAACCCCAGTAACGGCAGATATGCTCACGCCCGAGCTCGTGGTCTTCGATATCGTTTACAATCCGATCGAGACAAAACTGCTCGCGGATGCGCGACGCGCCAGCGTTCACACGTGCATCAACGGTGTGAAGATGCTCGTCTATCAGGGTGCTGCGGCATTCAGGATATGGACAAAACGAGAGCCCCCGCTCGACGTGATGGAGCAGGCAGTGATCGACGCGCTCCAGCGTGGTCGCTGAACTTCGCCCGAACTCCGCTTCGGGACGTCGGTGTTGAAGGAAGCCAGCGATCCGTGAATGGGGGATCAGCGAACTCGTTTTCTGGCACGTCCGCATAAATGCGCCAGGAATAGCGCGAAAGCCGCAATCCACGGGCTCTCGGGCACGCGCAGCGCGCGCTCTTCCGGGGTACGTGCATCTTCAACCACGGCCTCCGCTGCTTCCGGTGTGGGTTGCAGTTCCTGTGCCGGGGTTGGCGGATCCTCAACGCTGCTCACGTTCTCACGATTCTCACGGTTCTCACGGTTCTCACGTCTCTCCTCGAGCTGAATCTCGATCTCGT
>CAZFWT010000044.1:0-4002 GCA_964522635.1 uncultured Halobacteria archaeon | reverse complement strand
TTCTCACGGTTCTCACGGTTCTCACGTCTCTCCTCGAGCTGAATCTCGATCTCGTCAGATGCTCTCCCGCCGATATCGACGCGCAGGGTGTAGAAAGCGGGCTGGAGCTCGCTACAGTTAAAACAAGCCTGCACAGTGCCATTTGTTACCCGCGTCGCGGTCTCGATGAGGATTTCGGAGCTCGAGGAGAGCGAGATGAAAGCTCGTTCACCGTCTCTGACGTTCGTCTCCGCCGTTATCGTGAGCGCTTCCTCGCGTGCTATCACTGCTGGCACGGTCAACGAGACCTGCGGACTGGAGACCGCGAGAGCGGCGACGGCAAAAAGGTCGTCACTGCCTGCTGCCTTCAGTTCATGCTCGAGTATAGCGAGCCGTTGCGTTGCGGTCTTACCGGGCCCGCCTACTAGCCACACGCCGTCCTCAATCGCTTCTGTGATCCCGTCTTTACCCCGGTGCACTCCGAGCAGATGGTAGCGCCCGCTCCCGAGATCGTGAAGCGGTTCCTCCCACGTATCCCCATCTACCGGGGTTGCTCGTGCGCGGCCACCCGGAGGAAACACGACCTCGCCCTCAGAATTGATCATGATGAGGTATACGTGGTCAGTGCCTGCCGCAGTACCGTAAACGACCAGAAGGTCACCTTCCGCAAGGGATTCCGGTGCGTGCATACTGAATGCAGGGTTGCGCAGGATTATGCTCACCGCGGCATCCACGCCGTTCTCTTCCCGCCACGTCGCGGGCACGTCGTCACCAATCTCGAACGAGGTCCCCTCATCGAGAATGAACACCTCGATCACCTGACAGCCGATGGGCGCTCCACGGGTGTCCCATTCCCATTCGAACAACTCATCGCTGATGCGTGCTTCGCCCGAATAGCGCCCATCGATCACGAAGACGGCATAGTCGCCAGAGGTCGCATCGCCCACAATCGGAACGAGATCGCCGACCATGGCATGCTCGGGCACGTGCACACCCACCGCTGCGCGCGTTATCGTTACGTATGTCGTGGCTTGCAGCTCCTCAACCTCAACCGCGATGCGATGCGTCCCGTAGTCCAATTCAGTGGTCAGGATCTTCAGCTTCTTCTTTCCCTCGTCGTCCAGCGTCACGTTAAATACCGCACTCACGTCGGGCGCACCGCCGACGGTCACCGTTGCCACGTCGCTGTAGAACGAGCTCGTCAGTATTACGACGATCTCGCAACCCATTACCACCTCGTCGACGCATGCCACCGTCAGATACCGCTCCTCCACCGCTATCTCCTCCGTACTCTCCGCTTCCGTCGCGTAGTCTTCTAAACGGATGTGATACTTCTCCGCGTCCATCGTCAGTGTCGTGGTGTCGAACTCGAGCTCCTGCTCCTCAGTCACACGGATGCCATCGACCGGGACAGTGCGGAACCCCACAAAGCCCGTTGTATCATACGTGACGAGAATTTCATAGACGTCCGTTCCGTTAGCATTTGTTATTGTATAGCCTCCGTCATCCTCTACCGTGAGCTTCAGCACGCCCGCCTCCTTCTCATTTCCCCGGAGGCGGAGCCGGAAACTCTTGCCCTCCTGCACCCGCTCCCGTTTATCCGCCAGTTCCACGGTGAACGAGTGCTCGATCATTTCAAACCAGCCACCTTCGCCATTCGCGTCCTCGACGTTAAAATAACCTTCTCGCGACTTCCCCTCCGAGTCCCACACCGCACCGGAATCGAGCGTCTCCTTCTTGAAAGGCACACCCGAATATTTCTCGCCCGACTTGGTGTACGGTCCGGTAACGACCACGGGGAGGGTACCGTTCGTGTACTGCTGGAACGCGATCTTCTCACCGCTATACACCGTTAAGATGTCAGTAGCAGACTCTTGCTTCGGCTCTTCACCGAACAGGTCCTCGTAGGTAATGATGCCACCGGTGGCCGTAAAGGTTCGATCGATGAGCGATCCCGTCACCACGGAGGCGCAGGCGATAAGCATGACCGCGATAAGCAGGGCGAAGCAGATGATCATCGAGCTGTTTCTTCTTCGTAGCATTCGCTTCCCACAAGAAAGTATATGGAGCTTTTAGGTATATAATATGCTTACACCAATAATCATTCGCATACCATGATAGCCACGGCCTGAGCTGCCATGAAGAGCAACGACAAAACAACGCCACTGCACCAGTGAAGCCCTGCAGCTGCGTATTCGAAAACCGAGCGAGAAGGCCGGTTGAGTTCTGTATCCGTCGTTAGCTAACCGCTCTCCGCAGCGAGGCAGATAGAAGCGAGTAACGCATCCAGTTGAATCCGCTCGTTTGCGCCCTCCGTGATCCGGAAGTCCGCTTCGCCGATGCGATCCATCAATTCCACCTTCTTCCGCGCGGGGATCTCCATCACGATCACGAGCCGGTGCATCTGCGCCAGGATCTCGTCCCCCGAAATCCCTTTGCCCAGCAGTGTATCCAGCGCCTCGAGCGCCTCAAAGAATTGCCCGGCAAGGGCCTGCGTGATCAACGCCCGTATCTGCTCGGGCCGCGCCATCGCGGTGATCTCGTAGATCATCTCCGGTCTGAGCTCGTCACCGAGCACGGCCGCGCTTTGCACTGCGTTCACCGCGCGCCGCATATCACCCATTGCGACGTAATTAATGGCGCGAATAACCTCTTCAGATATTGTCAAGCCTTCCTGGTCCGCGATATACCGTATGCGTGCGGCGATGGCATCGTATGAGAGCGCTTTGAACCGGTAGACCGAGCATCGCGATTGTATGGGCTCGATGATCTTCGAGGAGTAGTTACAACTGAGGATGAACCGGCACGTGCCGGAATAGCGCTCCATCGTGCGCCGTAATGCGGACTGCGCGGCGTCCGTGAGCGCGTCCGCCTCGTCGAGGAAGATGATCTTGAAAGCCGCGTTCCCGATGGGCATGGTGCGCGCGAAGTTCTTAATGTTGTTTCGGACGACCTCGATCCCGCGCTCGTCGCTCGCGTTGAGCTCGGTGAAGTTCTCAGACCAGGTCTCGCCGAAGAGCTCGCGGGCGAGTGCAACAGCCGCGGCCGTCTTCCCCACACCTGCGGGCCCGGAGAAGATGAGATGTGGTAAGTTCCTGGCCTTTACGTATGAGCTGAGGTTCCTGATGATCGCATCTTGCCCGGCCACCTCGCTCAATCTCCTCGGTCGATATTTCTCAGTCCAGATCTCGTCTCGCTGCATGGGGGGCTCGCTCACATACTTTTTTACGCCCTCATCAATCATAAAGATAGTATGGCCTTGAGTCTGGAGCTGGGGCTGCTGCTGGTGAACTCGTTTATCATCCTTTTTGTGGTCATGGATCCTCCGGGCAGTATCCCGATCTTCATCGCGGTAACGAGGCGGATGAGCGCGGACGAACGGCGCCGCGAGCTCAATCACGCGGTCATTGTGGCCACCATTCTTTTGCTGCTCTTCGCGTTCCTCGGGAAGCTTATCCTGAACCTTCTGGGCATCAGTCTGAACAGCTTCATGATCGCGGGCGGTATCCTCCTGCTGCTCGTCTCCTTCGATCTTCTGAGGGGCGAGCACAAATGCGGTGTCGTGAGCGAAGCGGGCACGGGATTAGGTGTTGGCGCCGTGCCAATCGGGACACCGATGCTCGCGGGGCCCGGTGCCATTACCGCAGTGATGGTAATCATCCAGTCGTCCGGCGTTATTGTCGTGCTGTTCGCGATCATTGCCGCGATCATTGCCACACGATGCCTCCTGGGGCAGTCGTATCGGCTCTACGAGTTCATGGGTGAGGTAGGCACCGAGGTGTTAAGCCGGGTGATCGGCATCATCGTCGCGGCGATCGCGATCGAATTCATCGGCACCGGGATCCTGGGTATGTACCGGCTCAGCATGCTATGAGCGAGTTCGGGAAATAGCGCTGCGTGGGAAAGGATTTATTTACAGGAGTGCAGAAAGTAAAATCGGTGGCAGGAAAAGAAGCCTCGGTAGCTTAGCCCGGTTGAGCGATTGACTTGTAATCAATAGGTCGGGGGTTCAAATCCCTCCCG
>CAZFWT010000043.1:0-17188 GCA_964522635.1 uncultured Halobacteria archaeon | reverse complement strand
CCATTACAAGGAGTATACCATTCAGGAGGTAAAGCGGTATTTGCTGGAGAACGGGGTTCACATTCGATTATGAAGAGAGCACATGAAAGGGCACCGTTCGAATGCGTGGTACCAGAAGGAATATGTACCATCGTCTGTGCTGGTTATCCTCCTCAGCGTGCTTTACGTTCGATCGAATAGTCGGTGATATCCAGGAACCAATACCCGTTCTCCAAGCGTTTCTTGCTCTTGTGTATCGCTATGCGGTTCTTGAAGAGGGGGCCGTCAATAACAAACGTGTGAAATTCACCGTATTCACCACACGGGTCGATGCTTAGCTTCATTTTTTTGAGATCATGCAGAAAATCTCTATCCAGTTTCCTGCCCAGCCATTCCTCACCGAGCATATCGGCCTTCGTGCTCGCGATGATCGCCTCAAAGCCCGCATCGATAAAATCGCTCATGAGCTGCTCGGTATCGTGCTTCCAGAACGGTACATACAAGGTAAGGTCCAACTCAGAGCAAATCCTGGTCACCAGGTGCTCATGCATGGCTATATGTCCAAATACCGCACCTTCTATCCCGGCACCGCTCGAATTTAAATCGCGAACCGCTTTCTTGAATTCATCCTCGTACGAGATAAAACCGGTATACAGCAACGGGATTCCAATCGCTTCTGATTGCGCGAACAACAAGTCCTTGTTCAGGTTATGAGGTGCGGTCTTCTTCAGATCTTTGAAATTCAAGAGATACGCGACTTCAAAGCCGTTCAGTATCGCTTTGTAACAGGCAAAACAGCCATCCTTGCCCCCGGTCCACGAAACGACCACCTTGCCCTTATCCTTCTGGTGTAACGTCTTATTGTGCATAGTATGTCACCGCTAACTGGTACGTAACTCCTGCTTTTTAGAGTATGTGAGACAAGAACAGAAAAGGTAAGAAAGGAAAGCGTGCGCGGGATACGAGGCGTGGGATCGTCTGACCCTACCCGCCGATTTTGAGAAGGTATCCTGGCTGTTTGAGCTTGCTCGGGAGGAGCCGCCGATTCACCAAATCTCGGGAGACGTCGTATCAACCACACCCGCATAAACCTCTTCCGCAGGCCCCTGCAGATACGCACCTTCCTCCCTTACCTCGATGACCAAATCACCGCCCCCGGTATGAACGGTGACGGGCTCGTTCTTATGCACCAACCCGAGCTTATAGAGCGCCAGAACGGAAGCCGTAGAGCCGGTCCCGCACGCTAAGGTCTCCCCGACACCCCGCTCATAGGTCCTCACGGTTATTTCATGCATACTTCCTTCGCGGCGCACGACAAAATCGACATTCGTCTTCTGCGGCAGAAAGGCCGGGTGTGATTCGATCGCCTTCCCCACGGTATTCACGTCAACCCCTTCGAACGAGTCCAAAATGACGACCGCGTGGGGGTTGCCGAGACTCAGTGCCGTCAAGCGTAACGACCCGATTTCCGCGTTCACGAAGAACGGCTCGTCGAGCTTTTCAAACGTCGGCGTGCCCATAAACACGCGGGTCGACCTGACAAGACCGTTATCATCAACCTCAACTTCGGGCACGATCAAGCCCGCCAGGGTCTCGACCTTTATGCGCTTGCTGCGTACGATCCTGTGCTCGAAGACGTATTTCGCGAAGCACCGCATCCCGTTCCCGCACATCTCCGCCTCCGAGCCGTCAGGATTGAAGACACGCATCCGAAGGTCAAACGCATCGGTAGTGGGTAGACAGAGGAATAAAACACCGTCAGCACCCACCGAGAATTTCCGCTGGCACAGTGCTTGTGCACAGGTCGCTTTAGCTGCATCTGAACTTCTCTCTGCACGATCATCGATCAGAATGAAATCGTTCCCGCAGCCCTGCAGCTTGGTGAAGTTCACTCTCGTCATCCGTTCCCTCTTACCCCGTTGTCCAAAAATAACTTCGCACTCACCTTCATAACTGAGCCAAGAGCCAAACGGTCGCTAACCCCACAAAAAGAGCAAAAAGCATGCTCGAAAATGTTCCTATAAGATAATACTCCGCAAATTCTCGCTGCTTCAGATCCTCAAATCGTGCGATCGATTTCGCGGCCAATACCAGTATGATCGCGGTAAATTGCCCGTAAAGAACCAGGGTGAGCACAAAGATCCGTTCGAGGATCCCGATGGCGAGACCGGCATGCTCAAGGCCGCCCTCACCAGCTACGGGAAATTTTCGCAAGATGAAAGCTACGACGTAACATCCGGCAATAATCGTAATCGCGTAGGCGAAAGCATACAGAGCTATTAGTTCAATACAGTGCCATGGTATCGCCATATCATCCCCATCCTGTCAGGCTATTATGCTTTACTCTTTATTGTCAAGTTTTTTCGCTTTACTTTTTAGGTCTTATGCACGCTCAAGGGCAGGGAGTTCCTGTAACAGCCGCCTTATGGCTTGCTCGCCATGCTGTACCGCCGACCAATGGGCAGCACGCACTATTTGCGAAATTGACTGCTTACTGACATTCAGTTCCCTTGCAATATCACTGTACGTATAAGCACTATGGACTCTGCAAAACGTTACGACTTCTCTTTGTCTATCAGTCCACGTACTTTGAATTGTAGCAATAAGACTTAAAATGGCATTTATGGTTTCGTCCGTTAAATTATTCGGCGCATCCGATGATTTTACGATAACTGGATATCCAAGCTTTTTTGCTGATTCAAGCGCCTCACGTGATCTGAAAAATGATTCCCCACGCATCTCGGTGATTTCTGATGCGACCACTTCAATCTTCCCAATGCCAATACCACATCTAAATTCGACAGGTATACTGTCCTGTAATCGAACAAAAATGTCATAACTCTTCTCTGGACTGTGTAAAACACCTTGGAACTCATCATCAAGCGTTATGGTAAAATTCCTCATTATATCCAAACTATAGCTTTTATTAATTTCCGTTAAAGTAGTTTTTATTTTACGTTGAATTATACGCCACTCTTCAGGGTCAAAAGCCCGGGAACCTTTTATGTCACAGGTTATCACGCAGTTATGTGAAGCGCTATTCATTCTGAGCACCCGTAATTTATAGATACTTCTCAAACGATATATTTAAAAGTTCAGCTTTTGGATCCGCGCACATGCCTCTGCCAGGCGCTCGCCGCTGTTACAGAACGTGAATCGAACGAAGCCTTCGCCGTATTCCCCGAACCCCACTCCCGGGGTCACCACGATCCCTGCTCGTTCCAGGAGAATCATCGAGAACTCGATAGATGCCGAAATGGCAGTTTCAAACCTCTGGGGAACCTTCACCCAGAGATAGAACGTGGCATGTGGTTTCTCCGCATCTAATCCCGCGGCGCGCAGCCCGTCGACCAGAATATCTCGCCGCTTTTGATAAATTGCAACGTTCTGGGAGACGCAGTCCTGTGGCCCTGATAAGGCTGCAATACCCGCTTCCTGAACCGCTTGAAATGCGCCTGAATCGATATTCGTCTTTACCGTCCTTATCCCATTGAGGATCTCCGCATTGCCTACGGCGTATCCGATCCGCCAGCCGGTCATGTTATAGGTCTTGGAGAGCGAATTGAACTCGACACCAACCTCCTTCGCGCCCTTTACCGCCAGAAAACTCGGTGATTCGTAGCCGTCAAAGGTCAGCTCCGAATAGGGGTTGTCAAAGAGCACGACGATCTCATTATCCTGCGCGAAATCGATAACGGTCTTGAAGAATGCCTCGTCCGCGATCGCAGCCGTGGGATTATGGGGATAATTCAGGAACAGGATCTTCGCTTGCCTCGCCACGTTCTTATCCAGACGATCAAAATCCGGTTTAAAGTCGTTATCCGCGGTTAACGGAACCGTGTGGGGCACCGCATTCGCTATGATCGTGGCATTGTGATACACAGGGTACGCAGGATCTGGAACGAGGGCGTGATCCCCGGGCTCCAGAAAGGCGAATGCCGCGTGCGCCAGACCCTCCTTCGACCCGATTAACGTTAATACCTCGTCCTCTGGCCGGACCATAACCTGTTTCGTCCGCTGATACCACGCAGCAACGGCCTCCCGGAACGCGAGCATGCCTTCATAGGAGGGATAGCGCTGATTTGCAGGGTCCTTCGCGGCATGGTACAGGGCCTCAACGATATGCGGTGGTGTGGGCAAATCAGGATCGCCGATACTCAAGTCAATGATGTCCACGCCTCGTTTGCGCGCCCGCTCCTTCCTCAGATCGATCTCCGCGAAGAGATAGGGGGGAAGCGACCGTATACCCTTTGCGTACTGCACCTCTCGCTTAGCTAACATGGCTCGATCGTTGCGGGCGGCTTCGATGAGATCGCATAGGTCACCCAGGTCACGCCCTTGACCTCGTTCGTGATCCGGTTACTCATGCGCTCCAGCAGCTCATAGGGCAGTTTCACGAAATCCGCCGTCATCGCCTCCTTCGACTCCACCACACGGATCGTTACGAGCCGGCCTTCCTTACGCGCATCGCCGAGCACGCCCGTTGCGAAATCGTCACCAACGGTCGCAAAGGCCTGCCAGACCTTCTCGTACCAGCCGCTGTGTTTTAACTCCTCCTCCACAATCAGTGAGGCATCCCGGCAGATCCGCAGCTTCTCCTCCGTCACCTCACCCATGATCCGGGCCGCCAGACCAGGGCCGGGAAAGGGATGCTGATTGCGTATCCGAGCCGGAATGCCGAGATCCTTCGCCACTTCCCGCACCTCATCCTTATACAGCTCGTCGATCGGCTCGATCAGAGTGAACCCCAAACGCTCGGGCAGTGCGCCAACGTTATGATGCGATTTGATGCGAGAGGACTTAGCTGAGCCCGCCTTCGCACTCTCGATCCGATCGGGATAGATCGTGCCCTGAGCGAGGAACGCGACGTCGCCCAGCTTCTGCGCCGCTTCCTTGAAGAGGGTGATGAAGAGCCCCCCGATCACCTTTCGCTTCGCCTCCGCATCCGTCACGCCCTTGAGCGCCTCCAGAAATCGGGACTTCGCGTCCACCACTACCAGATC
Organism: uncultured Halobacteria archaeon; assembly: GCA_964522635.1. Lineage (GTDB taxonomy): Archaea > Halobacteriota > Syntropharchaeia > Alkanophagales > Methanospirareceae > JACGMN01. The sequence continues at coordinate 12,206 of CAZFWT010000043.1, read as the reverse complement.
CATCTTGAAGCTCTTCCTGAACGTGTTCTCGACCTCCTCCCGCTCACCTTCCCGCAGCAAACCGTTATCCACGAAGATGCAGGTCAATCGATCGCCGATGGCCTTATTAACGAGGACCGCGGTGGTGGAGGAGTCGATACCCCCACTGAGCCCACAAATTACTTTCCCATCGAGGCCCACCTCCTCGCGAATTTTGGTGATCGCCTCTGCAACAAAGGCGGCGATCGTCCAGTTCCGTTCGCAGTCGCAAATGGAATACAGGAAATTCCAGAGGATTCTGTCACCCATTTCCGTGTGGTGCACCTCGGGATGGAACTGCACCCCATAGATCCGCTCGTGTATCCGAAAGGCTGCAACGGGCGCGTTTGCCGCCGAGCCCAGTATCTCCGCGCCCTCGAATCGCTCGATCACGTCACCGTGCGACATCCAGACAGGAGTCGTGCCGGTTTCACTTACGCCCTCAAAGAGTGCGGAGTCGGTGAACATGAGCTCTGAACGCCCGAATTCGCCCTTACCGCCCGTGGTAACCACGCCGCCCAGCATATCTGCGAGCAGCTGCGCACCATAACAGATCCCCAGCAACGGCACGCCCAGATCCACAATCCGGGTACTGCAGCGGGGACTATCGGGCTCATGAACGCCGAATGGGCTCCCGGAGAGTATGATCCCGCGGATCTTGCCTTCTCTTTTGTTCCGCTGAGCGCAGCGCTCGAGCTCCGTAATGGAGACGTCATAGGGCAGCAGCTCGGTATAAACGCCTAATTCCCGGCACCGCCGCACGATCAGGTGGCTATACTGCCCACCAAAGTCCAGTACCACCACCTTGTCCTTCTCACGCTCGGATCGCCCTTCCTGCATAGCTCGCGTCTCTGAATCCTCCTTTACTTCTTCGACCCTTCGTCCAGGACTTTCAATCGCAACTTTGCCAAATCTTCTTTGAGCTCCACATGGAAGCCCATGCCCGTTAAGGTCTCCTCCAGCATCGTCTTCACAAAGTGCTTGAGGATGTCTGAACTCAAGATGAGCGTATACTCGTTCTTCGAGACCGGTGTGAGGGCAAAGAAGTTGCAGGCCTCCAGTCGCTTGAGAACCGCCTCGACCCTGAAGTACTGGTGCTTGAACTGCTCTGCATGCGCCGCACTGATCGCCTTGTTCAATTCCCAGAACTGCTCCTTCTCTGGATGCGTGTCCACAAACTTCAAGAAGAGCAGCCAGTGGTCGATATCCATGATGACGTGCTCCCCCAGCCGCAACATCTCCGCGTGCGTGTACACTTTTCGATCCTCAATCGATTCGAAGAGCGTGCGATGCTTGCCATAAAAGCGCAACGCCTCGCGGACGAGCTCGCTCTGCGAGATACCCAGCTCCGCCTGCATCTTCTTAAACATCTTGAAGGTGTCTTCATCCATGGCTACCGTGATTCTTTCTGGTGGTGGCATAGTCTTATTTCTACTATATCTCGCTCATAATATTTAAATATGTATCACTGAGCAAGTCTGTTATTTGACAATTGCAATAATGAAACATACCCCTTCATATCTTTTCATAACTGTTATGAAGACTGCTCAATTAGCCTTAACTAATTTAAATTAATGGTAAGATAGTAGATTTACTAGGATCAACCAATATTCATATCAGTTCATAATTGTTGTGCTTGTTTCTCAAATAGAATAAAAAGAGGATAGTCTGAATATTATTTTAGAGGTGTAATAGAGGATGGAAAAAGAAGGGAATGTAAAGACAAAGGATGATGTGTTTGAAGCGCTCGCGAAAGGAGGGATAAAGTTCGTACGCCTGTGGTTTACGGACATCTTGGGTCAGTTGAAGAGCTTCGCTATCACACCACGGGAATTGGATGGCGCTTTTGACGAGGGTATGGGATTCGATGGGTCTTCGATACAGGGATTTGCGCGGATCGATGAGAGCGATATGCTGGCGAAGCCTGATCCCACTACCTTTCAGATGGTGCCGTGGCGGCCGAAGGAGCATGCCGTGGCACGGATGTTCTGCGATATCCTGCAACCGGATGGCAGTCACTATGAGGGCGATCCACGGTACGCCTTGAAAAGGAACCTGGAGCTGTTGAAGCAGAAGGGGCTAACCTTCTATCTGGGGCCGGAGCTGGAGTATTTCTACTTCAAGCAAAATGGCAACACGGAAGTGCTGGATCACGGCGGATACTTCGATCTGACCACGCTGGATGCGGGCAGCGACCTCCGGCGGGATACGATCTTGACCCTGGAAGCGATGGGGATCGAGGTGGAATACAGCCATCATGAGGTCGCGCCCTCGCAGCACGAGATCGACCTCAGGTACAAGGACGCGCTGACAATGGCAGACCAGGTGATGACCTACCGGATCGTGGTGAAGGAGATAGCGCAGAAGTACGGGTACTATGCCTCGTTCATGCCGAAGCCGATTTTCGGGGTGAACGGGTCGGGAATGCACACGCACCAATCCCTCTTCGCGGATGATAAGAATGCGTTCTTTGACCCTGATGACGAGTATAGTCTCTCGGAGCTCTGCCGCGGATATATCGCCGGGCTGCTCAGACACGCACCTGAGATAACGGCAGTCACCAACCAATTTGTGAACTCGTATAAGCGGTTGGTGCCGGGCTATGAGGCCCCCGTGTATATCTCCTGGGCACGGCGCAATCGCTCGACACTCGTGCGGGTGCCGATGTACAAGCCGGGGAAAGAGAAAGCAACCCGGATAGAGTATCGCAGCCCTGATCCGGCCTGTAATCCGTATCTGGCTTTCTCGGTCATGCTCGCGGCTGGGTTAGCGGGGATCAAGAACAAGTATGAGTTGCCCGCACCCATGGAGAAGGATGTGTATGCGATGACCGATGAGGAGAAGCAGCAGCACGGGATAACTTCGCTACCCGGGAGCTTGATCGAGGCACTTGCGCTGACAGAGCAGAGCGCCCTGGTACGAGAAGCATTAGGCGAGCACATCTTCACCAACTTCCTCATCTCGAAGAACGTCGAGTGGGACAGGTATCGCATCACCGTATCGGAATGGGAGCTGCAAGAGTACTTGAGTGTGCTCTAAGCCCGCGAGCGTAGATGAACCACTCACGCAAAGGGGGTCGTTAGCTAAAGGTGGAGAGGAGGAGCGGCATGAATGCGAAGTTGAAGCGGGAACTGAATGCGCTGCTGGGTGATGAAGCGCGAATACGTAACGATGCCTTTGAGCGCGAGCTCTACTCCACGGACGTCAGCTCGGTTCCCTTTGCCCACCGGCTCTTCGAGACCATCCCGCATCTGGTAGTACAGCCGCAAACCGTTGATGCACTCATCAAGGTCGTTCGATTCGCGAGCACAGAAAAGGTGGCGCTCTTTCCGCGGGGCGCAGGCTCTTCGGGACTCGGCGGTGTGGTCCCCACGAAAAAGGGGATCGCTCTTGACCTCTCGGCTCTGAACAGGATTCTCGAGCTGAACAGAGAGCAGGAGACGATCACGGTCCAAACAGGAACTCGATGGTCAGCGATAGAAGCGGCTGCGCAGCAGGAAGGGCTCTCGCTGAGCGTGTACCCTTCGAGCTTCTTCTCCACCGTGGGGGGTTGGATCGCCTCCGGCGGCTTCGGGATCGGAAGCTTTCAGTTCGGGCACCTCAAAGAGCACATCGAATCGATCGAGGTGCTTTTTCCCTCGGGTGATGTGCGGATCTTTACTGCGGCGGATAAGGAGTTCGCCCGGTTTTTCGGTACCGAGGGTCAGTTCGTGATCCTGCTCGCTGCTACGCTTAGATTACGGAAGACGCCAGAGCAGGTGCTCCCACATCTCATGTATTTCGGAGGTGTCGATGCAGCACTCACGTTCGTGACCGAGCTGATCCAATCGAAGATCAGACCTTACCACATTAAGTATCTCGATGCCCTCCACCTGAAGGAGGTGAATAAGCTGATTGGTGAGGAGCTCTGCGCAGAGCGCGATGCGGTCCTGGTGGCACTGGAAGATCACGATGATGATTTGAAATTCCGGCAGTTCACGAAGAATCGCGGTATTGCTGCGGACGAGTATCTGGCACGATACCTCTGGCATGAACGACTCTTCCCGATGAAGCGGCGCAGCGCTCAGCCGACCCTCTTAGCCTGCGAACTCATCATGCCACTGAAATACGGGGCTGCTTATATGAACAAGGCGAGATGGATAGCAAAGCGGTATGGGCTCGATGTTCAGGCGGAAGCACATATGGTGGGAGAAACAGACGCGCTGGTGCTGCTCTCGTTCCTCTCTGACGTAAGGGACTCATGGCGATACCTCGCTCATCTCGCACTCGTCCCGCGACTCACCATGCTCGGGATCAAACTGGGAGGAGCGCCGTACAACGTCGGGATCTGGAACGCGCCCTTTATCACCCAGAAGCTTGATCCGCAGACACTGCGGGCCTATCGAGCATACAAGCGGAAGGTTGATCCATGCAACATCCTGAATCCGAACAAATTCTTCGCGGTGCGAACCAGGTGGGGGGTTATTCCTGATCTGCTTTTCAATCCGAGCCTGTTCAGACTGCTCATTCGCACCGCGTCACTCTTCACACCACTCATGGCCCGCTCAGTTGACGCCCATGATCGTGAATCAGTATTGGAGAAGACCATGTACTCATGTGTGAAATGCGGCAGCTGTGCTGCTCAGTGCCCCGCGTACGCGGTTACGCAGGATGACTCGCTCATTCCGAAGAACAAACTGTACCTCGCTAAAAAGCTGCATGAGGGGGGTAACGTCTCGAAGTGTGAAGCTGAGAAGGCCTTTCTCTGCCTGCACTGCGGACTCTGCCGCGAGGTTTGTCAGAATGACCTTGATCTGGTAGCGGCGTGGGAAGAGCTGGAGCAGCAGCTTGAGCAGCGGTTTGGAAGACCTGAGCCAGCAATACGGGAATTCATCTCGACTGCGGAGGAAAGTACAGCGTACTGGAGGTGTGTACATGCCCAAGAAGTATAATATCGCCGTCTTACCTGCCCCGCCACGCGTTCCACCCCCTGGGAAGTACGTGATCGTACGGGGCGATGAATGCATCAATTGTGGACGGTGCACAAAAGTGTGTATCTATGGCGTGCACCAGCGGCTGGATGAGGACCCTCGACGTATGGCGGACCCCGAGAGTCAACTCTGTAAGGGCTGCTTCCGCTGCGCTCAGGAATGCTCGCGAGCGGCCTTAACCCTCGTCCACAATGAGACTTATACCCAACTGGGCGATTCCTACTGGACTCCGGAGATCATCACCACAACCTGGTATCAGGCAGAGACCGGAAAGGTTCCGGTATCCGGTGCAGGCTATTCAGGCCCTTTCTCTGGTTTAGGGTTCGACGGCATGTGGACCGATATGTCCGAGATCGTGCGACCGACACGGGATGGCATTCACGGGCGGGAATACATCAGCACTTCAGTGGACATCGGCGGTAAACTGCAGGCCATTACCTTTGACGACCAGGGCAAGATCGCTGTACCACTCCCGCGTACACGCAGTGTTCCGCTTCCGATCATCTTCGAGCGGCCGCCGTTTGGCAGGAGCGAAAAGGTATATGAAGCGCTAGCGAAGGCTGCCGCTAAGCTCGATACGGTCATGCTCGTGGATTCTGAGGAGTGGTACGAGAGGAGGTATGCGGCAAATCTCGTGCCGGTGTACACCGCGGTTTCTGAGCCGGATCAGCAGCCCGAGCGCACGGAGCTTGAGTTGTGCCTTAAAACCGCACCAATGGTCGAATTCAGCTATGATCGTGATATACTGAAGGTGGTAGCGGATGCGAGGAGCATAAGCCCCGGAAGTATCATCTCGGTACGGGTCCCGTCTGATGAGGCGGTGGAGGAGATCGTGGCTGAATTGGTGGCCGAAGGCGTTGAGGTCATTCACCTCTGCGCGGACCGTAATGGAAGGACCCTCGAGTCTTCAACCGAGTCGCGATTCGTTACGGACATGATTCGCACGATCCATCGCTATCTGGTCCACCTCAAGATGCGAGATAGGGTGACCCTCATTGTAGGTGGCGGGATCGCACTGCCCGAGCATGTGGCAAAAGCGATACTCTGCGGCGCGGATCTCACGGCCATCGATGTGCCGCTGCTCCTCGCGCTCGAATGCCGGTATTGCCGTAATTGCTTGCACGGAAAAGCATGCCCGGTAGGGTTGAATGACCTTGATCCTGACTACGGCGCGCAGCGGATCGTCAACCTTATGGCTGCATGGCGGAACCAGCTCCTCGAGGTACTCGGAGCTATGGGCTTGCGTGAAGTGAGAAGACTCCGCGGCGAGGTCGGCAGGGCGATCGTCTGTGAGGAAATCCAGAAGGAGACATTTGATCGGATGTTTGTAAAGGAGGTGTTCAATCATGCAGAGGCCAGAAATTAGATTCGCCCCCTCACGATTTTTGAACGAGATCGGCGAGGTGGAAGTAAGGCGAGAGGTATCGAGCTGCATCAATTGCGGAATGTGCGCAAGTGTGTGCCCCTTCGGCGTGCACGAGCGGAAAGCGGGCTTCAACAGGACTGCAAAGCCGTTAAGCTATCTCTGCATCGGCCAGGCCTGCGAGGATAGGCCCTTTTACTGCGTCGACCAGTGCCCCCGGAAAGCGCTCTCGTTGGTCGAAAACCCCCTGTATCGCACCATCGGCGACCGGCGGTGGACTCGTGATCTGATCCTCGGCACCTGGAAGCAAGCAGAGACCGGGTTACCGCTCTCGGGACTTCGCTACGAGATCGGAGACTCGGGTGGCGGGTTCGACCGGATTTTCTTCGATTTCACGAGCAAAGAGCGCGGCGATGCGGAAGATAAGGCCGCGATAAGCACCGCGATTGATCTGAATAAGAGAGCGGGAGAGCCGCTCAGGATCGAGGTGCCGTTCTATGGGGGCGGCATGTCCTTTGGTTCGATCAGCCTCTCGGTCATGCTTGCACGTGCAAAAGCAGCGCAGGCCTGGGGCACCTTTACCTGCACCGGTGAGGGTGGCTACCCCGAGCCGTTACGGGACTACGACGATAATATGATCACCCAGGTAGCAACCGGGCTCTTCGGCGTCTCTGAGGAGACCATACAGCGGGTCAAGATCGTGGAGCTCAAGTATGCGCAGGGCGCGAAACCGGGCCTCGGCGGGCATCTACTGGGGGATAAGGTGACCGCAGACGTCGCTCGTATGCGGGAAGCAATACCCGGATGCAGCTTGTTCTCGCCGTTTCCGTTCCACAGCGTCTACTCGGTGGAGGATCACGAGAAACACATCGATTGGATCAAGACGATCAACCCCGAGGCGCTCGTCTCGGTGAAGGTCTCAACCGCACGGGACGTGGATATGGTGGCTGTGGGCAGCTATTACGCCGGTGCACACATTATCCATCTCGACGGGAGCTACGGCGGCACGGGGGCTGCACCGGACATTGCGAAGAAGAATATCGCCATGCCGATCGAGTATGCAATCCCGAAAGTGCATGAGTTCCTCAAAGAGGATGGGATCCGGGACAAGATGACGGTGATCGCAAGTGGCGGCATACGAACCGCTTATGACGCGGCTAAGGCGATTGCACTGGGCGCTGACGGCGTTGCGCTCGGCACCACTGAACTCGTCGCGCTGGGCTGTGTACGCTGTGGGAGTTGTGAATCGAGCAGAGGCTGCCCGCGTGGCATCGCAACCACTGATCCGGAGCTTACCAGAGCGCTCGACGTGGAATGGGGCGCGCAACGCCTCATCAACCTCTACGCCTCGTGGCGAAGCACATTCGCCGAGATCCTCAGCAAGCTCGGCATGCGGAGCGTCAAGGAACTCGTCGGGCGATACGAGTGCCTGCTGCATCTTGATTATCTGACCGAAAAGGAGGTGAGAACTGATGAGCGTGTATTATAGCACCGAGGCTGAAGGGGGCTGCGGCGTCGTGGGCTTTGCATCCACCGCTCTCGTCAAGGGCAAGCACATCTTCAAACCCGCGTACCAGATGCATAACCGGGGCAACGGAAAAGGCGGTGGCATCGCTGCGGTTGGCCTCTCGCACGAGGATCTCGGCGTTTCTCGATCTGTGCTCGAAGAGGATTATCTGCTCCAGATCGCGTTACTTGATCGAGCGGCGCGCGAGGAGCTTGAAGCGGAGTTCATTGCGCCCTATCTGGACATTGACCACGCCGAACGGCTACCGACCGTTGCTGATTACCGCGAGGTAGAGGAGCTCGAGACCGAACCTCCGGAGGTGTGGCGGTATTTTGTCCGGGTCAAAGCTGAGGTGCTCAATGCTTACATAAGGACGCACGGCCTGGAGGAGTGGGAGCGGAGGAAGGTCGAGGACGAGTTGATCTTTCAGAACAGTCTCCGGATCAACAAGAAATTCTATGCCGCGCTCGGCGATAAACGCGCGTTCGTGCTCTCGCACGGCAGAAATATGATGATCCTGAAGATCGTCGGGTACGCAGAAAGTATCATCCGGTACTATCAGCTCGAGGAGTTCCGCGCCCATGTCTGGATCGCGCACCAGCGGTATCCCACACGAGGCAGGGTCTGGCATCCCGGCGGCGCGCACCCCTTCGTGGGTATGCATGAGGCGTTTGTGCACAATGGCGACTTCGCGAACTATCACTCCGTGGTCGAGTACCTCGTACAGCGCGGGCGGGAGCCCTTATTCCTGACGGATACCGAAGTTGCTGTGCTCCTCTTCGACCTGCTCAACCGTGAATATAGCTATCCGCTGGAGTATCTCATCGAGGCGATGGCGCCGACGACCGAGCGCGACTTCGATCTGCTCTCGCCGCAGAAGCAGGAGATCTACCGCGCATTGCAGACCGCGCACATCCACGGCTCGCCTGACGGCCCCTGGTTCTTTATCGTCGCCCGAAACGAGCCGTACGAGGATATCCTCCAGCTCATCGGGATAACTGACACGTCAATGCTGAGGCCACAGGTGTTCGCACTGGTCGAGCACGGCGACCTGCAAATAGGGCTCATCGCATCGGAAAAGCAAGCGATCGACGCGACCCTGAAGAGTCTCTCAGAGGAGGATGAACGCTTTCCCTCGGTCGCTGACAAGTACTGGAACGCTCGAGGCGGGAGTTATACCGACGGTGGCGCCTTTATATTCTCCCTGCGCGGCACTGAAACGAAAGCGCTCGAGTGCACCAATAAATTCGGTGCTCGGATAACCACACCGGAGAATCAGACTCATGGCGATTTCACGATCCCGGTTACCGAACTGTCAGATAGCAGGAGCCACCGAGCGCTGCTTGAGGCCGCTCTGGAGCGTCCGGATGCACTGTTCGCATTCCTGAGCTGCGGAACGAAGGACTGGGATTGGAACCGGTTATGCTGGACACTGAACGAGCTGGTAAGGTACGCGCAGCGGGACGAGCAAGCGAGGACGGTGGTGATCGAGGGGCTGACACTGCTTAACGACCTCAGATACGACACGGGAAGTAAGAAGCGGAGCTCGATCATCCAGGCTGTCCGCGAAGCGCTCCATAAGATCTTCGACACAACGCCTTCGATCGAGACCCAAACCCACGGGAGGTATCATCTCATCCGCTGGTTGACTGAGGACTGCCTGCGACCGCCAGGGACCGCAAGCGACGTGTTAATCATGGACGTTGCGGAGTTCCCGCCCGAAGGCGCGGAAAGCGCCGCACGACTGCTCGTTGCAGCTTACAAGCAGGGTTGGCGTCAATTCGTCGTGTATAACGCGCAGGGCCATCGGTTTTGCGGCTCTGGATTAGGAGCGCAGACCACAGGGGTACGGATCGACGTATATGATAGTGCGGGCGATTATCTGGGCTCATCGATCGATGGCGCCGCAGTGTATGTGCACGGCGATGGCCAGGATCAGCTCGGACAGATCGTGAAGAGCGGTAAACTCGTGATCTTCGGTGACGTCGGCCAGACGTTCATGTACGGTGCTAAAGGCGGTGAAGCATACGTGCTGGGCAATACCGCGGGCAGACCACTCATCAATGCAGTGGGCAAGCCACGGGTCGTCATCAACGGGACCTGTCTCGATTATCTCGCGGAGTCCTTTATGGCCGGTGATCCGCTGAACGGCGGTGGCTTCGTGGTAGTTAATGGACTTGAACCAGATGAGCATGGCCGCTTTCACGAGCAGGATACGCCATACCCGGGCTCCAATCTCTTCTCGCTCGCCTCCGGCGGTGCGATTTACATCCGGGACCCGCATCGTCGACTGGTAGCGGAGCAGCTCAACGGCGGAGCGTTCTCCACGGTTACACCTGCGGACTGGGAGCTCATCTTGCCGTATTTGCAGGAGAACGAGCGGCTCTTCGGTATTTCCGTGGATGACGATCTCCTCAGGGTAAACGGTGCCCGGGAACAGCCGCAAGAGGTCTATCGCAAGGTACGACCGATAACGAGCACCTTCAGCAACGGGATGGGTCCCGTATGACGCGTGAACTTTTGCGACAATGGAACGCGGCTCGCACAAGAACACGAGAGCAGAGGAGTTATTAACTCCGCTACCAAGGAGATTATTACGAGAGGCGAAGTGGTGGCGGAGAATCGGCAATAATCAGCGGATAACTCTAGTAAGACACAGACAGTATCGCGAACGGAGAGCGCTGAGAAGACGCACATGAAGACCAGCAGTGTCGAGTCGAAGGTTCGAGAAGCCTGTGGGATCGTGGGCATCGCACATAGCAGTGATGACGTTGCACTGCCCCTCTTTTATGCGCTCTATGCGCTGCAACACCGCGGGCAGGAATCTGCGGGCATCGCTGTCTCCTGTGGCATGAGCACGGATGAAGATCCTGATGAACGAGGTACGCAGGCGACGAAGATTCAGTCGGAAAAAGGTATGGGGCTGGTCGCTGAGGTCTTCTCGCCACAGCACTTAGCCGAGCTGCAGGGATCGATGGGGATCGGTCACGTGCGATATCCGACGACCGGAGCTCCGCTGCTGGAAAACGCCGAGCCGCTCGTCGTCAATTACCAGAAGGGCTACTTCGCGCTCGCTCACAACGGCAATCTCGTAAATACCCGTGAGTTACGCGCAGAACTGGAACGAGAAGGCCGAATTTTCCACTCGGAGACCGACACGGAGGTGATCGCGCAGCTGCTGGCCAGGGAACTGGTAGACCACGATCCTATCGCGGCACTCACGGAGGTCATGCGACGGGTCGTCGGCTCCTATTCGCTCGCGATCTTGATGGACAGCATGTTACTGGCGGTGCGGGACCCCTTCGGGATCAAGCCGTTGTGCATTGGTGCGCTTACGGACGAGTGCCGCGGCGTGAATGTCGGCTACGTGATCGCATCAGAGAGCCCGGCAATCGATACGCTGGGCGGGACACTCATCCGCGACGTCAATCCGGGTGAGGTGCTGGTCATCCGTGCTTCGCACCCCGCAGGAGCGCGCAATCCAGCGGGTCACCGCGACCTGAAACTCGTACAGCATCAGCTCCACCCGGGTGTACCGAGCGCTCACTGCGTCTTTGAGTACATCTATTTCGCACGCCCGGACTCGATCATCGATGGGCAGCTCGTTTACGACGTGCGAATGAAGATCGGCGAGCGGTTGGCCGTGGAGCATCCGGTGAGTGCAGATATCGTATCGCCGGTGCCTGATTCGGGCATCACCTGCGCGATCGGGTACGCGAAACGCTCGGGGATCGAGTACCTCGAAGGGTTGATAAAGAATCGCTATGTGGGTCGAACGTTCATCATGCCCGAGCAAAAGACACGAGATATGAGCGTGCACTCGAAGTTCAATATTGTGCGGGCGAACGTGGCGGGTAAGCGAGTCGTACTGGTCGATGACAGTATCGTACGGGGCACGACCATGCGGAAGCTCGTGAGGTATTTGAGAGCGGCGGGGGCGAAGGAGGTGCACCTGCGTATCGGGAGCCCGCCCATCATCGCACCCTGCTATCTCGGCATCGATACCCCTACGCGGGACGAGTTGATCGCGGCCACGCGCACGATCGAGGAGATACGGGATTATTTAGCCGCTGATTCACTCGGCTATCTCAGCCTGGAAGGATTGCTCGAGGCCGTCGGGATCGAGGCGAACAGCCTCTGCCTGGGCTGTCTCACGGAGCACTACCCGGTCAGGATACCGGGCGAACGCTGCAGCGCGCTACAGACGACCCTGACCTAACCTTCGCGAACGAGTGCTCAAGCTCTCGTAGCAGTAAAAAAGAAAAAAAGAGTGGAAGCGAGTTCTATTCCCTTCGCTACGCGGCTGTCTCCGCTTCCTTGCTCTCGACTTCTTCCATGAGCGCCCCTT
>CAZFWT010000042.1:0-17216 GCA_964522635.1 uncultured Halobacteria archaeon | reverse complement strand
TAGCGCACGAGCAGCACCGAACAGGGCGCGTGACGAACGACGTTCTCCGCGACGCTCCCCATGAGCAGGCGATCGAGCCCTGTCCGCCCTTTACTCCCGATGACGATCAGATCGTCCTCGCGTGCCGCTTTGATGATCTCATCAGCCGGATGTCCGTCAACGATCCGCTTGAAGACGTTCACGTCCAGCTGCTCACCGAGCTCTTCGAGCTCATCGAGATATGACCGCCCCTGCTTTTGTATAAGATCGTGCAGCTGCTCATAGGGCAGCTCGTCGGGGAATCCGTAGAGTGCTGGCAATCCTGGGATATCGATGACGTGCATCGCGATGACGTCGACCCCCGTGGCGCGCGCGAGTGCGAACGCCTTATGAGCCGCTCTCTTCGCCACTGCCGAGCCATCCGTGGGCACAAGAATCCGCTCAAACTCCTTAGCCATTTTTATCTCCTCCGTTCGCGCTTTCGACCCTGTCTTTTACTCTCCCGCTCTGCGTATTTAAATACTGGACGCGGCTGCTACATGCAGGGACGATGCGCCATTACACCTGTACCGTCTTATAGACGCTCACGGTCCTGTCCGCGATACGGTCCCAGTCATACATCTTGGCGACCAATCGCGAGCCGGCCTCGGCCATTCGCTTCGCCTCACCAGGATTGGCAAAGATGTACTTGATACACCACGCGATCGATTCGGGTGAGCGGTAGGCCTTGATACCCGTCTCATAATTGGCGATCAGGTGTACCGCTTCCGTGCCAACGATCGGTTTCGCGGCGTCCCAAGCCTCCAGAATAACGATACAAAACGGCTCATTACGGCTCGGGACACAGACGATGTCGCAGGCGTTCAGCCACGCAGTCGCGACCTCGTCGGGCGCGTAGCCGAGGAACCGGCAGGCAGCACTCACGCCCAGCTGCGCCGCGCGCTGCTCACACGGGCGTCGCAGCTCACCCTCGCCAATGAAGACGAACTTGACATCCCACCGCGTTGCCAGGACGCTAGGTATCGCCTCGATCAGCAAATCCGGCCCTTTCTGATGACTCATGCGCCCGATAAAAAGCACCACAGGCGCCAGCGGGTGGATACCATACTGCTGCTTGATCGCGCCCGGGTCGAGCGCTCGTCGTATCTTCCCTGCTCGTATCCCGTTGGGTATCAAACTGATCTTGTAGTCGGGAATTTGGTAGAGGGACTGGATCTCGTTCTTCAGGTTCGGCGAGGTGACGACCACCGCGGCCGATTCGTACCCCCCGAGCCATTCGCGATGTGAGATCTCGCGGAATTCCCACCAGCCCCCGAACGCATTACCGTTCCGGCCCCACTCGGTGCTGTGAAAGGTGAGCACATAGGGCACGCCGTGTTTCCACTTCAGCTCGTTCAAAGCGAGCACGGGATGCCAATCATGACCGTGAACAACATCAAATCGCCCGAAAAGCTGCTGCACCGTCTCGAACCGGGACACCATCGCCGCACACATACGATCCATCTGCGCGACAACGGTCCCGGATTGATCATGCAGACAGCGCTGGTAATGCACGCCGTTGATCTCGTTGTACTCGCTCCGATCCCCGATTCGCGTGAATACGTGCACCTCGTGCCCCCGGGCTGCCAGTGACTCCGCAAGCTCGGAGACGTGCGGTGCTATACCCCCGACCCTCACCGAATGGAGGCTCTCCCATGAGAACAGCCCGATTCGCAGCGATTCCATGTCTCCTGACCGACCTCCGAGCACCCGCATCCTCTGGAAGCGAAATGAGTAAATGGTAAAAAATGCGCACCCAAGTTATAAATACTTGGAGATAGAGTTTTAAAAAGGGTAGTGTTATCCACCCATCCACGACGCACCATGACACCCAATGAGTTACTGGTAGTAGAAGTATCCAACGAGGTCTGTAACAAAGTAGGCGGAATTTACGGAGTGCTCACGTCGAAAGCGGACGTGATGCAGGCGCGATTCCCGAACTATCTCACTATTGGCCTGTACAATCATGCGACCTCGCCGCCCGATCTCGAGGAGCAGCGGCCGCCCGTTGAGCTGGAAAATATCTTCAGCCGCTTTGCAACCGAAGGGATCCAGGCTTACTATGGGCGGTGGAAAGGTGGACGGGGCGTGCCCTGTATCCTCCTGGACGCGCACGAGTATATGAACCGAACGGCCTCGGATGAGAGCTACAACCGGCTGATCCTGGGCGTCGAGTCAACCGACCGAAATCGGATTGACACCATGTCGCACCTGATAAAGCGTCGTAATTGGGAGCTCTTTCAGATAGATAGTTATACGAGCGATTTTTTTTATGACGAGGCGATAACGTGGTCAGAAGCGGCAGGGCGGCTGATTGAGCTGCTCATGGGCACCTCACTATACCGTGATAAGACGGCGGTGGTCATCGCGCACGAATGGCTCTCTGCCGGCGTCATCTTCAGGAAGAAGGTGTTTGACCTGCCCTATCGCACGATCTTCGTCACGCATGCGACCACGCACGGCCGGATGGATAGTGCCAGAGGCGAGAGTGTGGCGGTGAAGAGCCGCGAGGAGTCCAGAGAGCGCTCACAGGAGACGACCGTGTGCGCGTATGAGCGCGGCGTGCAGGCGACACACTTCACGGAAGTTGCCGCAGCGGAGATCTGTGACCTCTTCGCCACCGTCTCGCAATCAGTGGCACACGAAGCGGCGTACTACCTCGGTAAAGCGCCTGATATCGTTCTGACCAATGGTATTCGACTGCCCGAAGGTCGGGACTTCAATGATATTTGGAAGATTCATGCGGTGCATAAGGAGAACATTCTTGAATTCATGCGGGTGATGCTCTCGCCCCACTACACGATCGGGAAGCAGGAGAGCTTGATCGTGATGACCTCGGGACGGTACGAGTTCGTGAACAAGGGCTTTGATATCTTCATCAGAGCGTTGGCGAAGTTGAATGAGGAGCTTCGAGATCGCGCGGACACGAAACAGGTCTATGCCTTCATGCTCGTGCCCACGCGGACGACGGGGCTCAACGAAGCGGTGCTGCGGACGAAGACGCAGTATCGCAGGATCAGGAGCATGCTCGAGCCGGTTTCTGACTATCTCACCGAGCTGCTAACGCAGGCGGTTTCACAGAACGAGCGGAGGTTCCTGGCTAAAAGCCTGGTGGAGCTGATCAGCAAGAATGTAACGATGGAGGAGATCCTGAATGATGCTTTTGCGATCTCTGAGATCAGGACAAGGAGCGAGTATCCGCCCCTGGCAACGCACGACTACGCGTACGACAAGGATCCCATTCTGGATCTCTGCTGGCAGCTGGGCTTGCAGAACCGAGAGGAGGATCGGGTGAAGATGATAATCGTCCCGTCGTATCTCAGCGCGAGCCAGCTGCCGCTGTATCTGAACTATTTCGAGTTCGTGAACGGATGCGACATCGGTATCTTTCCCAGCCGCTACGAGCCCTTTGGCTTGACCCCGATTGAAGCGGCCGCGCAGGGCTGCGTCGCAGTAACGAGCGATTTCTCGGGTCTGGGTGAGGAGCTGAAATCGATGGGTCGGGGTGATGAGACGGACGGTATCTACGTGCTCCCAATGCTGGATAGGAGCACTGATGAAATTGTCGAGACGTTGAAGGACTATCTCTTGATGGCGTGGGATCTAGAATATGAGGAGCTCATGGCGTTGAAACGGCGGGCATATCAGTTGGCTGAGAGCTTCTCCTGGTCCAATAAGATCGAGAATTATATCGACGCGGTGGAGAATGTGGCGCATAAACAGCTCAGACTTGACCAGCTCGAAGGGCTCGTAAGTCATGGCACCCTCTAACGAGAGTATGGACATCGCGAAGCTCCGCTGCTTTATTCCAGTCGGTGGTCAGGCCAAGCGGTTACGGCCGCTGACAAATGACATCTCAAAGCCCTGCGTCAGGTTCCTGAATCGACCCTTGCTGGAGTTCCCCATGGCCTCGCTCGCGGAGCAGGGCGTGCGGAACTTCATCTTCGGCGAAGGCGGATACACGAACTATACGAACCTCTTCGATCAGTACGGCGAGGGCATCGGGTTCTCTGCCAAGTACCAGATCCAACCGCGGGTGCACATCAAGCACCAGCCCAATCTGGACGACCTGGGCAGCGCGGATTCCTACCGGCTCAATGTCGAGTACTACGACGTCTACACTCCGGTGCTCGTTATTCAGGGCGATAACCTCTTCGAGTTCGAGCTCCGCGATTTCATCCGCGCGCACGAAGAGCGGAGCGCGATGATGACCATTGCGCTCACGCGAGTCGAGCAGGTGGAGCAATACGGGATCGCGGATTTAGGGCCGGATATGCGTATCATGCGGTTCATTGAGAAGCCCGCGGCAGCAGAAGCGCCGAGCAAGCTCGCCAACGCCGGCATCTATCTCCTCTCGCCTGAGGTTCGGAAGATCGTGGCCGGTGAGGAGATCAGACGGCTCAGAGAAGAGCGAGGCCGGCTCGATTTCGGGTTCGATCTCATCCCGTACCTCGTGGATAACGGCTATCCGGTCTACGGGTACGAGCTGGCCGTCTGGTACGACCTGGGGAGTCCGGAGCGGTATCTGAAGGCGATGCACGACGTGCTCCACGGCGCGCTTGATATCCGCATTCTGGAGCCGAAGATCGCGCCTGACCAAAACGTCTGGGTGCAGGGCTACAGCGAGGATTCGATCAAGCGTCGGGAAGCGATCGTGCGGAAATACGAGGAGCGGAAGTTATCGATCGAGGGCGCAGCGCTCATCGGGCGGCACACGCGAATCGGCGATTTCTGCACCATTGCTGATGCGAACATCGACAATTTCTGCATACTGGGCGAATCCGCGAGGGTGGAACGTTCCGCAGTCATGGATGCAGCTCGCATCGGGAATAACGCCCGTATTACCGAGAGCATTGTGGGTCGGAAAGTGCTGGTGGATTCGACGCCGGAGCACCCCACCACCATCGAGTCAAACTCGGTGATCGGCAATGCGGTCACCATCGGCGCTGGCTGCTCGCTCGTCCAAACCAGAATCAATCAGGGATTGACGATCCCTCCGGGCTTGCGGTACTCCGGCGTCTTCCTCATCGCGCCCGAGGATGTCGTTGCGCTCGCGCAGCACTGACCCAAAAGCTCGATCGAATTACACAAAGATAGCTTCCGCGAGTTTAAAGGGGTCAGAGGCGATAACGGAGGCCGCATAGAGCTCCATAGCACCAATATCTGAATTTTTATCAGCTAGTGAGCCGCGATCAACGAGCCGGACGATGTGCCGGCCGTCCATCTGGAAGATCGCGAGGTTGAACGACTGCACCCCGAGTTCGAGATAGCGCTGGAGAACGGCATAAAGGGTCTCTGCCATCTCATCACTCCGCGCCGCGCTGCTCACGATGACGAGCTCCTTCTCCTTTACCGGAGTCAGGTAGCAGAGAATCGTTTCGCGCCCCTCCTGCCGGGCCAGGCCTAACTGCTCGTGCACCGCGATCAGATCCGCGAGATAATCGCCGTTGAACGAGCGGTTATAGGTCGTAATCGCCTCTTCGAGCGCGGCTAATCTCCCGTAGTGCTCGCTCGTCGCCGTGAGCTGCATATGACCGTGGATGATGGACGCGCCGCTTCTCCAGAGACAGTTCCAGAGGAAGAACTTGTGGGGCGCGGGACCACCATGATAGCGGACGACCGTTTCGAACCACCGCTCTGCCGTGCTCAGATAATCCGCGAGCCACTCCTTCTGGATGATCAGTGGATTGTGCTCCTTGAAGATGACCAGGCTGTGAAGCGCGTCGTATTTCGCGATATTGCTCGCGGTGACGCAATAGGTGCCCGTGATCCTGCCGAACGCATCGGCGGGCGTGCTCGTCTCGGGCTGGCAGAAGAGGCAGTGCTCTTTCTCTTCCAGCTCCGCCAGGTGCACCGGTGATCGCGCCTCGATCGGGCGTTCGGTCCGTAGCTGGTTGAATAAGCTGTGCTCACCCGTGAACCGGTTCTTGATAGAGACGATTCGCTGCGCCTCTACTCGCTCGACCGCGCCAAACCGCGCGTTCACCCACGGGACCATGTCTGCAGGGATCTTCAACGTGCCCGTTGCGAGCTCGATGCAATAAAATCGGTTGAACAACGCCTGAGCATCGTGTGGAAGCGCCGCAACGAGTTCCTCGAGGTCCGTTATCTGGCTCATTGGTCTTCACCCCGGAACGAAGGTTATTTATCCATGGTGCCCTGATATGTAAAAAGATCTTGCAATTATCATCCGGTGTTCGTGCAATGGAGAAGAAGAGCATCTGCCTCGGCTTTGAGGTGCATCAACCATTCCGACTGCGGAACGACTACTTCTGGAGCAAGCGGATGTATAAACGCGGGCTGCGCGCAGAAGACCTCTTCTCCTACTACTTTGATGATACGGCGAACCGGGAGATCTTTGCGAAGGTGGCGCGGAAGTGCTATCTACCCACGAATGAGCTGCTGCTGCGGCTGCTCGAGGAGCACGAGGAGTTCAAAGTGACTTTTAGCGTCACGGGCGTCTTCATCGAGCAGTGTGAAGCGTACGGGTACGAGGAGCTGGTAGAGGACTTCAGGGCGCTGGCGGCGACCGGTCGCGTGGAGTTTTTGGATCAGACGTACTTTCATTCGCTCGTGGGGCTCTATGATAACGAGGGCGAATTCATCGAGCAGATACGGCTGCATCGTGAGTTGATGCGCGATCGAATCGGCGTTATGCCCACCTTCTTCGAGAACACCGAGTTACTCTACAATAACCGAATTGCGAAGCTCGTGGAGGACCTCGGGTACTCGGGTATCCTGGCAGAGGGTGTTGACCGCGTCCTCGATGGGCGCTCACCGAACTACGTGTATGCACCCGTTGGCTGTAAGAAGCTCAAAGTGCTCCTGCGGCACTATCAGTTGACGGACGATATCGGGTTCCGCTTCTCTTCGAAGGGCTGGGAGGAGCATCCGCTGACGGCCTCGAAGTACGCCGCCTGGCTCAACGCGACACCGGGGCAGTGTATCAACCTCTTCATGGATTACGAGACCTTCGGCGAGCATCATTGGGAGGACACCGGTATCTTTTCATTCCTCCAGGACTTTCCGCGGCAGGTTTTAGCCTGCGAGCTGGCATTCGCCACACCGTCCGAGATCGTTGCAATGCACTCGCCGGCTGACGTCATCGACGTGCGCAACCTGGAGACGACCTCGTGGGCGGACCTGGAGAGGGACACCTCGTGCTTCATCGGGAACACGATGCAGTGGGCCTGTTTCGATTATCTGCGCTGGCTTGAGCCGTTGGTGAAGGAGTCAAGAGATGCGGCCCTAGTAAAGCTGTGGCGGTATCTGGGCATCAGCGACCACCTCTATTATATGTTCACCACCGGGGGCGCATCGGGCGACGTGCACAACTATTTCTCGTATTTTGAGCGGCCCTACGACGCCTTCATTACGCTCTTCTCGGTCATTCACGATTTCAATGCTCGCTTGCGCGCGACGATACAAAAGGGCGAGTATCCGCTCCTGTTGCCGGACGGCAGGGCGATCTGGAGTCTGAAAGGGCTCAGTGATTACCTCAGTGATCTAAGCCGCGAGGATGCGGAAGCGCTTCTTGAGGCATATCTGAAGCCGGGCGAGCTTGAGCGCTGGATTCGGGCGAGCGTGGGTGACGATGAGCTTGCGAACGAGCTTCGGGACGTGCGTTCGAGCATGGATCTGCAGGATTATGATTGGGCGGAGCTTCAAGAGCGGTTAATGGCATGCTTGTGCAAGGTGCGCACTATGGAATCATAGTTACTCGTTTCTTTCCCTCGTCCGGGCTGCATGAACCGGTAGTTCGGGATTTATTTTATATATTCGCGACAAGAACATCAGAATATGAAGGGGTGATGTGGTATGGTCATGAATGAGGAGATAGGAAGAATCGCAGGTGAGATCTGGCACTTGCTGAAGGATCGGGGCGAAATGAGCCTTTCGGGCGTGGTTATGGCGCTTAATACCTCTCAAAGCACAGCCTACATGGCCCTCGGCTGGCTCGCGCGCGAGGATAAGGTGGAGTTCGTGAAGAAGCGGCGCGGAATAGTCGCGCGCTTGAAATAGTGGACATAGCAGGCCACGAGAGTGCCGCAGAGCTCACTTCCGCGAAAGCGGCGAGAATGCGCATTGAATTATGACCTGACCACGAGCGACCGAAGGTGAGCGGTACCGATGAGAATAGGGTTCTTCGTATGGGAGTATCCGCCACATATCGTGGGCGGATTGGGAACGTACGCGGTAAATATCACGCAGGCGATGGTGCGGCTGGGGCACGATGTCTCGGTCTTCACGATGAATGATGGAACGCTGAAGACCCGTGAGACGATGCACGGCATCGATGTCAACCGGCCGATGATCGTGGATGGCGCGGGCATACTGCCGATGTGCATGACCGA
Source organism: uncultured Halobacteria archaeon (assembly GCA_964522635.1). Classification (GTDB taxonomy): domain Archaea; phylum Halobacteriota; class Syntropharchaeia; order Alkanophagales; family Methanospirareceae; genus JACGMN01. Next base: position 8,844 of record CAZFWT010000042.1, on the reverse strand, counting down.
AGATCTGCGGCGGTGGGGCACGGGGATCAAATTCTTCAACGATGTGCTCATCACGAACATCCTCAGCGCGACGAAGTTAGTGAACCAGCTGATCAAGAAGGAAGGCTATGCGTTTGACCTCATCTGCGCGCACGACTGGTTGAGCGCGATGGCGGGGATCATGGCGAAGCGTGAGACGGGGCTCCCGTTCGTCTTCCATTTCCATTCCACCGAATGGGGTCGCGCGCTCGGCGGTGGCTCGGACACCGTGATGCACATCGAGAAGACCGCAGCCGAAGTCGCCGATATGGTGCTCACGGTCAGCTACCCGATGCAGGAGGATCTGATGCGGCATGGGATCAATTCGACGAAGGTCAAGGTCTGCTGGAACGGCATACGCACGGACCGGTACGACCCCGCAGCGGTTCCCGCAGCGGCCGTTGCTGCATTGCGTGCCAGCTACGGCATCGACCCGGACGACCGTATGATCCTCTTCGTCGGACGGCTGACAGCAGTGAAGGGTGTGCTGAATCTGATCAAAGCAATGCCGACCATTATCAGTAAGCATCCGGAGGCGCACCTGGTGGTGCTGGGCAAGGGCGAGTTGGAGCGGACGATCACTGACCTGATCGGTGTCCTGCATCTGGAGGAGCACGTCACGACCCGGTTCGAATTTGTGAGTGAGGACGAGCGAATCAGGCATTATGCAGCCTGTGACCTCTTCGTCGCGCCCTCGATCTACGAGCCTTTCGGGATCGTGGCTCTGGAGGCGATGGCGATGGAGAAGCCACTCGTCGTCGGTGCGAAAGGCATCATCGGCTTCCGTGATTTTGTTATTCCCGCCGGGCATGATCAGACCGGTGTGCACGTCGATGGCAATACCTCCGCAGATATCGCCTGGGGGATCGCTTCGCTGCTTGAGAACGAGGCAGCGGCGAAGGAGATGGGGGAACGCGGGCGACAGCGCGTCCAGAAATATTTCACCTGGGATCACATCGCCGCCTGTACCCTCGATCACTACAAAGCGGTGATCCAGGAGGTGCGGACGAAGCAATGAGGATCGGCTTTTTCGTCGCCGAATACTCACCGCAGATCAGCAGCGGCTTGGGCACGTATGCCGTGAATATCTGCCGTGCGCTGAAGCAGCAGGGGCACGAGATCTCGGTCTTCACGATGAACGATGGCACTCTGAAGACGCGGGAGACGATGGGCGGTATAGACGTGAATCGGCCGCTGCTCGTGAACGGTAGCGCCATCCTCCCTCACCTGCTTACCATGAAGAACCTGCTAACGTTGAGCACGAGCGCAAAATACTTCAACGATGTGCTCATCTCCAATGTCCTCAGCGCCGCGAAATTCGTGAACGAGCTCATCAAGAAGGATGAAAAGCGATTCGAACTCATCTGCGCCCACAACTGGCAGAGCGCACTCGCGGGGATCATGGTCAAGCGCGAAACGGGGCTCCCATTTGTCTTTCATCTCCATTCGATCGAAGACGTACGTGCACCATTGAAAACAGCCACGATGATCCGCCATATCGAAGAGACTGCAGCGAAGGTCGCAGATCGGATAATCACCGTCTGCTATCCGCTCCACGACTACCTCATCATGCACGGATTTGATGCTGGTAAGCTGCGTGTCTGCTGGAACACCGTGGATCGTGACTTTTACGATCCTGATAAGGTGGATTCCGAGCGGCTTACTGAACTCAGAGCGCGGTACGGGATCGCCCCCGGCGGGAAGCTGCTGCTGCTCACCGGGGCATCAGCCCAGATCAAGGACGTTCTCACCGCACTGGAAGCGTTCCAGGCGCTGCTTCCCCAACATCCCGGGGCGAAGCTGGTGATACTCGGCAGGCCTGAGTTCACGATCCAACTCGCACCGAAGCTCAGTGAATTGCAAATTGAGGAGCATGTGGAACTGCGATCCGAATTGGTGAGTGAGGATGAACGACGCGTTCATTATGCTGCAGCCGACGTGATCTTCAGCCCCGCACTCTATGGGCCCTGCAACATGATCTCACTGGAAGCGATGGCGATGAAGAAACCGGTGATTATCGGCGCGAAAGGCATCTGCTCGACCTGTGACCATATCATACCCGTGGGCGACGATCAGACGGGTGTGCTCGCGGACAGCAGCGATCCCGCGGATCTCGCCGTGCACCTCTGCTCATTGCTCGATCACCCTGAGCAGGCGGTTAACATGGGGCGACGAGGCCGCAGGCGCGTGGAAGCCTATCAAGCCTGGGATGAGATTGCCGCACGCACGCTCACGATCTACGAGGAAGCAATTGCGGCTGTGGGCCCGTAAACACACACGTATGGGTTTAAGATCAAAGCGCCCTAACGCTACCTACGTAAGTAAGCGTACGTACAAGCAAGCAAGCAAGCGAGTGGCGCAGCTCGGCGATAAACTCAAGCTGCTGGTGCTTCAGCAGTGGCACTCGAATTGGAGAAGCAGGTCGCGAACCGGCTCTCGTTCAGGAAGTTCCACGGGCTTTTCCCATACCATATTATCTAAACTGGATTTTACGAGCGTGGAAAGAATTAGGTAGGGTTGGAAGGGCTTATTCAATACCCTCTAGTTTTATATACAAGGAGTATAACATAGTATTAGCACTTGCTTTCGAGTGTTGGGGCAGTTGTTGTGACATAAATAACATAATAGCCCTCAAACAAAAACTAGGAGGTGATACGTATGGCAGAAATAATAACTACCATTATGGAAAGTTTTGCTACCGCAATCGGAACCATGATCGAATGGATACCTGCGATCGTTGCTGCGCTGATCATTTTGCTCATTGGCTGGTTCGCCGGCAAGCTTGTGGGAAAAATCATCGGTACCATAATTGACAAGATAGGTCTCGGCGCGGCCATAGACAAAACGATGGTTGGTGATGCAGTCAAATCATCGGGCATGACTACGGCCAAATTCTTCGACGTCCTCGTACGATGGTTCATCTACATCATTTTCATCATGGCAGCCATAAACGTGCTGGGAATAGAGTTGCTCATTGACTTTATGAATCAGCTCGTCTTGTACATCCCGCATCTCATTGCTGGTCTTCTCCTGCTGGTCGTCGGCCTTATCCTCGTTGATTTCCTCATGGACTGGCTTGGAGCGCAACTAAAAACCCGCGAAGTTGCCTCCGGTGAGCTTATAGCAACGATACTCCGGGCGCTCTTCACCTTGCTGATCCTCACACTGGCACTGGATCAAATGCTCATTGACACCCAAATCATCTACACCTTCCTCGTTCCGCTGGCGTGGGGCCTTGGAATCGGTCTTGCAGTCGCAATAGGCATCGCGCTGGGCTGGGGAAGCAAAGACATCGTCGCAGAATACCTGAAAGAGAAATTGACCAAGAAGTAACTAGCCATTCGTAACGATGAGGCAGGGGGAGGTTCCACGTGGGAATCTCTCTCAACTTTTTTTTTGTATTGTTCCACTATGAGATGGTTGATATTAGCGGAACCAAAAGGAGGTAAGAAAAATGGGAATAAAAGAGGAAGCAAAAAAAGTTGGTGAAAAACTCAAGGAAGAAGTGAGCACTGAAGCAACCAAAAAAGCAGCGGAAAAAAAAGAGGACGTAGTAAAAACGGTAAAAGAGAGGGTAAAAAGCAAGGAGTAAACCTGCGTGCCTTCACAGGGTCGTTGTTGCGCATCCTGCGTCCTTCACAGCCAGCCGGAGGATTGAACGCTGGAAGTAGCACGACGTGTGAATCTTTAACTTTACGTATCCGGGAGAATCACTGAAGCTACTTGGAGCAGCTATTTCGGTGACTGGCACAACAGTTCATTTAACAAACCCTTCACCTTCCAGGTAACCAAAACCTACAACCAACCATTTACGCCCCACGAATTTAATTCTTAAAGCACTGGCGGAATCAAGGACATCGTAGCGGCGTGTATATGAAAGAGAAGTTGGTTGCAGCCGGAAGCAAAGTAGGGAGCGCTACGGGGCACATGATCGTCTCCCTCCTCTTTTTTTCAGCGCTCCTCGTAAACTGGTCTGGTGGGGCGAATTTCCGGCTATCAGGCCACATACATATTCAAATACTCTCACGCATTTCTTAGAATTGATATAAATAAGAAGAAAGAACGAGACGATGCTCATCGTGATTCCTGTTATCGTGCTCCTCGTTATTCTCTCCTCCTTCTTCGCCGCTGCGGAGATGGCTTTCGTCTCCGTCAATCGCGTGAATGTGCGGGAGAAATCGGTAAGGGGTGAGAAGAACGCACTGCTGCTCGAGCACCTACTCGAAGAGCCAGACGAAGTGGTCAGTGCCATCGTCATCGGGAACAATCTGGCGAACATCACCGCCGCAGTTCTCGCGGGCGCACTAGCCACCGCGCTACTGGGGAACATCGGGGTCGGGATCGCGACAGCGGTGATGACCCTGATCATCGTGATCTTTGGCGAGGCTACCCCCAAAGCGTACGGGATCCACAACGAGGCCTTTGCATTTCGCGTGGCCCGGCCGCTGTACTGGGTGCACCGTATTTTTTTCCCGGTTGTGAAGGCGTTTTCGGCCGTTTCTGACGTCCTGCTCAAGCTGCTGGGCAAGGAGCAACGAAGGCGGGCGGTGGTGACTGAGGAGGAGGTGAAGACGCTGATTGCGCTCGGCGTCTACGATGGCACGATCCAGAAGGATGAGCAGAAGCTGGTGGAGGAGATCTTTGAATTCGACGAGACGAAGGTGACAGAGGTGCGCGTCCCGTTCGAGAAGATCGTCAGCATTCCCGAGTCAGGTACCGTCGCGGATCTCCTCGCGATGTCAGCAGAGACAGGCTACTCACGGTTCCCGGTCTACCGTGGAGCTCAAACGAACCTGGTGGGCGAGGTGATCCTCAAGGACGCGCTCCTGAAAGCGGAGAGCACACCGCTCACGGAGCTGATGCGCGATCTCCTCAGAATCCCGCCGGGGATGAAAGTGGATGAGGTGCTGCGTGAGATGCAGCGGACCAAGGTGCACATGGCGGTGATCCAGTCACCCATGGGGAACCCAATCGGGCTCGTGACCCTGGAGGACTTAATAGAGGAGATCTTTGGCGAGATTCGTGATGAGCACGATCTAAAATGATCTGAGAAGGGCCTTCCTTTTCGCGGACTCCCGCAGTCGCACCCTATCGTCAGGTATATAAACGTACACCGAGTTGTTTTCTGTAATGTACAAGCGCATCGTCATGATCGTTGATTCGGGCATAGAGCCGAAATTCGTGGCGAGTTACGCTCTTTTGACCGCGAGCGCAGCCGGCGCGAAATTATATTTCGTTCCCGCGTTCAGGGATCCTGAAATCCAGGCGAACGTGGATGCAATCGAGCGTAGAGCGCAAAATGAAGGGCTCGAAACCGAGCAGCTCGCGGTCGAGGCCGATCTGGTGCGCAGCGTGAATAAGCTGGTGCGGGACAAGCAGCTGGATCTTATCATCACGGGGCTCAGGGGCGAGCGCGACGGTCGGTTCTTCATCGGCACCCTTGCCCAGCGGCTCATGAAGCACGCTCAGGCCTCGGTCATCGGCGTGCGGATCGTCAAGGCGCGACCGGTCACGCACCACCGTAAACTGCTCGTTCCGATCTCTAACCGTGACTACCACTTCAACGAGCGGCTCTTTCTTATCGCCATGCTCGCTCGCAGCCTGGAGCTCACGGTCTCGCTCTTTCGCGGCGCCAAAGAGCTGGGCAGATCGTATGCCAGGGAGGAGATGGAAGCGATCGTCCGCGAAAGCGAGGAGTACCTCAGGACCTTTACAAGCGAACTCCATGCAGGCGGCATACCGGCCGAGGTGCGCGTGCGGGTCTGCGAGAACGCGACTGATGGCATCCTTGACGAGGCCATGGTTGGCCGATTCGACCTCCTGCTTGTCCGCGCGCTGAAGCGGAATGTGGCCAAGGAGTTTCTGGGACGTAACGAGATGGAGGAGATTATTCGGAGGACGCCGTCAAACCTCTTGCTCTGGAAGTCGCGGGATTGATTGTGGATAGAGTAGAGAGAGGGAGAGAGGCAGCGAGCGCGATGGAGAAGGTAGACGATGTCCACGAGACGGAGCTAGCAGCGGTCTTTGCCGCACTGGAATCCTCGCCCCAGGGCGTGGCCGCTGCGGATGTGCAGGAACGGTTCCGCTCCTTCGGTCCTAACGAGATCCAGGAGAAGCGACGGACTCCGCTTTATATAAAGTTCCTCAAGCAGTTCTTCAACTTCTTCGCCATCCTGCTCTGGGTCGCCGGCGGACTCGCCTTTTTCGGTGAGTACTTATCGCCGAACGAGGGCAATCTGAACCTGGGGATCGCGATTGTGGCGGTGATCTTCATCAACGCGATCTTCACCTTTTATCAGGAATACAGGGCGGAGCAGGCCGCGGAGGCGCTGAAACGGATGCTCGCGCCCGTAGCACGGGTAATCAGGGGCCAGCAGGAGCTGGAGATTCCCGCACGCGAGGTGGTGGTAGGTGATGTCATGGTGCTCGCCGAGGGCGATCGCGTTCCAGCCGATGGGCGGCTCTTCGAGCAGTACGAGCTGAAGGTCAATAACGCGCCGCTGACTGGCGAGTCGATCCCGCAGAACCGGAACACGGCGCCGGAGCGGGGTGAGCTGATCGAGTCGAGTAACGCCGTCTTCTCTGGTACGACCGTCGTCTCCGGCTCGGGCAAGGCGGTGGTCTTCGCCACGGGTATGGGCACGGAATTCGGGAAGATCGCGGGGCTCACGCAGGAGATCAAGGAGGAGAAGACACCGTTACAGAAGGAGATCTCGTTCTTCATCCGCGTGATCTCGATCATCGCTATTCTGCTCGGCATCCTCTTCTTCTTCACCGGCTGGGTCATCGGTCGTGATTTCACGGCGAATTTCATTTTTGCCATCGGGATCATCATCGCGAACGTGCCGGAGGGGCTCCTGCCGACGGTGACCTTAACGCTCTCCATCGCCTCGCAGCGGATGGCGCGGCGGAATGCGCTGATCAAGAGCCTCAACTCCGTCGAGACCCTGGGCTCGACCACGGTCATCTGCACGGATAAGACCGGAACCCTGACCAAGAACGAGATGACGGTCATCAAGCTCTTCGCGAATGAGCAGGAGTTCGCGGTGACCGGCGCGGGCTACCGGCCAGAAGGCGCGCTCCTCGCCAACGGGCAGCCGGTCCCGGACGCGGAGATGGGCGCGCTCGAGCCATTCTTGAAGACCGCGCGGTACTGTAACAATTCCGAGCTCACCGTGAAGGAGGGCAGACACGTGATCATCGGCGATCCCACGGACGGTGCGTTGCTCGTGCTCGCGAAGAAGCTCATGGACGCAGCGGCACAGCAGGAGGATGAGGCGGAGGAGGCGGAGCGGATCTTTGAGCTACCCTTCAGCTCCGAGCGGAAGATGATGAGCACTATTACCCGGGGTGAGCGCGATAAGGCGGTCGCCTATGTAAAGGGCGCGCCCGAGTCGGTGCTCGCGCTCTCGACGCGGATCTTGCTCGGAGGCGAGGAGCAGCAGGCGTCTGCGGCTGATAGGGAGCGGCTTGAGGCCGTTGCGGAAAGCTTCGAGAAGGACGCACTGCGAACCATCGCACTGGCGTACCGGGATGTGCCGTTGCAGGAGCGCTACAGCGCGGGGGAGGTGGAGCATGATCTGGTCTTCCTCGGACTCGCGGGGATGATCGATCCACCGCGCACCGAAGTGCGGGAGGCGGTGCTGAAGTGCAAGCGGGCGGGTATCAAGATCGTGCTGATCACCGGTGATAACCGGCTCACCGCGGAAGCGATCGCGCGTGAGGCGGGTGTGATCGAGGGCGAGCCGGTGATTGTCGAGGGCGCGGACCTCAACCGTATGAGTAAGGACGAGCTGAAGGCGATCTTGCGGAACCCTGAGATCATCTTCGCGCGAAGCGCGCCGAAGAACAAGCTGGTAATCGTGGAGACGTTAAAGGAGATGGGCGAGGTGGTGGCAGTCACCGGTGATGGCGTGAACGATGCGCCCGCGCTGAAGGAAGCGGACATCGGGATCGCCATGGGCGCTGGCACGGACGTTGCCAAGGAGGCTGCGGACATCATCCTGATCGACGACAATTTCAAGAGCATCGTGGACGCGGTGATGGAGGGGCGGACGGTCTTTGACAATATCAAGAAGTTCGTCACCTACATCCTCACGAGCAATGTCCCGGAGATCGTGCCGTTCATTGTGTACGTGCTCTTCCGCGTGCCCTTACCGCTGACGGTGATCCAGATCCTGGCGATCGACCTGGGCACGGACATGGTGCCGGCCATTGCGCTCGGTACCGAGCCGCCGGAGGTGGACATTATGGAGCGCCCGCCACGGTCGCGGAAGGAGCGGATGCTGACCTTACCGATACTGCTCAGATCCTACGGCTTTATTGGTCCCATCGAGGCCGCGGCCGGGCTGCTGGGCTTTTGGTGGGTGCTGCGAGAGGGGGGCTGGGTGCGTGGTATGGACCTGCCGCTCACTGATCCGCTCTACATCAAAGCGACGACCATGTGCCTGGCCGCGATCATCATCTGCCAGATCGCGAACGGGCTGCAGTGCAGGAGTATCAGGAATTCGATCTTTACGATCGGTTTCTTCAAGAACAAGGCACTCTTCATCGGGTTCGCGACCGAGCTGCTGCTCATCTTCGGGTTCGCGTACCTCATTTTCTTCCAGCGATTCCTGGGCACGGGCCCGCTGGCATTGAAGCACTGGCTCTTCTTCGTACCCTTCGCTATCCTCATCTTTGTGCTCGAGGAGCTCCGGAAATGGCTAAAGCGAAGGCTTGAGCGAGAAGAAACCGAGTGATAAGAGCTTCGATACTTGCAGTCGGCTAAAACAGGAGAACGAACCGACAGTAAAATTGGGACACGTTTCCAAGTTTACGAAGTTG